>DASYYL010000163.1:0-26226 GCA_035933915.1 Verrucomicrobiia bacterium
ACGGGCCACGGTTGCAGGTGTCAAAAACGGCGGGACGCGCTCAATATTTCATGGCCATATAATGGGGGATTATTGGGGGGTTAAAACGAGCTTGATTTTGCGCTTACGTGAGCAGAATTTTGACAGGTGTGGCTGAAACCATTTCAATTGTGTCTGTAACCACGCGCGCGCTTACACTCTTCAAAGGAGCCCGCGTAAATCGTAAATCGTAAATTGTTTCGCCTTTTTTCTCCTTAATTATTTTAATTGAGCCGTCATGTCCCAGGCGCTTCTTTTCCCCGATCCCCGGCCGCTGGACCAGCGGTTGGGCGCGGCGTTCTTCAAGGACGCGCCGCGCAGGCCCGGCGTTTACCTCATGAAGGACGCCGCCAACAAAGTGCTCTATGTGGGCAAAGCGCGGGACCTCAAACAGCGCCTTAACAACTATCGCGTCGCCAACCCTGACCGGATGCCGCGCCGGCACTTGCGCATGGTCCGCGAAGTGGCCCGAATCGAATTTCAATTCTGTCCGAATGAGTCGGCGGCACTGCGGCGCGAATCAAAACTTCTGCGCTCGCTCAAACCCAGGTTCAATCGCGCCGGCGTCTGGCCGGGCAAACCGCGGTTTATTGTGTGGCGGAAGAACGGTGAGGGACTGGAAATGGGCGTCACGGAAGTCCCCGGATCAGACTGGCGGCGCTTTGGCCCACTCAATGGCAGCGCCCGGCCTCTGCATCACGCGCTGGTTCGATTGCTTTGGCTCGCGACAAATCCGAAATCCATCGCTGAAATCCCGGCCGGCTGGATCCACGGCAGGCTTCCGGATACGGTGACGCTAAACTTCGGCGCACAAGCCGGCGAGCTTCTTGCCGGCCTGGAGAATTATTTCTGGCAGACGCCGAAGAATTTTTTCGAGCTGTTGGATGCGAAGTGTTCCGAACGGACGCATTCCTTCGAACGAATGGCCATTGCGGCCGACATGGAGACGTTGGAGAATTTCTCTCAAAAGCGCGATGCACGACAGAAGGAGACGGATCAGATCGCGTTGCTATAGGTGGGCGCTCAAATGGAGATGCATGCCCGGAATGCGTAGTTGTCAACTTAGATTTCCCCTTGCCATTTGCCACACCGTGTTTCAGCTTTGAACCGTTACGCCACTTATGAAGTCCGTACTTTTTGGCTATCCCAACGCCGACTCATGGCGGCTTGCGCTTGACGACGTTTCCGCTAGAGAGCGGGGCATCGCCCTGAAGGGCGAATTGCGCGTCGGATTTTTCCAAGCTCTCACGCCAATGTGCATCCCCCCTGCGACTCTGTCACGATTCGCTGCAGACCTGCGAGAGCTCGATAGTACGTTGGCTGGTTCAGCCACTTTAGAGGGCAGGAGCAAGCAGAGCGCAGTGCGTCTTACGCTCACTGTGAATCACATCGGCCATATCCATGCGGCAGGCCGCTACGAAATTAACGGCAATGTATTGGATTTCAATTTTCGAGCGGACCAGACACAGCTCGGGCCATTGGTTCAGTGGTTGGATTCCATCATCCGCCGGTGCGAGAATGCAGAAGCCTAAGACCGTAAGAGCTACCGCAACGTTCTGAGAACAATTTTAAAGTTCATCCTGTACGCGGGGGCTGTTGCAAGTTTACGAAGGAAACGAAGAACGGTTAAAAATGGCCAAACTTTTCCTCAATTTGCTGCCGCCTCGTTTCCTCTCATTTTCAAATTTGCCAGCAAAACGCGATGGACATGTTCAAGAGTGTTTTCAATTTGTCCAGACCGTAGCGGTAACGGCTCTGAACTGTGTTGATTGAGACGCCTTGCATTCGGGCAATCGCGTGAAAGCGCATCCCGCTGCACAGCCGCAAGACGACGGCCTCCCGTTGGTCGTAGGGTAATTTCGACAACGCGCCACCGATGGACTTGAGCTCTTCTCCGAAGATTGTTGCCAGGTCGGGACGTTCATGGTTTGGCGCAGCAGCGTCACCGCCATCAGTTTCGTAAGATGCCTGGTTCCGCCTGGATTTGTTCTGGTTACGGGCCCGGTTGGCGACGCAAGTGGCCAAAAACCCGTTCAGACTGCCGGTCAGCCGGAACCTTCCACCGGACCGAATGAAGCCAACAAAGACGTTATGGACAACGTCTTCCGCCTCCGCCTTGTCAACCAGGAGCGCCGCAGCGAGCGTGACAAGGTCATGCTTGTGCAGGTCATAAATCTCGTGTAGAGCGTCCGTGTGACCACGGTTGAACCGCCAAACCAGATGCATTTCTTTGAACATGTGGCGATGAGTCGCTTCTTAATTTAGTATAGTACAAATTCCAGAATATCGTAATACGCGATGCACGAGACAATGAACGTACTGAAAAAAATTCTAAAATTTATCCTCTACCTCGGCGCGTTTGCATGTTGCCTGGCCGGGTTGTGGGTGATTTATGTCGCGATCGCCAATTTCAGGGAGATGCAATTCCCCGCGTGGCTCGTTGTGCTGGCGATGGAGGTGATTTACGCATGCCTGTCCTTGACGCCGGCCTTTATGCTCCTTAAGGGCTGGAAAACCAAAACTTGGCATTGGGTAATCATTGTTTTAGTGGAAGCAATCGTCGCTGCTCTGGTGTTGTTCGCGCTATATGTTTTTGAAAATATGGAATTGTAGAATCCTGTTGAAAATCCTGTCGCTTTTTGGCCACAAATACTGTGATATGATAACCGAAATCAAAATAACTTACAGTTGGTTGCGACACTCGAATACTTCCACCCATCGCATGGGCCGGTCCCGGAAATCAGCGGGGAACCGGCCAATGCTCTTGACGCTGTGAAACCTCGCCAGCAACTCTTCCGGAGGCTGGACTGGGTCAGGCGACGGTACATCGCTATGCCTGGCCAGGGGGACGATTTCGAAGAAAATCGCATTGTCACCCGTGCGTTTCCAAAAATCGTATTGGGGCCAGTAGTGAAATTCAGTGATGGGCTTGTCCGAGTCCCAACAGTACGCTATCGGCTCTCCAGTCACCGCTGCCCGGGCTTCCGGCAGGTAAAATGAAATTTCGCTGGCTGTGCTGTAGTCGGGACAAATGATAAAGACGGGCTTGCCCTCCTTGAGCAAATTATTCCTGGCCTGGCCGACAATTTGAGCCGTTTCATGCCACCCGCGAATCCGGTGCAACGGATCTGCTCTGACTGGCAGATTGCGTCCGGTAACGACTTTAACGATGCGGGTGTCAGTCATGAATATCATCGCGAGCAATCCACTGATCAGCGCGATGTAAAAGATCCGGCGAACCCATAACCGCGACCAAAAAGGTTCCCAATAGATGAGCATGACAAACATTAGGGGCAAATAGGCCGGCACGATCCAATTGGGGAGCACCCTGGCGTGAAAGGATTGCATCGTATAGGCGAAGATGAGTGGTACGCCCATGCTGAAAAAGTAGACCATACGAGAATCGCGCGGCTTCATGTGCCAAAAGGCTATGCCCGCCCAAACGATTCCCGCGAAAAACACGGGATTAAGCAATCCAAATTCCGCCCCGATGAATTCGAAGAGGTAACGCGTGGTGAATTGAGAGAGGTGGCCGAAGTCAGCCCGTCCGCCAACATGTGTGACTGTGATCCAATGGTTTTGCGCGTTCCAAATCAATACTGGCAACGCGAGTATTAAATTGACCAATAACGCCAGGTACGGTCCGGGACGGCGAAGATGGACACGTGCCGGCTGCCACAACACAAAAAAGACCGCCCAGCAAAGCCACTGGAAGAGCGCTGTGTACTTGCTCAGAAAACCCATACCCATCCAAACCCCCACCCATGCCCATTGCCATGCGCCTCCGTTGGGCTGGATGGCGCGCCAACCGGCCAGCGTCGCGAGCGTCCAAAAGCAGACACTCAACGGGTCAATTGTCATTATGACGGACCCGACCATTAACAGCGGTGTGGCGCTGGTGATGAGGACCAGCGCAAAGCCAAGACGCGCGTTTAGTTCACGAGCGCAGAACCGAAGACAGACGACGCCAAGAATGGCGGCAATAACGGGTGAAAAGAACCGCACGCCCAGGTCGTTGTTGCCAAAAATGGACGTTCCCAGAAAAATTGTCAGAGCCGTCAACGGAGGCTTGGAGTAGTAAGACAACGCCAGATGTTTGGACTGGAGCCAGAATAATGTCTCATCCGGGCTTACTTCAATCAAACCGCTCGCTACATAATATAAACGCCAAAGCAACAGCACTCCAATGACGATGTAACCCCACAATAGCCATTGCCCGGAGTTGGCGCGAAGTTGAGATTCTAAATGATTCGACGGCGTGATTGTATCGCGGCGAAGATCCTCGTTCATTGAATTGGGGTGAGGCAAACGGACCTGGCGGAGGGTTTTTGCAAGTCCGCAAACGTTTCTTCTGATGAATTTTGCCCCTGCTGGCACTCGTCCTCACATGCGGTCCGCGCTTCCATCCAATCGAACCATTCGCTGAGCACGATCAATGTCCACAACGCGCGAGCATAATTTGCCCTGCCCGAAATATGTTCGGCAAACAGGTCCCGGGCAACGGCCGTGCAAATTCCAATGCGCTCCAAGTGCGCATTGTTCAAAGCCGCCTCCGCCCAATCGCGCAATGGCCCCCGCAGCCAGGCGCCAATCGGAACCGACAAACCCCGTTTCCGGCGGTGCACAATGTCGGCGGACAAGTAACGCATGGCGTATCGCTTGAGAAAAACTTTCGTCTGGAATCTTTTGATGCGATGGTTCCGGGGAAGCAGTTGGGCAAACTCCATCACGGCTGCGTCCAGAAACGGAGCCCGCAGTTCCAGGGACGAACTCATGCTTGAGCGGTCGGCCTTTGTCAGCAGTCCTTCGGCCAGCGTGTGTTCCAAATCCCATCGTTGTAATTGGTCCAGCAGGCATCCGTCTTCGATCTCGGGAGGGACAGAGTCAACAAGTTCCCCGGTCAATCGTTGCAGCAGCGGTGGGGCAATATTCGAAATCCACGTTTGGTGCCGCGGCAGTCCCTTTAATTCTATGCCCGAAGCGAATCGCTTCAGCAAAAAGGAAATCGTCACTTTTTTGTCAGTCGCTGGCAGAGCTGCGGTCGCCTGCCGGATTAGCCTGCGGAACGAGCCGGGCAGCCGCGCGAGTTGGTTCGCCACACCGGCGCCAATGTAGGTCGGATACCCGCCAAATAATTCGTCCGCGCCTTCACCCACCAGCGCCAGTTTAACGTCCTTCGACGCCCGTCGCGCCAGCAACGCCGCCGGAATCCATGCCGGATCCGCCAGCGGCTCGCCCACTAACCGCACGAGTGTCTTCAAGCCGTCTCGCACGTCGTTGGGTTCCACCCATACGTTCACGAGATCCATCTTCAATTGCTTCGCCACTGGCTCGGCGAAATTGCCTTCATCATACGACTCTTCGTGAAAGCGTAAAGTATAGGCTTTCAAGGAGCGTTGTGGATACAACGAGCGTGCCACGGCGGCCACCAGCGATGAATCAATGCCGCCGCTTAAAAACACTCCGAAATTTACGTCCACGTCCGTCTGCCGGGCGACGGCCGTTCGGAAGATCCCGTCGAACGAATCCAGCGTCGGAGTTTCTTTTGGTTTTGCCGCAATTTGCCATCGCCAGTAAAGGGAGCGATGAATACCGCTTGCATCAATCCGGACGAGTTGGCCGGGAGCCACTTTCTGGATTTCGACAAAAGGCGTCGAGGGCGAAGGAAAAATTCCGAATTGCAGATAATTCTTAAATGCCGGCCGGTCCAGTTTCGCTGTCAAACGGTATTCAGCGGCGAGCGCGGCGAATTCGGTGGCGAAAATGATTTCGTTTCCGCGCCGGGCGAAAAACAGCGGGCGTTCGCCGACACGATCCCGCGCCAAAACAAGCCGCGGCTGCCGGGGATCCCAAACCGCAATGGCGAATGTGCCGATCAACTTCTCAACGAACCTTTCGCCAAGTTCAAGATAAAGACCCGGAAGGACTGCCACGTCGGTTTCACGATTCACCGGCCGTCCGCGCTCCGCCAGCCACAGTCGCAACTCGTGGTGATTGTCAATCTCCCCATTGCAGACGACCGTCACACCACTGTCGCGGTCTACGATTGGCTGGTTGGAGTCGGCCAGTCCGCGGATCGCAAGCCTGGTCACGCCCAAAACCGCGGACGCCGTCGTTGTGAAGCCAACATCATCCGGTCCGCGATGAGCCATGGATTTCAGCATCGCCGCAACGTTACGGCGGCTGATTTCCGGTTCAAGCGCTGTGGAAAGCGCCACGGTGCCACAAATACCACACATATTAAATGCCGCTCGGACAATTAGCGCTTTGCCTATGCGCCAGTTTCTCCTGTTTGAGCGGCTCCAGCATGCAACGCGGTCACTGACACGTGCGAAGTTTTTTTCAAATCGCGGCCGGGAAGAACAACTGCGACGACTGTTTGAATTAATCGATTCGATTCCATCAATGAACGAGTACGACTGGCAAATAACCCGCAACTGAAGCATCCATCAATTTGTGTTCGGGTTCAAACAATTTTTTCGCAAACATGAAGTTTCTTCCCGGATCATTTCAGTTCCCCCCGGTTCATCGAAAGTGCATCTTCAGCCAAATCCAGAAGGCGCGGCATCCAAAGGTTTAAGCAATTTCAGCGGGACAAAATCTCATTAACGCGTTTCTTTTTCGCGTCCGTATGCCGAATATCCTGGCCCTCGCAAAGATACACAACGTCTTCGGCGATGTTCGTGGCGTGGTCGGCAATGCGCTCAAGGCTCTTCGAAACGACCATCCAATGCAGGCACCGTTGTATCGTGTCGGGATATTCTACCATGAATTGCGCCAGGATCCGGTGGGTCTGCATGTTGAAGAGGTCCACCTCATTGTCTCGTGGCAAAACGCTACGTGCCAGCGCCGGATCGCGGTCGCCGAAAGCGTTCAGGGCGGTTTTAAGCATGTCCAGCGCAAGACTCGCCATGTTTGCGATGTCCAGTTGGACGGTAATCGGCTGTTCGCCAGACAAATCAACAGCGCGCCTGGCGATTTTCGCCGCTTCATCTCCTATACGCTCGAGGTTGTGCGCAATCTTTGTGGCCACCGTGACCAAACGCAGATCAGCCGCCAGCCGCGCTTTGATCAGTTGTCCAATTCCCATGTCATCAATTTCAATCTCGAACCGGTCAATCACCCTGTCACTCTCTTTGACCTGCCTCGCCAGGACGTCGTCGCGCTCCAGCAACGCCTTAATGGCCTGGCTTACCGCCGTTTCGGCGTGGTTTGCCATAGTCAGCAGCCGCTGTTTCAGCGCATCCAGCTCTGTTTCAAGATGATCCATCAATAATGACTATTAAATTAATGTTTCTTACAAATCAGATAGAAGCTTTAACCGTACCAGCTTTGTCCAGGAACAAGCGTCCTGATCAGGCGAAAGGGACGCGATGCCTGCGTGTGCCCTGGCAATGTCTGGCGACCCATGTGGGAAAACCCGGCAGCTGACGAAAAGGGCGGGACAATTCCCGCTGGATTTTATTCCAAGCGGGTTTGCGAGGCGCAGGCACGGATATTGTAGCTTTTGGTTGGATCGTGCTTTCCAATTCCTGGATGATCATTTTCTCGCCACTCCGGCTGGATTGAATGCAAAGTGCTGGGACCAATTGATATGTCCGAAGTTTTTTCAGTCCGTCGTCTTCGAAGAGGAGGCGGTCGATGGAGCGATCGGGCTTAATGGTCAAATCCAGGATTATTTGAGCGCCTGGGCGGCTGACCACATAGCCCGCTGTACCCAAATGAGACGAGCGCAGGCGCTTTGCAACACGATTCAGGCAGACGATGGTTTTGCCGGCCAGCCATACACTTCCGC
This sequence comes from Verrucomicrobiia bacterium, assembly GCA_035933915.1. GTDB lineage: Bacteria > Verrucomicrobiota > Verrucomicrobiia > Limisphaerales > UBA11358 > UBA11358. Next base: position 7,814 of record DASYYL010000163.1, read on the forward strand.
CCATGGTCTCGATTTTCACGGCGTGTGCATCTGCCGGAATCCAGTCAATTCCGTTCATGAAATCTGGGAAATCCGGACTGATGAGCACGTCATCCTCCAGCACACAGCAGTAAGGGTCTGAACCGGACAGGAATTCCTGGCAGACCATGCGATGACTCAGCAGGCAGGCGCGATTGTAGCGGGAAAGCATTTCAGGGCAGATCTGCCGTCCGGGTGTGTTATATTCCGGTCCCTCCAGATTTTTCCCGTCCACGGCGGCAATACGGCGGAAATTCAGGCCGACGAGGAGATTTGCCATGCGGTTCCAGCGCACGGGATTTCGATCCAAATTGATGACGAAGATTTGCATCCGACCCGGCCAGTGACGCGGCAGAAACTAACATGAAGTGGTTGGGATACAAACACTGAAATGCCTGGTATAGATGTAGCAACAGTGCCACGGCGTCAGCGACGACTATTTCGGAAATGGTTGCGCAATTTGTCAAAATCCGGATAACCTCGCTCGCGCTATGGCAAAGAAAACGGTCGAATTGAAGGAAGGGGACAAAGCCCCGAATTTTTCGGCAATGGCGACGGGCGGCTTGGAGTTGTCCCTTTCCGATTTCAAAGGCAAAAACGTCGTTTTATATTTTTATCCCAAAGACGACACGCCCGGTTGCACGAAGGAAGCGTGCGGGTTTCGGGACCATTTCGCGGAATTCAGGAAGCTCGGTGCCCAGGTTTTGGGCGTGAGCAAGGACCCGGCGAAGTCTCACAAGAAATTTACAGACAAATTTAAACTGCCATTTCCTCTGCTATCAGACGAGGCCCACAAAATCGCGGAGGCCTACGGCGTCTGGGGCGAAAAGAAATTCATGGGGCGCGCCTATCTGGGAATGCATCGTGTCACGTTCCTGATTGGCGGCGATGGCCGCATCAAAAAGATTTGGCGCGCCGTGAAACCCGACGAGCACGCGGCAGAAGTGCTCGTGGCGTTGCAAGCCTAGAAGTCCACAGTCCACAGTCAAAGCATTCGTCCTACACAGGACATCGACTGTGGACTGAGGACTCCGGACTGTGGACTTAAACATCTTTTTCCTCTTTAATTATCCCATGCACTGGCTGGAGGCGCTGGATACGGCGCTTTTTCATTTCATCAATGGATCGTTGAGCAACTCGCTGTTTGACTGGTTGATGCCCATTTTAAGCGGCGCAGGCAATGTCATGCATTGGTTTGTGCTGGCAGTGGCCCTGGCGTTCGTGGCGGCGATGATTTTTGGCGGGGCGCGGGCGCGTCTGTGCGCGATCTTGATTTTGCTCGCGGGCGCGCTGGGAAACGGCCTGGTGGTTAATACGATTAAACATGCCGTGCATCGCCCGCGTCCTTGCATGGCGCTGTCGGACGTCGTGGAACGACTCGGCTGCACAACATCCGGCAGCATGCCCTCGGCACACGCGGCCAATTGGTTCGCGGCCACGATGATTGCGTTTATCTTTTACCGGCACAAATTGTGGTTGATCGTGCCGGTGTTTTTGATGGCGGTGGCGGTTTCGCTTTCACGGGTCTATTGCGGCGTGCATTATCCCGGTGATGTCCTGGCAGGGGCGATCCTTGGCGCCGGCTATGCCGCCAGCGTGGCCGTGGCCGTGCAGTGGGCCTGGCAAACATTGGGGAGGGCGTGGTTCCCGCTTTGGCATGCCAGAATGCCGTCCCTGCTCAACCCAATCGCGCCAAATATCCGTAGCAGCCGACGTGAGGAGGCTCTGACTTTAAATCCGAATGCGCCCGAGCAGGTCGCCGAAGACTCGGAAACCGATCCTTCCCATTGGCTCCTGCTCGGATTCCTGTTGGTGATGGCTTCACTGATTGGCCGCTGGATTTACGTCGCAAGCGGACTGGTCCAGTTGAGCGGTGACGAAGCGTATCAATGGCTTTGGTCAAAGCACTTGGCATGGTCGTATTACAGCAAGCCGCCGGGCATCGCCTGGATCCAATTCGCGGGAACGAGCCTGTTCGGAGACAGCGATTTTGGCGTCCGCTTTTTTTCGCCGTTGTTTGCGGCGGTCCTGAGCTGGATGGCGTTTTCATTTTTAGTCCGTGAAATCGGAGGCCGCGTGGCATTCTGGCTGTTGGTAATCGTGAGCGTGACGCCGTTACTCGCCGCGGGTTCTGTCCTCATGACAATCGACCCGCCGCTGGTGTTGTGCTGGACCTGGGCGCTCGTCGCCGGCTGGCGTGCCGTGCAGCCGGAAGGGCAAACGCGGGATTGGGCCATCGTGGGCGTGGCCATGGGGCTGGCGTTTCTTTGCAAATACAGCGCGTTTTACCAGATTATTTGTTTCGGCATTTTTTTCGTGCTCTGGCCGCCGGCGCGCGCGCAATTGCGAAATTCGGGACCCTGGCTGGCGCTGGGAATTTTTCTGCTCTGCACTCTGCCGGTCATTATCTGGAACGCGCAACACGCCTGGATCACCGTCCATCACGTAGCCGGCAACGCCGGCTTGAACGCCAAATGGACTCCCACATTCAGATATTTTGGGGAATTCCTGGGAAGCGAAGCCGCATTGCTGAATCCGATTTTCTTTATCGGCGCCATCTGGGCCGCGGCCGGGACTTTTTTCCTCCGAAAGAAGTCGCCGTTGATGCTGTATTTGTTTTGCATGAGCTGGCCGGTCCTTTTGGGGCATGCGCTTTATTCGTTTCGGGCGCGGATTTTGCCGAATTGGGTCGCGCCCGCTGTGCCGGCCATGTTCCTGTTGATGGCCGTTTACTGGAACGAATGGCTGCGTGCCGGGGCACGGTTCGTCAAACCATTTTTAGCCGTTGGACTGGCGTTGGGATTCCTGATGGTAGTCCCAATGCATGACAGCGACGTCATCGGGAGAATCGCCGGACAAAATCTGCCCGTGGACCCGTTGCATCGGGTGCGCGCGTGGAACCTGGTTGCGCAACTCGTGGAAGAGGAGCGCGAAAAGTTGGCTTCGAAGGACCAGCCGGCCTTTGTCATCGGCGGCGAATACGCCATTGTCGGCGAATGTACGTTTTATTCGCCCGTGGCTCGCAAAGCGGTGGCGTTGAAAATGCCTCTTGTTTATTGCAAGGATTCGGACACGCCGGAAAATCAATTCTATTTCTGGCCGGAATATAATTATCGCGCCGTTCGTCGGGGCGAGAACGCGATTTATGTTGAAGACCTGGGGCCGGGCAAGCTGGAGCCCGCCTGGCTCGGCAAGTGGCTGCGACACGAGCCGGTAGCCATCCAACCGCCGAAATTGCATGCGCCGCCGGCGCAGATCAAGGGCGAATTTGAAAAGGTCACGGACCTGGGCGTCCGCAATGTCCAGGATCGCGGTCGCCAATTTCATCAACTGCATCTTTGGGCATGTTACGATTTGAAATGAAACCGGAACAAGAGCAGGCGGCTGTTTTTATGCCTGCGAAAGACTACGATCTGGCCGCGACGCTGGATTCGGGCCAGGTTTTTCGCTGGCGCAGACACGGCAATTCCTGGGTGGGAGTCGTCGGCAACAGGCCTCTGCGGCTCAGGGCGGATTCCAGTGGAATATATGCGGAAACAGATTCCGGTATGGTGCCGGGCTGCGACGGAATTTTTAAGGAAACGGATACCGCGGCGGAAAACTGGGATTGGCTTCGGGAATTTTTGCAGTCAGACGTTGAGCTGGCAAAAGTCCTGGAAACATTTCCCAATGACGAACCAATGAATCGCGCCGTGACAGCATGTCGCGGATTGCGGGTTCTGCGGCAGGAACCGTGGGAATGCCTGGCGTCGTTCATTCTCTCGTCCACAAAACAGATTGTGCAGATCCGTCAAATCGTCGCGCGATTGTGCAATTGTTTCGGGGAAGAGATTTCAAATTTAGAAAATCCGGAGATTTTTAACGATTTATCGCGCGCCTTTCCCTCCGCGAAACGGGTCGCGGGTTTGACCGAGAAGCAATTGCGCGATTGTCGCATGGGTTTTCGCGCGCCCAGCCTTCTGGCGGCCGCGCGGCAGGTCGCGGAAGGAAAATTGGACCTGGAGACGCTCAGGCATATGAGCTATCAGGAAGCGCGTTTGGAACTGATGAAATTGCGCGGTGTCGGAGAAAAAATCGCCGATTGTGTTTTACTGTTTGCTTACGGATTCGATTCGGCCTTTCCGGTGGATGTTTGGGTGGAACGGGCGTTGCGGACGCTGTATTTTCCGAAGCGCCGAATAAATAAACAAAAATTGCTCAAGTTCGCCGCCACGCATTTCGGCCCTCACGCCGGTTACGCGCAGCAGTATTTGTTTCATTATATGAGGACGTGCCATGAATCTTGACGTCATTCTTACGCCGGCAGAATTGCCGCGCCTGTCCAAACAGGATTTGAGGGGCACGGCCTGCGTCGTATTTGACCTCTTGCGGGCGACAAGCGCGTTCATCACCGCTCTGAATAATGGGGCGGCGGCCATTATCCCGGTGAGCGAAATATCCGAAGCGCTGGAAATAAAAGAGAAACGTCCTCGGGTTTTGACAGCCGGGGAGCGACACGGGGTAAAAATCCGGGTGAACGGCAAAGAGTTCGATTTCGGAAATTCGCCCCGCGAATTTATGCCGGAAAAAGTGAAAGGCCGAACAATTGTGTCCACGACCACCAACGGAACGCGCGCCTTGCGCGCCTGTGCCGGCGCGAAGATAGTTTTGGCCGCCGCGTTTTTAAACCTCAGCGTGACCGCGAACTTTTTGGTCCGTTCGAGGTGTGAAAACGTCCTGCTCATCTGCGCAGGAACCGGTGAAAACACAGCTTTGGAGGATGTCCTGGCCGTCGGCGCGATTTGCGAGGCGCTTGCGCGCGGAAATAAAACGCCGGTGTTATCCGATTCCGCCCGGGTAGCCCTGGCAACTTTTCGGCAATCAAAGAGCAATCTATCCGGGGCCCTTTGCGAATCTCAAAACGCCCGACAGTTGCTGGCAATTCCCGAATTGCGCGAGGATGTTAAATTTTGCCTCCAGCGCGATGTTTTTAATCTCGTCGCCCGCATGAAAGGCGGAAAAATTACTCGATCGTAAGAACTCCAACCTCTGTTTAACGCGCTTGCGTCGTGATGCGCAAGCTGATGAGTCGGCGCATGTGGCCAGGCGACAGATGTGGACATTTGTGAAAAATAAATGCCGGAAAATTTGATGACAAGAATTTGATATTGGATTCTCGGCTTCCGATGTTCGGTTGGCGAACCCAGTTCGAAAGCGGCGTCGCGCTCCGCTTGCCGCCGCACTCCAGGACGCAAGCGCGGCCTCAAGATTTTTCGCGATGGAGTCCCTTTCAGAATCTTTAGTCTAAACCGCGATTTTTCCTGCAAGATCCCCCTCCCGTCCCCGTATAGGCCAGTGAAGGCCAATGCGGCAAAGGGCCGCAGCCAAAAGAAAAAAATAAACAATTGAATCTTATGAAAACGAAATTGCTACTCACGGCCGCGCTGATCGGCGCGGTCGGTCTATCAGCCCATGCGGGCGCCTATTTCGGTATATCTTTCGGTTTTTCGGCGCCCCGGGTCGTAGTCGCCGCTCCGGCGCCGTGCGCTGTGGTGACGGCCCCGGCCCCTGTCGTGGTGGCGCCGGTCGTCGAAACCGTCCCAACCTGCCCGGGACCGGGTTACACCTGGCTGGCGGGTTATTGGTCGGGTTACGGTGCGGCGCGAACCTGGGTGGCTGGCTGCTGGACGCCGCCGGTCCATGTCGTTTATACGCATCGCGATAATGATGACGGGCATGGCTATCGCGGCAACGATGGACATGGATATCACGGCCATGATCATTATGGGCGCCGGTAAAAACCGTCGCCGCCCCTCGCGGCCGCGGTTTTTCAATCAAACCCTTCGATTGGGCGGGAGGAACGAGGAAACCTGGGAGGGCGCGCGTTATGTGCGCCCTCCCGTTTGGACAAAAAACGTATTGCGGAAAAGATACTTGACTTAAATAATAAAATTGATAACGTATCAAGGACCAACGGATCAAATCACAGCATGAAATTGTTTTTCGTATATTTTGTAGCGATCAGCCTGGCGTGCCTGGGAATGGGCATCACCTGTGAGGCGCAGATGGCCCCTGCAGATCTCTCACCCGATGTTCAGGAAGTACTCACCCTGTCGCGGCAGCACATGGATGATTCCGTCATCACCAATTACATCGCCAGCACCGGAAAATCGTACAAGTTGAGCGCGAACGATATTATTTATCTGAACAGCCAGGGCGTATCCCAGGCCGTCATCAGCGCGCTGCTGGCCACAGCCAGCAATGTGAGCAGTCAGACCGCCACCCCCGCAACTCCCGCGCCGGGCACAACCGCAGTCCCGGCTCCGGGCGGGTCATCGCCCACACCGCCGCCGGTAGACCAGGGTGGTGGTTCGCCGCCTCCGCCCGATCAGTCAACCGCTCCGCCTCCCATCCCTGCGCCGTCCCCGGCTCCGCAAATTTCTGTGCCGCCCATGATGCCCGCGCCGATGTTGGACAATTTTTATACCGACGCCGGCTTGAATCCCGCTTTTTGGCAAACGCAATCGCCGCTATTAAGTTCTCTGGGTGCCATGAACGGATCGCTCGTCATGCCCACGCTGTCATTTTCACCGTCTGGACTGCAAATGTCGGGGATTAGCGGTCACAAACAATTCATGGGCATCCAATCCGCCGCGCCTTACACCGCGCCGTTTACCTTCAGCGCGACGGTTACGGGCATGTCGCAGGACGCGATTCCATTTGAGATTTATCTGGTCAGCGGCGATATGCAGCAATGGTTGGACGTGGCCGGCCATCTGGGCGGACGCGGCCGTCCGCGCGGCGAAGTCCATGTCGGTCTATTCGGTCCGCTTGGGGGAGCGCGCTTTAACGTGCCCACCGGCGGCGGACAGTCACCGGATTATGGTATTTGGCTCAACCACACCGGCAGTGGTTATCCCGTCTCATCCCTCGGTAATAAGCTGTATCCCTATCCTGTCGCCGGCGTGCCGTATACAATTCAGGTTTCAATCGGCGGCGACGGTTTGGCGTCGGTGACATTGCTTGACGCCGACCACGGGACCTTGGCGACCGAAAGCGTTCCGGCGGGAACGGGACCGTTTTATCTCGTGTTGGCCGGACGCGACGGTTCGACCTATGCAAATTGGCAAGCCGTTCAAGTGACGCCGTCAACGCCCGCGCCTGTGGCAATGCAGGCGCCGGCCGTCCCGCCCGCTCCCACGCTGGCTTATTATCAGCAGCAACTGGCCCCGTACGGAACCTGGGTGAACGTTCCCGGCTACGGCCTTTGCTGGGAACCGGCAGTCGGCCCGGGCTGGCGTCCGTATTACGACGGTGGCCATTGGGAATACACGGATGCCGGCTATTTCTGGCAATCCGATTATCCGTGGGGCGACATTGCATTTCATTATGGACGCTGGGCTTATGTGAACCTGGGTGCCGATCCCTGTTGGATCTGGATACCCGGTTTCGACTACGCCCCGGCCTGGGTCGTCTGGCGTCATGACGACGATGACGGTTACATCGGCTGGGCGCCATTGCCGCCCGGCGCGGTGTTTATGAACGGCGATTGGTTCTACCGCGGCGCGCGCGTAGGCGTGGACTTTGATTTCGGTCTGGGCGCGGGCTTTTTCACGTTCGTGGCATACGACCATTTCTGGGAGCACAACTACCGCCTCTGGGTCGTGCCGCACGATCGCATGTATTTTGCGTACCATCACAGCGCGGTTGTATTCGGGTACCGGTATGACCACGGCGTGTTCGTCGATGTCGGACTGCCGCACGACCGAATGGTCGTCTACACGCACCGCGATTTTCATCCCACACCCTGGGGCGACATGCGGCACCAGGAGGAAATGCACAACGCCTGGCAGCGCGACCATGACATTCATGATTATCACCCTGGCGGACACCCCGACGCCTGGGGCCATGGCGGCGGTCGCCCGGACAATAACGGCGGCCACGGCGAAGGCAATAACGGACACGGCGGATGGCACTAGCGGTTTGCACCGCGGCCACCTGGATTGCGGACTATGGAATGGTGTCCCGCAGGGACAAACGGAAATAGCCCGGCGTTTCAACGCCGGGTTCAAATCCGGTATTTGTATAAGTCCCGAAGGGACGACTGAAAACCGGCGCTTCGGATTTAAGATTATATTGCAGTGCGAAATCCAGCCATCCCCTTGGGACTTCATCTGCTTTTTCGTTCCGTCCCGGCTCCGTTTTAGCTCGTGCGTAGTCATCCATGCTCGGCCAATCCTGTTTCGCGAGCGCGCGCTTTAGTGCCATGAAATCTATCAGGCCAGGATGGGTCGTAATCCGCAATGACAATCTCCCGCTTTTCAATTCCACCAATCAATGGCCCGCTCATGGGCTATAGTTGGGGCTTGAAATTATGCTATCAATAAATAGCCTGATACAAAATGGGAAATAGAAGGTTACGTAAATTCATCCAATCATTTTCGGTACGCGCCCTGTTCCTGATCGCATGTTTGCCGTGTGCCGCCGGGCTTCAAAATCATTTCGACGTCGTCACGTTCTGTTGCGATTGTCCGATTGAGAATCATCTTTGCGAACCGCAATTCGATGCTCTTAATTGGCGGGGGACGAACGGCCATTATCTTGCCATGGGCTCCGATGCGCATCGGAACCAAATCATTGCCCACGGTAATCAGCTCGCGATTTACTATAATTTTTTCAATAGCGGTGAAAAGATGACCGCCGTGGAAAAAGCGTCCCTGATTGGAGACTATGCGCAAAAGGATTTTACGCATACCGGCGCGCGGCCTGAGTGGATTATTCTCAACGAGATTTCCGCGGGGAGATGGCCCGTCGACGCCGCCTATCGCAAATGGGTCGTCCAGGTTGTTTCCATACTGAAAAACAAGGACCACCTCTCGGTGGTGCTCTGCGCGCCTTTTGAGCGTCCGGGAGCGCACGCGGAGGATTGGCGGGCGGTTGCGGCCAATGCGACCATTGGAATTGAATGTTACCTGGGCGGCAAGACCATCAAAGACCACGGGTTTTCCACAAATTGGTGCGAAGCACAATACCGCGCGTCAAAGGAGAAATATATGCATCTGGGCATTCCTGCCAATCGACTGTTTTTAGTTGAAGACTTTGCCAATACTGAAGACGCCCCTGACAAGACCTGGGGCCGCCAGGGCGTCGCGGCAGAGGATTGGGACCGGGCGATAATGGTTCGCAGCGCCGCTTCCGATAAAGTAGGTTTTGCCGGCTTCATCAGCTATGCCTGGTCCGGTGATGCAATGAAGGTTCCGGACGAGGAATTGGTCCATTTTGAAAATACATACCGGGCGCAGATGCTCCCCTAATCTGTTATTCATCTGTGCAAATCTATGGCTAAAAAACCACTTCCGGCAGCGGCCCGGCGACCGCAACGTTGCCCGGCCGCTTTTACCGTATCAGCGGACCATAGGGAAAGATTTAAAATTTCTTTACCCAACAATCCCATTATCCAACAATCCACTCTGCTCCCTACTGCCCCACAACCCTATAAAACGCCGCGCTATTGCTGGGCGTGATCAGCATATTCGTTACGCTGACAGGGCTGCCGACGTCCTGCCAATTCGGACTGGCCAGGTTTGTGGTCATTTGCACCTGATAAGGCATAATGCCTCCCGACCAGTTGATCATCAGGTCGCCCGATTGCTGTGAGATTTGCGGCAGAATGGGCGGCGCAGCGGTCACGGGAATAAACATCGTTGCGCTGCCCGATAGTCCGCCCTGGTCGGTAACGCTTACGGTAAATGTGTTGGTACCCACGTTCGCCGACAGCGGTTCGCCCGAAAGCGCGCCATTGGCGGCCACCGACAGCCAACTTGGACCGCTGAGCAGCGAAAAGGTCGGCGTATCGCCCGTGTTCGGGTCCGTGGCGTTGGTCGCGATTGTGCCCGAATAATTTTGGCCGGCCACGATGCCCGGCATCATAAACGGATTTAAAGTGAACGAAGGCGCGCCCGTGACGAAAATATTAACTGTGTCCGTGCTGGATAAGCCCCCGGTGTCCGTGGCGCTGATTAAAAACGTATTTGTACTGGCGTTCGTGTTGGCGGGCGTGCCTGAGAGCGCGCCGTTGGCCGCCACCGTCAGCCACGACGGCCCGCTGACCAGGGCAAACGTCAGCGCGTCTTTGTTCAATTCGCTGGCATTGGTTGCGATGTTAGCCGAATACGGCTGGCCGGCATCGGCGCCGGGGAGCGCCAGCGGATTCAGCCCAAACGTCGGCGGCCATTCGGGTACCAGACTCAAGCCGATAATCTCCACATTCGCGTCACTGGGCAGGCGGAAACCCTGGACGATTCTTGACGGATTCAGTTTGAACGAATAGCCGTAAAGATAGCGCGTCCCGGTGGGTCCGGTGCCATCGCTCGCATTTCGATAACTCATGATCAAGGCCTTTGATTCGCCGCTATAGCTTGCCGGCGAGGCCCAATCGCTCAAATTCTGTAGGAATATCGTCTGTGTGGAATTGGTGTACGTGATGGCAAACTGTTGAGAAGACTGGCCGCCGTTTACGGCGGCCGCCAGCATTTGGAGTTGGGCATAATTGCCGGGCGGCAGCGTGATAGTCTGGCCGGCGCAGCTAATCACATTCGTGGTATCGAACGGTCCAAACGCAAACAGGCTGTTGCTCCACGTCAAAGAATTTCCGGTCAATGTGCCGGAGTAGGCGTTGCCGTCCCCATCCAAACCACCCGTCGCCGGGTTGGTAAATGTGGTGCCGTCCGAGTAGATGCCCGGGCGATTGCAATACGCGGCTAATGAGACTTGGGCGCTGTCATTGGCCAGATTCATCGACATGAGAACGAGATTGGAATTATTCGGCAGGGTGATGCTTTTGACGGTCCTGGTTTGATCCAGAACAATGACGTAGCCGTATACGCTCACATTCAATATTTGCCGGCTGCCGTTACTTTCGTCGCGATAGGGCATCGTCATCACCGTAAATTCGCCGGGATACGTTTGTGAATTGGCCCAATCGCTAAAGTTCTGCGTGATCGTGGCCGTAGAGTTGTCCGTGTATGTTACGGTGAATGTTTGCGAAGTCTGGCTGCCATTCACGGCTGCGCCAAGGATTTGCAACGTGTTAAAATTCCCCTGCGGCAGGGTGATGGTCTGGCCCGCGCAGGAGATGACGTCGTTCGCATTCGAAGGCCCGAAATCGAAAACCAGGTTATTCCACAAAAGGTTTGTCCCGAGCAATGTTGCTGAAAAGGACGTAGCGCCTCCGTCAAAGCCCGTCGCAAACGTCCGGCCATCGGTAAAAATTCCCGTTCGATTATAGTTCCCGGCGAGGTTCACCTGCGTTGTTCCGGGAAGCAACGGCGGCCCGGCCGGCGTGGCCTCGGCCGCGGCGCAATCGCTGCTCGGGCCTCCGCTCCCGATGGCGGCGACTTTATAGTAATACGTCAAGCCGCTGGTGAGCCCGTAGTTCGTGAACGACAACCCTGTCACCGTCGCCAGGGTACTGTAATAACCGGCGACTGTCGAAGATCGTTTCACGTTATAGGCCGTCGCGCCCGCGCTGGCATTCCAAGTCAATGGAACATAGCCATTGCTGCCGCTGATGGCCGTAAGGCCGCCGGGTACGGGCGGCGGCGCGTAATTAAATGTCACCGGCGCGGACGCGTTCCCATTGGCTTCGGCCGTGAGCGAGTAAGTGCCGGACGGCAAATTCTGCGGCAAATTGAATTCCGTGGTAATTATCCGGCTGCCGGTCTGTACGCTCGTGCTGTTCCAGTTGAAGGTGCGGGCGTAATAGACATTTCCCGTCGCATTGTTCGTCATTCGCGCCAGAGGATAGTTGCTGTTCATTTGCTCATCGTCCCCATAGGCCGCTCCCTGCGTGATGCCCGTCAAATTGGTCCCTGTTAGTTGGTACGAGCCATCCATGTTTTCGGTGATGCTGTTGATCGCCGGTTGCCCGGCGGCCAACGGCGTTCCGGATGGTGTGTAAACGTACAACGAAGTGGTATTTTGGCCGCCGACGAATAGGACGTTGCCGTCCGGTAAATCGAGCATGCTGGTGGTAAAAGTGCCGGCGCCATATGTCGCGCTGCCGTCTGGCGCATTCACTTGTGTGAAGCGGTTTGCCACGTAGTCGTATTCATAAAAGAACGTCTGCGAGTTAAAATCGCCAACCGCGCCCAGCGCGCAGAAAATATTCCCATCCGGCATCATCGCCGCCGGCGCATCCACGCCCCCGAGTGAATTGGTGCCGAACACCATGGCCGGCCCGACGGTCCAGGTGCCGACGCTGGTCACGGTGCTGCCGGGCGTGTAGATGGCCGTATTCGTCGTGGCGCCAATGTAAAACACATTGCCGTTGGGGAGCAGGAATCCGGGTCCCAACTCGGCAATACTGTCGTACAGCGGCACCGGGACGCTGCTGTCTGAAACCCATTCGTTTAGCGATGGGACATAGTGCTCGGCATTCGTTGAAGCAGTGTTAATTGTGAGGATGTTATCGTTGGCCAGTTTTACCCAGCACACTTCGTTCTGGTTTGCCGTGGACGCCGCCGTCTGCCAGTTGTTGGAAGCGACATTGTAAATCAGGCAACCGCCAAATTCGCTGACGGGCGCATCCAGCACATTGCCATTCGGCAGCGTTTCAGAAATTGCATCGGAAAAGCCAACGGCGGGAACCGGGTCGGGATAAATTCGCGTCCAGATATTTCTCAATGGGTCGTATATTTCCGCATGATCATGACCATTGCCATACTCGCCGCCTGCCACGAATACAGTCCCGTTGGTCAGCATTTGGCTCGAGAAGAACAAGCGGCTGTAATTCATCGAAGCGACTTGCGTCCAGGTCCCGTTGATGTAGCTGCCGTGAATGTCTGGAGTCAGCCGCGCGCATTGTCCTGAACCGTTGTCAGTCAGGATCGTGCCATCGCTAAGTACCAGCGCCGAGTTCACGCCGACGGGTGGGGCCGTCGTGAGGGGACTCCATGTGCCTGCGGCGGATTTTACCGGCGTGATCGCCAGCAACGCTGTTACCAGGACAGCCCATAAGGCCGGTTCGCGTCGTCGATTGTCAGTATTACGCGTTGGAACCATATGGGAATAGGCGGGTTAGCGCTGTGGATTATTAGGTCCTTTATTGAACCACTGAGTGCGATAAAAAGCAAGCGGGCAGCTTGTGGCCATTTCATGCCACATGACCTTCTAGCCGGCAACCGTATTTGCGACGGTTGGAACGCGGACAGGTGAAATGGATTTCCCTTTTCAACCACGCTTCAACCCTTCAACCCTTCAACATTCTCCACTCACCACTTTCAGCCCGTCCCACGCAAACCATACTCCCGGCGGAAGTTCGGCCTGGGCCTTGTCATGATCGTAGTCGTGCGTCAGGTGGGTGAAATACGTTTTTGCCGCGCCGATGCGCCGGGCGGTCGTGAGCGCTTCATCCAGGTTCATATGCGTGGGATGCGGTTTCGGGCGCAAGGCATCGAGCACGGCGACCTCCACGCCCCGCACCATTTCCAGCGCGGCGGCCGGCACCTCCTTGCAATCGCTCATATAAGCCAGTCGCTTTTTGCCATCCTGCACAAACAAATAGCCGCTTGTGGTGATGGACCCATGCGGCAGCGCCAGGGGAATAATTTCCAAATCGCCAAGCGTGAACGGCCCGTCAATCACTCGAGGTTCGGGATGAAAATAACCCGGCGGGATGGGCCGTCCATCGAACGCGTAGAGGAACACGCGTTTGACATTTTCCATGGTATGAGCGTTGGCATAGATCGGGAGCGCACCCTTGCGCAGATCGCAGAAGCGGCGGCAATCGTCCAGGCCCATGATGTGGTCGGCATGCGCGTGCGTGAGAATCACGGCATCAAGCCAGAGAATTTTTTCGCGGAGACACTGGATGCGAAATTCGGGAGTCGTGTCCACCGCCAGCTTGACTTTGTCCGTCGCGACGTAAATGGCCGGGCGTGTGCGCCAGTTCTTTGGGTTGGCGAGAAAATCCGGAGGATATTCCTTGCCGATGACCGGAACACCTTGCGAAGTGCCGCTGCCGAGAAACGTAAATTCAAATGCCATGCTATTTTCAAATTAGCAGACGGGAAAAAATCCGCGAATCAAAACGATAATCGTGGCGGCCCGCGTTAGATTCAGGTCGCCGTCACTTCGTTTTAACGATTCAACGTTTCAACGCTGGGAACAACTTTTCCTTTCTTTTTCCCAAAAGTGGGGCACAGTTAACCCATTAAAATCGCGACCACGCTGAAATTCTGGGGCGCGCGCGGCTCGATTCCCACTCCGGGACCGGGCACCGTGCGCTACGGTGGCAACACCTCATGCGTGGAAGTCCGCAGCGGCGGCGAAATCATTATTCTGGATGCCGGCACCGGCCTGCGCGGCCTGGGAAACGCGCTGGCCGCCGAATTCAGGAAGCGTCCGCTTCATCTCACGTTGCTGATTACGCACACGCACTGGGACCATATCCAGGGCCTTCCGTTCTTCGCGCCCATTTATAATCCTCGCTGCCGTCTGCGGCTGGTTTGCAGCGAAGGCGCGCGCACCGGCCTCATCAACGCGCTGACCGGCCAAATGGAGAGCACTTATTTTCCAGTGCCATTTTCCGAATTGCCGAGCAACATCGAAATCGAGGAACTGAAAAATTTTAGCTTCACTATCGGCCCCCTGAGCATCCGGACGCTTCGCGCCCATCATCCCGGCAATTGCGTCGGCTACCGGCTCCTCGCGCCGGATTGTTTGATTACCTTCTTTCCCGACGCCGAACCGCGTCCCGGCAAGGACATGGAGATGATTGATTTTGTCCGCGATTCGGACGCGCTCATTCTCGATTCTCAATACACCGCCGCCGAATACAAACAGCACCTGGGTTGGGGGCACGGTTGCGTGGATGACGCGGTCGCGCTGGCGATTGCGGCCAACGTAAAGAAGCTCTTCCTCTTTCATCACGACCCCGACCGCGATGACAAGCATTTGGATGAACTGTTGAAACACGCGCTCCGCCTTGTCTCCGCGCGAAAATCCAAACTCAAAGTCGACGCGGCGCGCGAAGGAATGAGCGTCAAACTGCCCGGCAAAACAGAGCTGCGCGCGTAAGCAAACGGGTCAAATTGCCTCGCGAGGTTCCCGTGTAACCCGCAGTGCAAAATGCGGGAAATCAGAAAATCCTCCATAGTAAAAACCCTGCAAAATCGCTATGCCTGGTGGCATCGGGAAAAGAGCACGATTGGCAGCGTCCTCAATCGAAAAATTGCGGCTGATCACCGTCCTGGGAAAGCGTCCGGTGGATTCACCGGCAAGGGCCGTTCGCGCCGCCATCTTTTACGACGTTCAACCGGCGCCGATGCGAGACCCTGATTCCTGACCGCCCATCGTTTATCGTAGGAGACGAGGTAACGAGTCTCAAAATTCTTTTGCATTTTGACGAAAAAGTCAGGGTCTCCTGCTTTTTAACGGGCTGCTAACCGCGTCCATTGAGCCTGCCGCGGATTCTCCGAAGTTGCGTCTTAAGTTCCGCCGGCAAATGACTCCCGAATTTCGCGTGGACCGCTTCAATTTCTTCCAGGCCTTTCTTCCAGCCTTCCGTGTCCACGGCGAGCAGTTCCTCAATGTTTTCGGCTGGCAGGTTCAGGCCGGACAAATCCAGCGCGTCCGGCGCGGGCAGGTTGCCAATCGCCGTTTCACGGGCTTTGCCGGTTCCCTCCACGCGCTCGCAAATCCATTTTAGGACGCGGGAATTTTCGCCATAGCCGGGCCACAGGAATTTTCCGTCCTCGCCTTTGCGGAACCAATTTACAAAAAAGACCTTTGGCAATTTCGCCCGTTCGGTGCGCTGCGCGAATGACAGCCAGTGCGCGAAATAGTCGCCCATGTTATAACCGCAAAAGGGCAGCATCGCGAACGGGTCCCGGCGCACGATGCCCACCTGGCCGGCCGCGGCCGCCGTCGTTTCCGAGCCGCAGGATGAGCCCAGAAACACGCCGTGCTCCCAATCGAACGCTTCGTTCACGAGTGGAATCGTGCGTGGACGGCGTCCGCCAAACAAAATGGCCGAGAGCGGTACGCCTTCAGGATTTTGCCAGTCCGGGTCAATCACAGGGCATTGGGAGGCCGGTGCCGTGAAGCGGGAGTTCGGATGCGCTCCTTTCTTCACGCTTTTGGGCGTCCACTCGTTGCCCTCCCAATCGATGGCCACGTCAGGCGCGGGCACGTCCATCCCCTCCCACCAAACGTCGCCGTCCGGCGTAAGAACGACATTGGTAAAAATCGTGTTTTTCGCGCAGGTCTTGAGGGCATTGGGATTTGATTTTTCCGAGGTGCCGGGGGCAACGCCAAAAAATCCGGTTTCAGGATTTATCGCATAAAGGCGTCCGTCCCTGCCAATCCGAATCCATGCAATGTCGTCGCCCAGGGTGGTTAGCCGCCAGCCGGGCAGGGTGGGCAACATCATCGCCAGATTTGTCTTGCCGCAAGCGCTGGGGAAAGCGGCGGAGATATAATACTTTTTGCCCGCCGGCGACGTGAGGCACAGAATCAGCATGTGCTCGGCCATCCAGCCTTCGCGCCGGGCAATGACCGAGGCGATGCGCAGCGCCAGACATTTCTTGCCCAATAGCGCGTTGCCGCCATACCCGGAACCGTAGGACCAGATCGAAGGATCATCCGGGAAATGGACGATATACTTGCCGTTTGGGTCCTGGACGCAGGGCCAGGGCGAGTCCGCGGCGCCGGGCGCGAGCGGCGCGCCGACTGAGTGCATGCACGGGATGAACTGGCCGTCGCCGCCCATCCTGTCGAGCGCCGCCTTGCCCATGCGCGTCATGATGCGCATGCTCGCGGCCACGTAGGGAGAATCGGTCAATTGAATGCCCGGTTTGCAGATCGGCGAATCGAGCGGGCCCATGGCAAAGGGAATCACGTAAAGCGTCCGGCCCTTCATACAGCCCTTGAATCTTTCCAGCATCAGCGCCTTCATTTCGACAGGGTCCGCCCAGTGATTGGTCGGCCCGGCTTCATCAGGGGTGCGTGAACAAATAAACGTGCGGTTCTCGATGCGCGCAACGTCGCTGGGATGCGAACGGGCGAGGAATGAATTGGGCCGCAGCCGCCCGTTGAGCCGGGTGAGCGTGCCGTTGCGAATCATTAGTTCGCAAAGCGCCTGATATTCCGCGTCCGAGCCGTCACACCAGTGAATTGCATCCGGCTGGCACAACGACGCCATATCCCGGACCCATGAGAGGATTTTGGAATTTGATGTTAAACCCGCATTGATCTCAATGCTCATCACGAAATAATTTAGCAATCAGGCGCGGAAGAAACAATTTTCCATTTACGGATAGCTGTTATGCTCGATTGCTGTTCCCTCTCCGCTCCCACACGGCGCGCCGTAGCTTCCGAGCGAAGGAGGGTCGGATGGGAGGGGAGAGGGTCAGGGTGAGGTGAGGGTTCGGCTATTGGCCATTTCCAGCAATTTATTTGTGGTAGCCCAATTCCTCGTTGTCGCCCGGCAGGACAGTTTCTTTTCGATGGCCGTGTTGGTCAGCTTGGTATTTCCGTAACCATTCGGGCAGCACAGGTACACTGCCCGGCCGGCAATGCGAACCTGCTCCGCGCCCGAGGCCAAAGGTTCCAGCGCGCCCAAAGCATTGCGCGGGGGATCGTCTGAAAGAAAAGTCACATGCAGTTTTGACTGGTCAATTGCCGGGTCCTTTACAAAAAGATTTCGCTTCACAATATCCTTCAGTTCTTTGGCTGACTTGGTGAGCGCCGGGACTTCAAAACCAAACTCGTCCAATATTCTTCGTTCGATTTTGGCAGCCAGACCCGTGGGCGGATCGTCCGTTTCAAATATCACATTACCGCTTTGAACGTACGTTCTGACTTGGGCAAAGCCCAAGTCTTCGAAGACCGCGCGAAGACGCTCCATCTTGATAATATTGTGGCCGCTGACATTGATGCCGCGCAGCATTGCAACGTAGGTCGTCATGGACATGCCGCTTTATATATTCTAAGGTCACGAACAAGCGCAAGTGCGCAGGCCGACGTCTGCTCTAGGTCACCACACTTTCACCCCGGAAGCCCTGGCCCTCATCGTTCGCTCCGGCGAGGGTCTCCTGCGCCGCACTCGCAATCTGTGCCTCAGTTCGCTCATCGAAGCCGTCCGCGACCAAACCCGCATTGTGGACCTCAAACAAGTTAACCGCGTCCTCATCCAACCCCACTGGAGAAAAGACTGCGACGTCTTGTCGTAGTCCCCTCCGCTAACCGCAAGACCAAGACACATGATCAATCCTGAAGGGGTCAGTCCTAGAATTGTGACATTTCATGGTTCTTCCCTCAGTTGCTCAATTAAATTGCCCATCTTTCGTTTCAAATGCTTCTGTCTTCGATTCGGCCGCCGCCCCACCCGGCCGATCGCCTGCGTCACACGAGTG
>DASYYL010000167.1:0-2654 GCA_035933915.1 Verrucomicrobiia bacterium
ATCTGCGCTTACCTCCTGGTGGCCATTTTGAAGAAGCAACTCGGAATCGATCGAAGCTTGAACGAAATACTGCAAATTTGCAGCGTCAACATATTTGAGCAAGCCCCTGCGATAGAGATACTTGCACCGCAAAGTAATGAGGGGACGCTGATTGGCGACCAAACCGATTTTCAAAAGTCCTTCGGCTTCAATGAGCTATAGCTGGACACTAGTGCGCAGGAGCAGCGCCCTACCATTTGAAATCTGCGGATAAATTCATCACTAATTCCTCTTTAGTGGAAGGGCTTGCAAATCCAAGCATTGCGAAGATAATCGCGGAAACGACAGGCAAAACTCGATTTGACTCCAGATGGCCATCCCTTTGAATTTTCTATCCAGGACGATAAGGGGCAGTGTTTTGGTTTTCGTCATGCTGATCGGGTCCTGCGAGACGGGTTTTTCCCAGGCAACCAATTCTTTTTTTCAATTTGTCCAGGACCAAAGTGAACGGCATTACAGCAATGTTCCGCACGAGGTTCTGGCGTTTTATTACGGATGGTTTGGCAACCCGAGGAATGCCGCGTGGGGCAAGGTGGACACGGCCAAACATGAGATTGATAATATTGCCCGTTTCCCGGTCGAAGGCGCCTACAGCTCGCATGATTCGGCGGTGATTGAGTGGCAGATTGACCAGGCCAAAGCCGCCGGC
The DNA here is from genome assembly GCA_035933915.1 of Verrucomicrobiia bacterium. Taxonomy (GTDB): domain Bacteria; phylum Verrucomicrobiota; class Verrucomicrobiia; order Limisphaerales; family UBA11358; genus UBA11358. The sequence continues at coordinate 689 of DASYYL010000167.1, forward strand.
ATCACCGGTTTCGTCGTAAGTTGGTGGGGCCTGGGTGAATGGGACAAATGGCATGACGAGTCGCTGGCCATGCTGCTCAAATGTGCCGAGCGGAAAAATTTCAAAATCTCAATCTATTGGGAAAGGGCCCCGGGCGACGGGCAGGGCCAAATTGACGAGGCGATAAACGACCTATCGTATGTTTTGAATAAATATGGGAAGAGCCAGGCGTTCCTGAAAGTGGATGGCAAGCCGGCCATTTTCGCGTACAACCGCGTCACGCTCTATGCAATGCCGGTATCTTCCTGGCCGGCCATCATTCAAGGAATCCGCGAGCGCGCACGTGATTTTGTCTTTTTCGGCGACATCGGCGACGACCAGGAAAATCCCGGAGCGTATCTTTTTGACGGCATTCATTCCTATGGAGTCAACCTTCCCGACGATTTGCGGAAACATCTGACGGTGGATAAACTCGGTGACCTTCACGCGTTCCTGGCAAATTATGACGCCAGCGTGGTGAGCGCGGCGCGGCGGCGGGATCGAATCTGTTGCCTGACAGTGTCGCCCGGTTTTGACGCGCGAAAAGCTTATAAATGGGACACTCAAACCGATCGCCTGGATGGGCGAACGTACCGGACGTATTGGGACGAAGCCGTCAAAGCCAGGCCCGACTGGGTCATCATCACATCCTGGAACGAATGGGGAGAAGGAACGGAAATCGAACCGAGCCTGGAGTTGGGAGACAAGTACCTGAAAATCACGGCAGAGTACGCCCGGCGATTCCTGGAGAGCCCGGTGGTGAGCGCGCCTGAACCGGCGCCGTTGACCCGGCTTCTCCCCGGCACGACGAATCACTTGACGACAGCTTTGCTAAACAGAAAGGCGGGCCTCATGGTCCAGGGACAAATTGAGGCGGAATTCTGGCTGGCTTGTTGTGGCGCGACGATTCAACGCCTGGACTGGGGCGACCTGGTCGATCCAAAGATTTTTAACGCTCGCGATGTGCCTTTATTTGTTTATATCGGCAACGAAATCTATGTCAGCAGCGTCAAGGTGACCGATGACGTGACGCAATCGCTCATCCGCTACATGCATGAAGGCGGATTTCTGGCCTGCCTTCCCCATGACGGTCCATGGCCGTTTCATTATGACGCAAGCCGCAAAGGCACGCCTCCCATTTGCATTACGGATAATTTGGGTTTGGGCGTGGACAACGGATTTGATGATCCTCCGAGCGGAACCGACCTTAAATTTTATATCAACAAGAGCGCCCTCCGGGGACTGCCGCCTGCGGCGGCATACCCGTCGGATGGCGACACCCGTTTCCGGCCTTCGAGCCGACTGCGGGTCCCCAGTGCCGATTATTATTTGCCGTTGGCGCAATTGTGGGGCGACCAAAGCAAGTCGTATGGAGAAGCGGCGGTCTATATCGAGCACCGGTCCGAGCCATTGTGGCCGGGTAAAAGCGTCTATGTCTGGATGCGCACAGCGGAAGCCATCGGTCCGGATGAATTTTATCTGTCGTTGTATGAATTTATTTCCAGGAAGTTGAAATCGGTTCGGCAGCCGACAAATTAGAAAAGAGCGATAACATCGAACGTCGAACGCCGAACGCTGAACGTCGAATGTTGCGAGCGGGGCACCCTGAAGGGTGGACACCATGCGCGCATTCAAGCCCGCAAAAAAAATTTCAAAATCTTAGTTGACATGCAACTAAAAGGTTGCATATTGGAGGGGTATGGTTCCTGATGAGGATAGAGTGTTCAAAGCCCTGGCGGACGGCAGCCGACGGCAATTGCTGGATCGGCTGCGCACCCGGGGCGGCCAGTCCCTGGGCGAGCTGTGCCAGGGGCATGACATGACCCGTCAGGCGGTGACCAAGCATCTCGTTTTGCTCGAGGCGGCGAACCTCGTCGTCTCGGTGAAACAGGGGCGCGCGAAATTGCATTACCTGAACCCCGTGCCGATCCATGAGATTTACATGCGT
>DASYYL010000169.1:0-9794 GCA_035933915.1 Verrucomicrobiia bacterium
TGCTTGAGCAGCCCGTTCTTGCCCAATAAATCTTCGGGCTTCTGGTAGTCTTTGAGGAGTTCGTTCAATACTGCATCGGTAATGGCCATAGCTTCATTGTCCTTTCGTTTGACCATTTACACGAATTAATTTACAGCCCCCGCAAGGCCGCTGAAAATGGATGTTACGCTCGTGTTCATGGCCTTTATTTCGGCCAGCCGCCAGGCGGTCGTTTCTTCTTCAAGGCCGTATCAATGGCGTCCACCCAATCGCCTTCGATTTTCAGGCGTTCCGGCTCCGGGCCTTTCACTACCTGCCGTTTGCCATGCGGCTTAGGCTCGCTGGCCTTTACAATTTCATCGGTCTTCTTTTTCATAACGCTTCCCACACATTACAACATAAAATATGCAATCTAAAAAACCTAATCCTGTTGCCTTTGCTCAAACCATTATACACGAGTTGGCTCAAATTCGTGCAACCATTCAACATCTTTCCGAAATCAGCCTTGATGACATTTCCAATCGGCACAATCGAAGCGACGCTGAAAAGGCGGCACTTCGCAATCAATTCAAATCCTATGTAGATGATAAAGCGGCTAAATTTTACCAGCTTTACGCTCGCGAGATAGGTATTGAAGATCAATCAAAACAGGGCGACCAAGACGAGCCGAATAGACCCATTCTTTAGTTTCCGGTTTTGGCAACACTATTGTTAAAATTCCCCATTCCACGACCAGCAGCGACCGGAGCGGAACATCGGCCTTAATTGCCGATGCAATCCATTGCTTTTGTGTCTCGCGCAACTTGTCTTGGTCGCATCGCTTGGACTCGGCAAAGATGTAATCGCGACCTTTCCAGCAAAAGACATCAAAACATCCTGACCGCGTGCCGTTGGCCTTGTAAATAGCCTCTAAGAGCTTTGCCTGTTTGTCCGGCAACGTCGCAGAATCTTTCGGCCAGTAGCTTGTCCGGTATTTGTTCCGATAGGTATCTACCCAAACACCCTGCCAGCCCTCGCGCTCGAATATCCGCAAGATGCCAAGTTCGGCAAATTGCGGCTGGCCGTAAAAGTCCAGCACGGCCTTTCCGCCGTAAGTTTCTTTCACCGCTTTGCCCGTCCAGAGTTTGAAAACGGGCGTGGCCTTTGCGATTTTGACCGTCTTGCCCGATGGCAACTTAACGGTCTCAACCGCCGTTGGCGAAAGTTGGCTTGGATATTTCATGCTCGGTATTCCAATCCAGAGAGACGCTTCCCTTGTGCGCTTTGGATGGCAAGCTCTGTGCGCTCGCCGTCGTTCATGTAGCGGGCATTATAGCGAAAATCAAACTCTCCAAGATAGCGATGCAAATGTTCTTTGCTGACCGCGTGGTAAATTCCAGTGATGCCGCGTTTCAAGAGCGAGAAAAAGCCTTCAACGCTATTGGTGGTTACGAGGCGGTTCTTTTCGCGCCGGGCATATTCGCCCATCGCGTGTTTTACCGTGTGATGCTCATAAAGCGACCGGACACCGCAATAGCCGCGATTTTCGTCTGTATGGATTTCCGAAAGCACCGCGACGTTTTTGCGGACAAAGGCTTTCAGGTTATTCCCGTTGACGCACGGCATGACTTTGCTATGAACCCGTCCGCCGCGTTCAAGCAATGAGACAACCGGCGTCTTGCCGGTCAATGAACCACGGCCAACGTATTTCTTTTTGCCGCCGATATACGTCTCGTCAACCTCGACCGTGCCTGACATTTTCGGGAACTTCGCCAAATCCGGCGTCATAGCGTGGCGTATCCGGTGCATCAAAAACAATGCGCTCTTGTAGCTGATTTGGCATTGACGCTGAATTTCCAGAGCGGAAACGCCTTTCTTGGATGTCGAGGCTCGCCAAAACGCATAGCACCAATGGCGGAGCGGCAGACGTGATTCCTCAAATACCGTTCCAAGCCGGACAGTGAACTGGCCTTTGCAATCATGGCAACGCCAGAGAAAACGTTTATTGCGCTGGCCTGTCTTGGCATCAACCATTTTATAGATATTGGCGGACTGGCAATGATGGCATTTGGGCTGGCCTTTCCAAAGCCGGGTTTCCAGAAATTCGACTGCCGCCAGTTCATCGGAACATGTCAGCGGGATTTCGCTGATTATTTCAGATTTCCCCAAGTTTGCGGTGTTTTTCGTCGTTCTCATGCTTATACTTTATACTATACACAATGCTTTAACTATTACAATTTTACGCTGTTTTTGGAACCGCTTTTGCCGCTTGACGGCGGTGTTTTTTCGTGTTTTCTGTGAAATATGGACATCTATCATTCCGCCCAATTCCCCAAATTCGCCATCGCCATTTGTGAGCCTGTGAAAACTGATACCGGCAATGCAGATATGCAGAAATGGAAACAGTTCCAAGTGAATATACCCACAAAATTACGCCAGAACGAAAATATCGAATGAATTCACGAAAACGTGTGCCTGATAAAACTAGATAGTGAACCGCTGCTGATATTCGAGATTGTTCAGGAGTGTCAGGCATCCAATATGCCGGTGCGTGTCCTGTTTTTGGAGGAACCTCCAGCTTGGCTAAAATTCCCACCAGCGACCAAGCCAGATTGATGAGCCAAGATTTAATTCTCATCGCTTACCCCCCTTGCGTAAGATACATACTCCCGGAAGGTTCGACAGGAAATTGCGCTCAAAAACGCTCGGACACTTGAAAAGCACTGGCGCGACATGAGCAAAAGATTCCCGGAACGTGAAAACCCCTCAACCAGCGTCCATAAGCTCGTCGAGTTCCTGAACGACTTTGCGGAATTAGGCAGCGTGGATTGATTACGTTACATTCATCCGGCCAAAATGTCATCCTGCCGAGCTTGTCACGCAGATGGCTATCTTGCATTAATCACCCCTAAATTTCGGCCTCATTGAATATAAGCTTTTTCCCAAAAATCCCGATTCGCAACTTTAGCTCAAATCTTTCAATTTCCCTGCAAAACAGCGTCATTTTAGGCCCCTAAATTTGAAATTTAGGGTTTTCTTTAGCGAACTTTAGCCCGCAAAACCCCAGCATAATAATTTTACTAAACTTGGGGCCACCGGGCCCAGGGGATCGTCCTCGTCCTCGTCATCCTCGAATTTCTGTGGGGTCGCGCGAAGACCGCGAAGCGCGAAGGGGAATTGAAATTGGGCGCAGGGGAATCGTTCTCGTCCCCCTCGATTTATTCCATTGCCCCCGTTCGCAAGTGGCTGCCACCTGGTGGCGGCATCGTCGCCGCCAGTTGCTACCTATCTTCCATCTTCCATCTTCGTTTCAGCCTTTGCGTCCTTTGTGTGAGAAAGACTTTCGCGTGGTTTTTGCATTTTGCAGTTAAAAATTCCTTCGCATCCTTCGGTCTTCGCGGGAAATCCCATCACTGCCCATCGATGTCCGGCGAAGCGGTGCGAACGTTCTTGTATTTTATGCCGCCGGAATCGTTAGCCGCGAGTTTTGGGCCGGCATAAATCACCGCCAATTCGGCCAGGGCCATCGAATGGTCGGAGCCAAATCCTGAAAGAGCAATCAGTTTCAGGTTTTTTGTGCTGACCGTTTTTCCGAACAAAAGCTTTTGCTCGTCAAACGTTGAGGACAATTGCCCCGAAACCACGTCCTGCCAGTTTGTACCGTCATCGCTGGCTTGAATCTTGAATTCGCGAATGTCGCCCTGATGTTCGCGTCGATTTTGTCGGGGCATGAGAACCAGCCCGGTCATGGGCACGGGTTGCGGAAAGGTGATTTCGATTTCGTGCCCCCGATGGCGGAACGGGAGCTCCGCCCTGCCGTGATCACCGGATTCAGGGGTGCTGGACCAAAATGTGTTTGGGTCGCCGTCTATGATGTCGTCCGCGGGCGAGCCGTCTGCGAGGGCTGAAGCGCCGAGTTCGCGCATGATGCGCGTGTCAAAATACAGGCCCTCAAAGTCGCCAGTTGAAATTGTCGTTTTGGGTTGGAATTTGACTCCGGCCATGTAATCCAGCAGCGAGCGGCGCAATTGGCGGGCGACGGGACTGGCGTTTTTGTCCAGGTCAATGGAACAGACCATTAATTTGCCCGCGCCGACGCTGGCTTCAAAGACAACGGCGAGTTTGTAGTTCCGGTTCCAATCGTCTATCGCCCAAACGATGGGCCGCAGCCGGCAGGGCAAATTGTCAAGATTGACCGCGCGTGTGTTCCGCAGCAGGTCCGTCCATTGCCAATCACAATTCGCTTCCGTCGGAAATTCAGCCAGGGCCGGATGGTTGGTGTCGCACCAAAGGCCGAGCATCCGGCTCCAGGTCGGGCCCATTAATGCGTTCCAAAAAACCGGCACACGGCCGAGGGGCGGGCTGGACCAATCCAAATCCTCGTTCCGCGGCAAAAACAGCACCTTGCCGCCCGAAGCAAGTTTCTTTTCCGCGTCAGACCAGGAACGGGTTACAAATATATTGTCCGGAACCGCGTTGGAGATTTGGGCGGGATAGACCCAAAAGTTCCAGTCGTTTGCAAAGTCATTTTTATCCGACCGATCGGACCGGCCTGACATATCCAATCGAACAACGAGTTTATACGCGCCGGGCGCGGTGAGTTTCGAGAGGTCGGCGGAAACTTCGCCGGCGGCAAAGCCTTTTCCAATCGGGATGCTCGCGGTGGGAAATGCGCCCTGCTTTACAGTAAACCCGACAGCATTTCGAATTTCCCAACTGAGTACGCCGTTGGTCAGGGTGGATTCGCCGAAATTTGCGATTTCAACCAACGCTTCAAAGGGGTCTGCGGTCGTAAAAACCCGCTTTTTCAACCGCGCCAAAGGCACCACAGGGTTGCAGAATTTCCGAAATTCGTCAGGCGTGGTGTAGCCCTTGCTTAGCCAAAACGGATCCAGTAATCCCACCAGCGCGGTCCCCTGCCCGGTGTAATCGTGCAAATCGAGCAGTTGGAAGCCGTCAAGTCCGGGCGTGCGCAGGTTGGCCTCGATTTCTTCCTTGTAGCATTCAACCTGAAAACGCCCGGATGCCCGGGCAAAGTTTTTGTCCATCTCCAACACACCGTGAGCTGCGGCGGAATTGCGAAAAATTTCAAAATTTCCCGGTTCCATAAACCCGGTGAATTTTTTGATGACGTCAAAATCAGGATAAGCGCACCATTGGCCCACCTCGTGCCCAATCACCGGCACATTGATGCCTCCAATGGCGTCGCGATAATCGCCCCCAAACCATCCGCCCGGTCCGCGCACGTGATTCGATCCGATGCGGCCGACGACCAGATAATCTGCGCCTCCACCAATGGGTTCATCGGGCGACTCAATCAGCGCCCAACCGGTGTCCGGAGTGTAGAGATGACGCGGGTCTTCCGCGCGAAAATGTTTGACCCACCTCGGCAGGACTTGTTGCCAGCGGCCATGGGCTTCGTTGCTCGCCGATACGAGCATCAGCGACGGATGATTTCCATAGTCCCGGATAATCTGCTCCGTTTCGGAATAGAGTTGTTTCTCCATCACGCCTCCCGGATCAAATGAATTCCACATCCCGCATTCGATTTGCAGGTAGAAGCCTAATTCATCCGCGGCCTGGAACGCAGCCTCCGGCGGACACCACGAATGAAAGCGCATATGGTTCAAACCGTATTGCCGGCAAGTCCCGAAAATTCTCTTCCAGGATTCGACGTCCATGGCCGGATAGCCGTTCAGCGGAAAATCGCCGCCAAAATGCGTTCCGCGAAAGTAGATGGGACGGCCGTTGAGAATAAATTGGTTTCCCGCCGCGTGAAAATCCCGAAGGCCGAAGTCATGGGCGGTTTGTTCATCATATAAAACATCATCCGAGCAGGCCGCAACATCAACACGCAGACAATAAAGGGCTGGAGAAAATTCACTCCACAATTCGGCATCAGCGCCAAGGTTGAAATCTTCTTCAATGGAAGTGTTGGTGTCGGAAAGGTCGTTAAAATTTTCACTGCTGGGCAGAACATCAATCGGCCGAGTCCCGGACACTGAATCGACGCAAAAGGAAATTTTTCCGCTCGCGGGCACGCCGGAGAAATTGTGGAGAGTCATCCGCGCATGAATGCTTTTCTTTTCAGCATCCGGAATAATTCGCACGTCATCAATCCACACCGGCGCCGTCGCCCGCAGTTCAATCTTTCCGACAATGCCATTCCACGCGTCATCCAGCGAATCAGAAACACTGTGAGCGTCCGGCCGGTACGGCAAAATCATTCGATTATCCACGCAAATCGTGAGCCGATGTTTGCCTGGCGCGACGGCACCCAGATCGTATTGATGCGGGGTGCAGAGGCTGACATCTGACCCGAGTTCGTGATTGTCCAGCCACACGGTTGTCTTCCAATGAGGCCGTTCCAAAAACAGGACGATGCGTTTGTCCTTCCACTCACGCGGAACGTTGAAGTTACGCTGATACCATGCCGCGCCGAGATAATGCCGGGGCGGCTGGCAAAGAAACGGCACTTTGACGTCTCCATCATTAGTGTAGGCGGCGTAATCCGCCCGCAAATACCATCCGTGATCGTAGAGCGACAGCACCCATGGTGTGCTGATACTGATTTTATCGCCGTAACCCTGGGACTCGAGAATGCCCGGCAGCCGGATTTTGTCCGGAAGTTTCGCGTTAAACCACTTTCCACTGAGGCCCGCGTCCGAGCGGTCGAGCGCGAATCGCCATTCGCCGGCCAATGATATCGTGCTTACGGCGAAAGAAGACGCTGTGGCGAGGCAAAGCGCCGCCATTGAAATGACATACATGAGCGAACGGGGCATGTTGGTTATGAGAATAGGCAAGAACGGCCATGTATTGCATCGCCAAATGTGGTTATGGTGTAGTGTCCTAATTTGGGGTTTGGCCGCCGATTTGACCAGAGCCGCGCGCGTGAGCAAGCGAAAATTAACGCACCCACTCCCTCGCGGTCGGGGCTCTGTTAAAAGGACGTGGTTTGACAGCCAAAGCAGTTTTGCCTTTACTAACACGGTCGCTCATTCCAATTGCCATGAATAAATCGATTTTAAGCACCGTTCGGCTGTTAATCTGCTTCGCGTGTCTCCTGCTTCCAGGATGTCTTTCAGTTTATGGCGCGAACATGCCCCCTGCCCGACCGTTCGCTCATCCGGACCGAATCCGTTACGATAGCCAGTGCCTGACGATTGACGGCAAAGATGTCTTTATCTACAGCGGCGCGTTTCATTATTTCCGATGTCCGAAAGAGTTGTGGCCCGATCGTTTCCAAAAAATTAAAGAAGCCGGTTTCAATACGGTGGAAACCTATGTGCCGTGGAACTGGTGCGAGCGTGAACTGCCCGCCGGCACCAATGACTTTTCAAAAATCGATTTGACAGATTTGAACGACTGGCTGGATATGGCCGAACACTTCGGCTTCTACATCATCGTTCGCCCCGGACCTTACATCTGTTCAGAATGGAGCACCGGAGGCTTTCCGCAATGGCTTCTAAACAAAAAACCGCAGCACCCATTGCGGTCATTGGGCTGGTTGCGCAGCGACGACCCTGTGTTCCTGGCCTGGAGCAAGCATTGGTATGACGCTGTGTGTCCTGTCATTGCCCGGCATCAAATCACTCGCAAACCGGCGGGACAACCCGGCGTCATCCTGGTGCAAGTGGAAAATGAATATGACTTCGGGCTTCCTTTCAGCGATGAAGTGAAAGAAAACCAGCTCAGAGCGCTGGTAACATATGCCCGGGCCGACGGAATTGATGTTCCCCTGATCAGTTGCTGGACGCATCAAATCCGCGGACAAACCGATCCGCTACTGCGGCAGGTCTTTGATTGTTGCAATTTTTATCCCCGATGGAACGTCCATGGCATTTTGCCGGACATTAGAAAATTGCGGGACGAACAACCCGACGCGCCACTGGCGACGACGGAACTTCAAGGCGGATGGTTTGCCCAGGTGGGCGGGAAATTGAGTGAAGACCAGGAAGGCGTCACTGCCTCCCAGATTAACAATCTCACCCTGTTTGCGATCCAAGACGGCGAGACCGTTCTGAATTATTACATGCTCTTTGGGGGAACCAATCCGGATGACTGGGCGGCCCGCGACATCATAAGCTCGTACGATTATAACGCCCCGATTCGTGAATGCGGCGGCGTGGGCGACCGGTATCAGGCGGTCCGGGCCATCGGACTGATGTTGCAAAAATACGGATCCGGTCTTGCACGTTCACGGGCCGTTCCCTGCAAAGTCACCGCATCAGAGAACGACGTGAAAATTGCCGAGCGGCGCGCCGCGAACGGTGGACGTTTCTTTTTCATCCGCACTTCCCGTCACTTGGATACGAGACAGGGCACGGCAACGGTAACGGATTCCGCCGGCGGCAAACTCACGTTTGATTACCAACTGGAACCCTTCGGCTCGAAGATTCTTTACTTGCCGCCAGGCGTAAACGAGCCAAGCCGCGGCGAATGGCTGCCGGAACCGGCGCCGCCGATCCAACGTCCGGTTGCCTCCGATATACCGAAAGGCATAGTCATCACAACGGCAAAAACGCGCCCTGATCCAGGTCCGGCGCGATGGAAAGAGCTTAAGCCAGGCGAATCGCTAGATCAGGCCGGCGTTTACGACAGCCATTTTTTATTTTATAAGACCAAGGTCTCCTGCCCTGTCGCAACCAATCTGCTGGTTAGAATTCCGAACGGCGATACCGTTTTAGCAAACATAAATGGAAGTCTGGCGCGTGATTCTGCTTCAAACGGAAGCAACTCGATTTTCAATTTATCTGCTGGTGCGAACACGATCGAACTCCTTTATGAAAATCATGGTTACGGCAACGGCGGCGACAAGATGGAAAAACAAGGCGGAATAATTCAGGCATGTCTCACAGGTGGCGACATGGATGTTATCTCCAAACTTCCAAATCTGCCGTTGAGACGCTTCGGACGGCCCGCGGGCGATGACAAGCAGTGGTGGGCACAGAGTCTTCGCGATGGCCGTTGGCAAGACGTTTCCATCGGCGAACGGCCCGAGTCGTCAGCGGGCAATTCGCCACTGACGTGGTATCGCATGCGCTTTTCACTTCCATCGCCGCGCCCGGGAATTTGGGCGCCCTGGCGGCTGCGTCTTTTGGCCGCCGGAAATGGTTTTCTCTACCTGAACGGCCATCCGTTAGGCCGCTATTGGGACGCGGGCCCGCAACACGATTTTTTCCTGCCCGAATGCTGGCTTAAATTCGGCGAGGGCTCGATCAACGTCCTGACTCTAAATCTTCGGCCAACGGCCAACGGCGCGTGGATTCGAGATGCCGACATCGAGCCGTATTCTGAATTTGCTGAAATAAGATAGACGGACGGTCGCGCGGAGGACGCGAGGAGGGCGAAGGGGAATTGAAATTGGGCGCAGGGAAATCCACCAATCCAGTCATCCCTCCGTGCTTGCCTTAGGCCTGAATGAGCAATAGTGTTGCCCCATTTAAAAAATCAGCCGGGAGTTGAAAAGATATGGTGCTTGTAAAAATTCAGTGCGTGTGCGGGCAGAAATATGCCTTTGACGTGGAACCGGTGAACGGTCGGATGCCCGCAGCGGTAGGGTGTCCCAGTTGCGGCGCGGATGGAACGGCGGCCGCCAACGATTTTATCGCCCAAAAATCTGTTGCTGGCAGCGCCACGGGCCAGGTGCCCGATACCCCTGCAACCACGGTCGCCACCACCACGTCCGAGAACGTTGCGCCGCGTAAGGGCACGCGGCCTACAATGCGCTTGGCGCGAGCGCAAGTTCAGACCGAGGCCGGCGTTTCACCGGCAGTAGCGCCGGATGACGCCGGACGTACCAAGCTAGTCCAGGAGGCGCGAACCAAAATAAC
>DASYYL010000017.1:0-69798 GCA_035933915.1 Verrucomicrobiia bacterium
GACCGCAGGGGGGCGCGAGCTATGGGCTCGCAGCCCGCCCCCCTGCTCACTTTAGCTGGCTGCTGGACGTTCCAGAAATCACAACCACAGAAAACAAAAACCAAACAGAAAAACCATTTACACAAAATCCTTTACAAAACCTCTTTGGTCTTTGCAATCTGCAACCAATCCCTCTCAAATGGATTGCGAGCCGCAAGTTTTTGGTGAACGAAATTTCTTCACTTTCTACGAAAACCTCGGTTTTTCTGACTTTTAAGGCCCGGCACACTCGTTGCTAAAAGGTTCTCAACATCTTACCGGCGCGATCAACAAGCGCCAGTTACCCCGAAAGGGCCGGAATTGCCTGTATTCCGGCCTATTTCTTTTACCTGGACCCGCTTTGACTGACCATTTAACGATTCAGGCGCCAACAGTTCGACCAATGCGAGAAAAACCGCTCCCTTACGGTCGGGGCTCTGTTGACTGAATTTGTTCATTGAAAAATGCGCGCAATTTTGCCAGTTTTACGCGGCCACAGACATTATTAAATGACCGAAATCAGATCCAACGCTGACATTGAGCCATGCCTTTCCGTCGTGATGCCCGTCTTCAACGAATCGGAAACGATTGCGAGCGTCGTCAAAAATGTCTTGTCGCAACGTCCCGTCCAGCAATTAGTTATTGTGGACGATTGCTCCACCGACGGCACCTGGGAAAAATTGGGCCCTCTGGCGCAAAACGAGTCTCGCGTGAAATTGGTTCGCCATCCTGTCAATCAGGGTAAAGGGGCGGCGCTTCGTACCGGGTTTTCTGAGGCTTCGGCGCCCTACGTGATCGTGCAGGATGCAGATTGCGAATACGATCCGGCGGAATATTACCGGCTCCTCACGCCGGCACTGGCAGGCAAGGCGGACGTGGTTTTTGGCTCCAGGTTTATCGGTTCAGACGCCCATCGTGTCCTGTTTTATTGGCATTCGCTGGGAAATAAATTTCTGACGACCCTGTCCAACATGGCCAGCGGCCTTAACCTGACGGACATGGAAGTTTGCTACAAATTGTTTCGCCGTGAGATCATCCAGAGCGTCAAAGTTGAGGAAAACCGTTTTGGTTTCGAGCCGGAAATCACGGCGAAAGTTGCCCGGTTGAAAGTCCGCATCTATGAGGTGGGTGTTTCTTATTACGGACGCACGTATGCCGAGGGTAAAAAAATCGGCTTGCGCGACCTTTTCCGGGCTTTGTGGTGCATTTTCAGGTATAATTTTATGTAGAGTGGCGCGGCTTTTTCCAGATGGCAAGCGGCGAAGAGGATGCCGCAGAACAGAATCGCGCTATTCCTCCTTCGCCGGGCCTACGGAGGACAGGCGCGCGGTTCGCAGTCAGCGGCAGGATATTAGACGGCATTACCCGGGGTGGTCCCTCGAACCCCGAAAGCATTCGGGGCGGAGTCGACCCCTGGCTAATATCCTGTGCCCATTCAGGGCGCTCAATTGGCGGCTTCGCCGGCAATAGGGAATTAACGGCAAATTGGTTCCCTGGAACAATGAACCTTCAAAAAGGTTGGAGTCTACGGAGGACGGGCTGGGAGAGGGAGAATGATCTTCCGACGGTTGGAAAGGCCGGGGATCAAGAGGCATTGATAGATTGAGCCGCGAATTAGTCAGAGACTCCTCATGTCGTCTCCAACGTTCTGCAGGTTTTTCCTTTTTCCTGAATCCGTTTTAATTTTTAATTGAGTGATGCTTTTTCCGGTTGCGTCATGGCCGCAAGATCCTGTCCGAGTGGTTGTCACCGGCGCTGGAATTGTGACGGCTTTGGGCACCGGCTGGAGGCCTAATTCCGACGGATTTCGCGCGGGCCGCACCGCGTTCCGTCCGGTGACCTTGTTTGACGTGAGCCGTCAGCGCGCCAAAACCGCCGCGGAGGCCAACTTGCCCGATGGGTTGCCGCAAACGCGCCTCGATCCACGGCGGCAGGGCCGATTGGACCGGGCGGGCAAGATGTTGTTGCTGGCCGCTCATGAAGCTTGGACGCAAGCGGGCTGGGAACCCGCTGAAAATTTACCGCTCATTCTGGGAACTACGGCAGGGGGCATGATGCTCGGCGAATCCTATTTTCGGCGCGCGCTTGAGAATCCGGCCAGCCGCCGCGGCCAGGCCTTTCGTGCAATCTGCTATCAACCGCAAGTTCAGGCGCGGCTCGTGATGGAAGCGCTGAATTTCAGCGGGCCAATCAGCATTGTTTCAAACGCCTGCGCTTCGGGCGGAAACGCCATTGGCCAGGCATGGGAATTGATCCGGTCCGGGCAGACAGCACGCGCGGTTGCCGGTGGTTTTGATTCCTTGTGCGAAATGGTTTTTTCGGGATTTGATTCGTTGCAGGCGCTTTCGACGACGGTTTGCCGTCCGTTTGATGCCCGGCGCGACGGACTGGCGTTGGGCGAAGGGGCAGGGGTCGTGATTCTGGAAACGATCGAGAGCGCCCGCCGGCGCGGCGCGAACATTCTGGGCGAAATCATCGGCTATGCCTCCTCCATCGACCAGCATCATCTAACCCAACCGCATCCGGCGGGCCAGACCACGCAGTTGGTGATGAAATCGGCCTGCGCGAGTGCGGGCGTCACCGCGGAAGACATTAGTTACATCAACGCCCACGGCACCGGCACCGTGCTCAACGATAGTTCCGAGGCGTTAGCCATAACTGAATGGGCCGGCGCGCACGCTGGCTCGCTTCCAGTGAGCTCGACCAAAGCCAATATTGGACATTTGCTCGGCGCTGCCGGGGCTGTCGAGGCGGTGGTTTGCCTGATGGCTTTGCGCGAACAATGGCTGCCGCCGGAAATTGCGTTTGAAGTTCCGGATCCAGCCTGCAAATTTCCCGTGGTCCATCAGCCGCAGGATGCGCGCGTGAATGTTGCGCTGTCGAACTCGTTTGGTTTTGGTGGTGTTAACGCAACTTTGATTTTCAGGAGGTGGCCATGAGCTGGATTTTTATTGCGGGACTGGGCGCTGTCTCGCCGGCCGGCTGGACTGTCGCAGCCATGCGCGAGGCGCTCGAACAGGAAAAGAACTTCCGGCCGCAACCACTGAGTGGGAGCGTTGGAACATCTCTGTTCGCGCGGTTGGTCCCGGCTCCGCCAGCCCGGCCCGAATTCCTGTCGCATCCGCGTTTGCGGCGGACCAGTCCGATAACCCATTACGCCGCTTCCGCCGCTCTTGAAGCAATGGCCGGGATTCCGCCAGCCCGCCTGGAAAACGCTCGTATTGGCCTGATTGTCTGCGTCCAGTCCGGTTGCGTCCAATACTCCTGCCGGTTCTATGATGAAACACTAAAAAATCCGGCCACCGCCAGCCCGCTTTTGTTTCCTGAAACTGTCCATGCCGCGCCGGCCAGTCATATCGCGGTCCTATTGAAAAATATCACTTTGGTCACAACACAAGTCGGAGACCCGTCCTGTTTTTTGCAGGCGACGGCTCAGGCCGCGCAGTGGCTGGAGGAAAAACGAGTGGATTTTTGCCTCGTGATTGGCGCGGAAGAGCCGAATTGGATCACGGCGGATGCCCATCGGCTTTTTGACCGGACGACTTGCCTCAGCGCGGGTGCGGGTGCGATTTGTCTAAGCCGCGAACCGAATCCATCGTTCGGTGTTGAATTGACCGGCATTACGGATGCGCATACCTATTCCTATGTAAAAGGCCGCGGCCGCGCTGCCCTGGCCATGCGCAACCAATTGAATGGCCATTCCGATAACAAAGAAGCGGATCTGCTCTGCGATGGACTGGGAAATAGTCCGCAGGCGGACCGCGCAGAACTCGCTGCATGGCGCGATTGGACTGGTGCGCGGCTCAGTCCGGGACGCATTCTCGGGCAAGGATTGATGGCCGGCGCGGCCTGGCAATGCGTTGCTGCGTGTGACGCACTGGCCAATCGTCGCTTTAAGACAGCCAAAGTCAGCCTGGTAGGATTTAATCAGCAGGCAATCGGCGCGGAGTTTCAGGCAAATGACACAAGTCGTTGAACAATCGAGTTCCGTTTCCGGGACGGCGCAGCCTGATGGGCCGGCGTCGGTTCCCGGTGTCGTCATCATTGGCGCAGGCATCGCCGGGTTGTCGTGCGGGTGCTATTTGCAAATGAACGGCATCCGGACTGAGATTCTGGAATCGCACGAATTGCCGGGCGGCCTGTGCACTTCCTGGAAACGCGGTCATTACATGTTTGACGGGTGCCTTCGTTGGTTGACGGGCGCTCTTCCTCCATCGGTTTTTCATGAAATGTGGTGTGAACTGGGCGCCATTGCGGGCCGAAAGGTATTTGTCCACGAAGATATCTTCCGTATTGAAGCGCCCGATGGCCGCTCGCTCACCGTGCCGGCGAACCTGGACAAACTCGCTCAGGAACTAAAGCGCGTCGCGCCGGAAGATGGCCGATTGATTGATCGATTGATCAGAGACGCGCGACGTTGCATGTCCCTGGAACCGCTCAAGAAGCCGATCGAACTCATGCCGCATCGCCACCGAATCCGTGAAGGTCTAAAGTATCTGCCGATCATTCCCATCGTTTTGCGATGGAAGAACCTGACACTGGGCAAATATCTGAAGAGTTATCAAAATGATTTTGTTCGCAAAACGCTTCGGGTGATCACAGGCAGCGAGGAGATGTCGGCGTTGGTGCTGCCCATGGTGCTGGCATTTCGCGCTCGCGCCGATACCGGATTTGTTGCCGGCGGTTCCTGGGACTTTGCCATGGCCATAGCCGAACGCTACCAGCGGTTGGGCGGCGTTTTCCGGTATAATGCGAAAGTAAAACGGATCCTGGTCAAAAACAATCATGCCTGCGGTGTGGAATCTGAAGATGGCACAGTCACTCCTGCCTCGACGGTTATTTCCTGCGCTGACGGCCATGCCACGATTTTTGAAATGCTGGGCGGGAGGTTCGTAGACAAAAAAATCCGATTTCTGTATGAAAAATGCCAGACGTTTCACTCGCTGATCCAGATTTCACTGGGAATCAAAAAGGAATTTCCGGACACGCCACACACGTTGAACCTGGTTCTGTCCGAGCCAGTACAGGTGGATGACCAGACATCGCACGATTGCTTTGAAGTGGAATTATTTGACACCCACTCCGGGCTTTGCGCGCCCGGGACGACACTGCTGACCGTGCGATTGCCGGCACGGCATCAATTCTGGATGGATTTGAGAACCCGGGACCCGCGCCGGTATCGGGCCGAAAAGAAAAATCTCTTGCGGCGAATCATCGCCATCCTGGACAAGCGATTTCCCGGCCTGGCGAAGAGCATCGAGCGTTTTGACGTTGCAACGCCTGCGACATTTGTGCGATACACTCACAACTGGCGGGCGAGTTACGAGGGTTGGCTCCCAACGCCACAAATCCTTGGCCGTCGCATCTCTTACACGCTTCCGGGGCTCAAGGATTTTTTTATGGCCGGCCACTGGGTGATTCCGGGCGGCGGTTTGCCTTCAGCAGCGCTATCCGGGCGTGAAGTGGCGCAGATGGTATGCGCGCAAAAGGGGAAAACTTTCAGCACGTCTTTGGTGTAACTTTCAAAGCAAGACACCTGCGAGGCATGCGGTCATATACGCCGCCAGCAACCCGCCGAGCATCGCGCGGAAACCGACCCTGGCCATTTCGCCGCGGCGTTCGGGCGCGAGCGAACCGATGCCGCCTACCTGAATGGCGATGCTGGAAAAGTTGGCGAATCCGCACAACGCATAGGTTGCGATGGTGAAGCTGCGCGGATCCAGGGCGAGCTGTTTGGCGTGGGTCGTGAGATCGAGATACCCCACAAATTCATTCAACACGATGCGTTCGCCCAAAATCTGGCCCACGGCGATCGTGTCGCGCATGGGCACGCCCATGAGCCACGCAAACGGGGCGTTGACCCAGCCAAAAACAGTTTGCAGCGTGGCCGGATTTGCCAGTCCCAAATGCCTTTGCGGATAGGTGAACACGTAATTCGCCAGCGAAATCATGGCGATGAACGCAATCAGCATAGCAATGACATTGAGCGCCAGATGAAAACCATCGCTCGCCCCGCGGCAAATGGCGTCAATGGAATTGGCGGTCGTGCGCGGAACGGTTGCGGGCATGCTGGCCGCGGTTTCGCTTTGCTGAGTTTCGGGCAAAAGTATTTTTGCGATCATCAGCGCCGCGGGACAATTCAAGACGGATGCCGTGAGCAAATGCCCGGCCATATCCTGATAGCCATGCTGCATGCCCATGGCCGCGTAAATCGCGGCGACGCCCCCGGCGATGTGCGCCATGCCGCACACCATGATGGTCATGATTTCGCTTTGGGTCATTCGCGGCACGTACGGACGGATCATCAGGGGCGCTTCAGTTTGGCCCATGAAGATATTCGCGCAGGCCGAGAGCGTCTCACTGCCGCTCGTGCCCATCGCCTTGCGCATCACCCACGCGATGGCGTGGACCACACGTTGCAAAATTCCCCAGTGATAAAGCAGCGATGAAATGCTCGCGACGATGATGATGGTGCCCATGACCAAAATCGCGAAAACGACATTGTTATCGGAGCCGAAGGCCTGGCCGAGCAGCTTCTCGTCTGCCAGGGGCCCAAACACAAATTTGCAGCCGTCACTGGAAAATTGAATGAGTTTTTGGACGATTTTTCCGGCAAATTCGAACAGGAGCCTGCCCCAGGGAGTTTTTAAGATCAGCACGGCCAGCACGAATTGGAGTCCGATTCCCCAGACGACCGTACGCCACGGGAAGAGTTTCCGGTTGTAGGAAATGGCCCATGCGGCCAGGATCATCGTTATCCAGCCGAACAGGCTGATTAGTCTGAGTTCCATCTATTTGCGGACAATCTGCTTGCAACCTTGTTTATACACGTGCGGGTGAAGCACGCCCACGAATGGCAGGTTGCGGTAACGCTCGGCAAAATCAAGTCCATAACCGACCACAAAATAATCAGGAATCTCAAACCCGGCGTAGTCGGCATGAATTTTTTCGATCCGTCGCGAAGGCTTATCCAGCAACACACAGACCTTGATCCGGCGGGGCTTGAGTGTCCGCAACCTGGGCAAGACATGACGCAGGGTCCTGCCGGTGTCGAGGATATCGTCGATCAGGAGAACGTCGCGGCCACGAACGTCCAGACGCAATTCCTTGGTGAAGATAATTTCGCCCGATTCAGTACCCAGGCCGTAACTGGAGACACCGATGAAATCCAGGCGCATCGGCAGGTTCAGGTGGCGCATCAAATCCGCCAGAAACATGACAGTGCCGTTGAGGAGGGAGATGATGACCATCTCACGCCCTCGAAAATCGCGCTCTATTTCCTGCGCCAAACTTTTGATCCGCCGCTCGATTTGTTCTTCGCTAATTAAAATGCGCTCGACTTCCTTGCGCCATTGGCCGGTGAGGGGACCGCGCGCCAGTCGAGCCGGCGCGGGGGCGGAAGTTCCCTGTTTCAGGGGAGCCACGTTCGTTGCTTTACGCGAATCGCGAATTTTAGGCTTTTGTCTCAAGCGTTGACGTCTTTGGCCGATAATCTTGCTGCTGCTGCCGCAATTTGGCGCGCCAGCCAATCGGCCTCAGGCTTGTGGTTTAGATTTTTTGCCAGCGTCCATTCCTTGCCATCCCGCGCCCGCAATTTCAAGTCATAATACGCGGCATGGCCAACAGTTGCGCCAATTTCCGCGGCGAATTCGGCCAGGTCCGCGTTCTTGACTGACAACTCCTTTTTGTAACCGGGCCAGATTGTTTCAATCTTAACTGTCCCCTGGGAAATCACGATGCGGCTTCTGCGAAACCAAAGGTCAAAGACAAAAAACAGCATCAACAAATCCATCGCTCCGAACACGAGGGGAAGCGGAATCGGCGCGCGATAAATGATGAGGAGTGCGACAATGGCCGTCCAAATCAGACATACGATCGTTGCGCCCGCCGCAAAGCCGGGAGCGCGTCCGCCGGGAAAAATAAACTCTTTGCTGTCGGGCAATTCAGTGATTTGGATTTTTGACTGAATTTCCTTCCGGATTTCATCCAGCGAAAGTTGATATTGCGCGGCGGGGTTTTCCGGAATCCCGGGCTGGTCATCCAGCTTAAAGACCGGGACTTCAAATGCGGCATGAAAATCGGGCCCGGAAAGCCGCGCCCATGCTTCGAGCCGCCAATGCGTCCCATCTCCGACGGCTGGGGTGGATTCCGGTTTGTCCTGGGGCAATCGGAAAAAGACAGGAATTGTGGTCTGGCCCGTTTGACCTTGCGGCAAATCAGGCCGCAGCCATGCCTCATCCCGCCACAGCACCCGTTCGTTCGTCCTCAAATTATTCGCCGGCCCGGTCGTCTTGCGTCGAATACAGGACAAGGAAACGTACCACCCGTGTTCAGGGCGCAATGTGCCGGGGATGCGGATTTGGCCGGTCAACGCGCCGCGTGCGGCTGCGGGTAACACGGGCATGTCAAAAATCGTCCGTCCCAGCCTCCGCCAGGCGAGCGTCGTCCAAACGGCGAAAACGATGAGAGCAATGCCGATGACCGGGATGACCAGGGCCACCAGAACGGCATGGTTTCCCTGATGCCATTGCCAGGGCACGACCACCAGTGAAATCGCCGCCGAACCGAAACACCAAAAAAAGACAAAGATCCACAAAAGGAAGAAGGGTTTTTTGGAGGTTGACCGGATGCGTCCGTCCGTCCAATCTTTGCGCCTAAGCCAGGGTTTTTCATCCGCCTCGCTCTGGAGTCCCGCGCTTTTGATGGCTTCCCGTTTGGCGCTAATGCCGAAAATGAGCGCGACAAAACCGATGCTGGCCGCGATCATACTCAACAGTTCAAAGCTTCTTTTGCGGTCGAGGCCGCCAACGATCAATCCGTCGTGGATGAATCCCACGAGCGCAACGATTCCCATGACTGCAAATGGCGTCGCCAGCAGGGCCGCCCGTTTGCGGGCGCTTTTGGGATCAGAGCGCAGTTCAGATTCGTCTTTGAGAATGAGACCCATATCGAGCCCCTTTAGAATACACAAATCGGCAGCCGTAGGCGAGGATTTAACTTATTAAAAAATAAATATTAAAGTTTCTGTTTTAACACCCGACTGCGGTTAGACCGGATTCGCGTCATCCACCAGTTTCAACGCCTCAACTGTTGCCGCCAGGCTCGCCGTGTCCCCCACGTTCAGCATCTGGACATTCTTATCAATTCGCTTCATGAATCCACTTAGGACTGTACCCGGCCCCAGTTCGATAAATCGGGTAAAGCCTTGTGAGAGCAAATAGCGCATCGAATTTTCCCAGAGAACGGACGAGCATACCTGCGCAACCAGGCGCGCTGAGATATTGGCGTCGTGCGGATTTGCTGAGACGTTGGAAATAACCGGAACCGACGGCGCCGAAATTTTTATTTTGGCCAGTTCCGCTTGCAATTTCGGCTGGGCGCTCGCCATGAGCGGAGAATGATACGCTCCCGCCACTTGTAGCGGGATCGCTCGTTTTGCACCTTTCGCTTTTGCCAATTCCACTGCGCGGCCAATCCTGTCGGCGTCGCCTGAGATGACGATTTGACCGGGGCAATTCAGATTTGCCAACGTCACGCCCGCCTCTGCGCAAACGGCGCGCGTGGGATCCTCATCGAGCCCAATGACCGCCGCCATGCCGCCGCGAGTTGCTTCGCATGCTTCCTGCATGAATTTTCCGCGTTCGCGCACCACACGCAGACCGTCCACAAACGACATCGCACCCGCCGCCGTCAACGCAGTAAATTCGCCCAGCGAAAGCCCGGCTGCGGCATCGAACTTGAGCCGCGGCACTTGTTCCAAGAGCAATTCAAAGGCGACCCAACTGACCAAAAAGATTCCCGGCTGCGCATTTTCCGTTTTGGTAAGTTCGGTCTCTGGGCCGTTGAAGCAAATCGCCGCCAGGTCATAGCCCAACGCCGCGTTGGCGCGGTCAAACCATTGGCGCGCGGTTGGAAATGTTTGGGCCAGGTCCGCGCCCATGCCGGTCGCCTGTGCGCCCTGTCCGGCAAATAAAAGAGCAGTTTTCGTCATGTGAATTTCAAGTCATTAGCGAACGGATAGTGTGACCCGAAATCTTCAAACTGAAAACTAAAAATATAGCGCCTTTTCATGTCGTCACGGAGCTCGCAATTTATTACTTGCCAGGCTGTAGCAGTCCGGTGCTTTTGAAAGAAACCCGTTGCAATTGCGATCATTTTGGCACATGTTTCTTCGATGAATCTGCTGGAACGAATTACTGTCGAACCAGGCAAATGCGGTGGTAAGCCATGCATCCGCGGAAAGCGGATGCGCGTTACGGACATCCTCGACCTCTTGAGCCACGGCGCGAGCCACGAAGAAATTCTCGCCGATTACAGGTTTCTTGAACCGGAAGACATTCTTGCAGCTATTGCTTACGCTTCACGACTGACTGACCACGTTGTCCTCACGAGCGCGTGAATTTTCTGGTAGACAACCAACTGCCGGAAGCGCTTTGTAATTTTTTAGCCACGCAAGGACATCGCTCAAGTCATGTTCTTAGCCTGCAGATGGACCAAGCATCTGACCGCGAAATCTGGGATTACGCCAAAAATGGAAATTGGCTCATTGTTACCAAGGACGAAGATTTTCTCCACCTTGCCAATCGCCCTGGCGACTCAGGAAAATTGCTTTGGGTGCGAATCGGCAACTGCCGGAAGGATGCATTGTTACGCGCATTCGAAAAGGAACTGCCAGAGATAGTCCGGCTCTTTAACGAAGGTCTTCGCGTAGTAGAAATCCGATAGATGAGAATGGCTCATTCAAGTCCTATCGGCTTCGTAATCAAGCAATGACTTTTCGTCATCCTCAATGGCGGACTATGCACGACGCTTGCGGAGCATGCTTCCAACCATCCCAACAATCCCCAACCCCAATAATGACCACGTCGCCGGTTCGGGAACGGGTGCAACCACCGTGTACAGGCTCGCGCCGCTGTTGAAGGTGGAAGAGGCGTCGGTGGCCGAGTCGTAGTAGGTATTGTTATTGTAGGGCACGTAGCTGCCGTTATTTTCAGCCGGATAACCGGTCGAATCCAGCGCCCCGTAAGCGGCCTGCGGCCCGCCGTTGCTATAGGAGGTATAGGTGGAGACGACATCGAATAAAAAACTGCTTCCCACGCTCAAACCAAGGCTGCTTAATGGCACAGTCATCGAGCAGAAGTTGGCGCCCGTGCCGCCGGCGGTATACGATACAGTTGCGCCTGCTACCCATCCGCTATGGTAAAGGTAAGGCGTGGCGCCGGTACCATAGGTATCAAGTACTGCGTTCTCGCCGCTGCTGATGCCAATGGCAGGACCAAATGGATTGGCAAACCCGGTGTAACCGCTCCCGGCCTGGCCAACAATCTGCAACTCAATCGCATAGAAGATGTAGGATGCCTGCGGCGCGCTGGAATTAATGGTAAAACTGATGGTGCCGGCGTCGTTTTGAACGTTTACACTGCTGATGCCCGCGCCGTCATTGACGCTGCTGTACAGCGATGTCCCCGGCCCGGTATAGGTGGTGGCGCCAACGGGCAAAACGGCCAATGGAAGTGAAAAAGCGGCGAATGTTATGGTTGAGGCGATTTTCATAAGCTTTTAGGGTGTGTTTAACTATTAAAACGCATTTCTGCGAATCTGGCTACCCTCACATCTGTATGGTTTTTTCAAATGTAGGAGACGACATAACCAGATTCTGAATAAGCCAGAGTCACGGAAAAAGGCCGAACCACGGCGTCAATCAGAGTCTCCTTACGTCGTCTCCTACACGATACGGTTACCTCGCCTCAATCTCGATTTTTCCCGATCGCAATCCCGGCGAAGTGGCTTCCAGGGTAATGCTGCCTTTGTGTCTACCGCGAACAATAGCCAGGGCCAGGCCATTAAACGCCTTGCGGTCGGGCGAGGGGAACGACGTCAAATCGGTCGCATCGCCGTTGTCGGTGGCCACGACTTCGCCCGGGCCGGAAACCTGAAAATGGATGAGATTGTCCGCTAGCGGAACCACGAGTCCGTTTTGATCTTCCACGGTAACGGTCACGCAGGACAATTCATCTTCGCTCTGATTAATTCTCTTATGATTTGCCGTTAGCACGAGTTTGGCCGCGGGGCCGGCCGTCATCACCACGTCAGTTGCCCATGGCTTCCCATTTTTGTAGGCAACAACTTTAAGTTCGCCGGGTTGATACGTGACGTCGTTCCACTTCAGCCGATATTCAGAGGGACCTTTCGTTTGGCGGCCCAGCGACTTCCCGTTGAGAAATAATTCGGCTTCGTCGCCGGAGGTGTAAACAAAAACGGGCGTGACCTCGCCTTCGCGTCCGGGCCAGTTCCAGCATTGGGGAACGATGTGCGCCATCGGGAAATCCGGACGCCAGCGCGATTGATACAGATAGAAACGGTCCTTTTTGAAACCCGCCAAATCCACGATGCCAAAATAGGAGCTCCGCGAGGGAGCGCCGTCTTCGTAGAAGGGAGTGGGTTCGCCCAAATAATCGAAACCGGTCCAGACAAACTCGCCGGCCACAAATGGATTGGCATCCTGGCCGGCAAATTCCCTGTCTGGAATCGTGGCCCATTGCGGAGCCGAGAGGTCGTAGGAACTCATTTGGAAATCTTGTTCCCCATCATCTGCATTGGTATGGACCGGGTAAAAATATTCTCCGCGCGAGCTAATGGTCGAAGCCGTCTCGCTGCCAAAAAGCGGCTGGTCGGGATTCGCCTGCCGAAAATCGGCGTATTTAAACGGTTTGTAGTTGTAACCAAAGACGTCGAGGTTGGTGTTAAAACCGTCGAAGCCGGAATCAATATGGTCGCAGGCGGCGGTGGTCGGGCGCGTGGGATCTTCTTCGTGGGCGATGCGGGTCAATTCGGCGGCGATGTGCGGACCGCGCGAGGTGCCCTGGTCAGGCACTTCGTTGCCGATGCTCCAAAGAATGATGGAGGGATGATTGCGGTCGCGGCGCAGTTCAGCGCGCCAGTCACGTTCATGCCAATCCTGAAAGAGCAAGTGATAATCGTTCGGCCGTTTGCCCTTGCGCCAGCAATCGAACGATTCATCCATCACCAACATTCCCATGCGGTCGCATAAATCCAGGAGTTCGGGCGCCGGCGGATTATGACTGGTACGGATCGCGTTGCACCCCATTTCTTTGAGGATTTCAATCTGGCGCTCCAAAGCCGAGACGTTCACAGCCATGCCCAGCGCGCCCAGGTCCGAATGATCGCAAATGCCATTGAGACGCACGTGCTCACCATTCAGCAAAAAGCCTTTGTCCGCGGTAAATTGAATGGTGCGAATGCCAAACGGCGTTTGATACGTGTCAATGTTTTTGCCGTCCTGTTGAATGGTCGTCACCGCAACATACTGTTGCGGCTGCTGCAGGGACCATAGTTTTGGATGTCCGACATGTAATTGGCTTTCGAATGTGCCCGATTCATGTGCTGCAACATTCAAATTGTTGGAAGTGATCGAAGCAACGTGGCGGCCAATCCGTCCATCGGCCCTTAATGCATAAACTTCATTTTTCACCGAGAGACGAGCATCGGAGCGGCTGTCGTTATTCACGGTGAAACGCACATCGACCGTTGCGGCCTTGGCGTGGATTTCAGGCGTGGTGATATAAGTGCCCCAATGAGCGATATGGATGGGCCCGGTCTTGACCAGCCAGACGTTCCGATAGATGCCCGCGCCGGGATACCAGCGCGACGACTCTTTGGGGTTGTCCAGGCGAACGGCCAGGACGTTGTCGCCGGCTACGTTGATATAGGGCGTCAGATCCAATTCCCACGAAGCGTAGCCGTAGGGCCAACCTCCGACATAATGGCCGTTGAGCCACACATTTGCGTAAGACATCGCGCCGTCAACGTCCAGGTAAATGCGCCGGTTGGCGTCCGACAAAGGAATATCGAAATGTTTTCGATACCAGCCAACACCCCAACAGGGCAATTTACCCGTCTCACCCGGGTCGTTCGTATTGAACGGCCCTTTGATGCCCCAATCGTGTGGCAGGTTTAAGGACTCCCAGCCGGCATCGCGAAAATGGCGCTGCACATAGTCCACGTCGGCACCTGTGTTATTGCCGGGCCGCGCAACCGGTTCGCCGTCCTTCACAAAGGCGTTTGCCGTGGACATCATCCAGGGCTTCATATTCGTGTAGCTCAGTTCATTACCGATTCCCGCCGGATCACCTTGAGTGAAGTGCCAGCCTGCGTCCAATGACAAACGTTCACGAACGTCGGGCGCCGCCGCCGAAACAGGCGCAAGGCTTGTCGCCATTAAACCAACGGTTGCCAGCGCTGCATACAGGGTAGAATCCAGCGGTCGGCGCCGCCGGCAGGGCGGCGCTCCCGCGCCGCCATTTGTCGCATACACCACAACCATCTCCATGAATTTGTTGATAGCCCTCATAATATTTAAAAGAGAATACCCGTCTTATAGCATGACTATGGCTGTGACCAAAACCATTTTTATCCCCTCACAAATGTGTGGTTGTGCCAATTTCCTGCTGCAACCGTCCAACGCCCGGGTGTAACATTGCGACATGAACCCGGCGACGAATGTCTTGAATTCTCATTCGTTCTTGTCCTCGTCCTCGCTCGCCGCGCCGAAGTTGAGCGAAGGCGGGTTCTCGTCCTCGAATTTCAGTCCGTCCCATCAGTCCCTGCTGCCATATCTCGCCACCCTCTTCTTGCTTTTACCGATCCACACCGATGCCCAATCCGCTTCTGTAACAAAAGTCCTCCAGGTTTCAGAGGTCAGCTCCCAAAATCCGAGTACTGCATATTCCATCGATTTGCAAGGAACGGTCTTATGGGCAAATTCCGTGGAAGGCGAATTTGTATTGCAGGACGATTCTGGAGCGGAGGAATTGCAGATGAATTTGGCCGGAAACATTCTCCGTGCGGGCGAGCGAGTCCGTTTGGACGGCAACGCCACCATCACAACGCGAATGGCGGGGTTTCAATTGGGCGTGATGGGCCCAATCGTGGACGACGATGGCGTCCACACGATGACCGAAAAATCCGGTTCAGCCTGGCTTCAATCCGGGCGTTATCCCATCCGTTTGGATTGGTTCAATCGACTGGAGAAGTACGGACTGCAAGTGGAATATCAAGGACCGGGTTTGCCGCGCCAAAAAATTCCTGACTCGGCGCTCTTTCGCCCGTCAGAGCCCCGACCGTTAGGGAATGGGTCAGAGAGCGGTTCAGCAATTGAGCCCGGCCTGGCTTACGCGTGTTATCCCGTGGCGGGAGAAATTCTGCCGGATTTCCGTGAATTGGCCGCCCTCCAAACCGGGACAGTTTCGAATTTTGACGTGAGTGTCATTCCGCAGCCGGACCATATCGGCCTGGAATTTTCCGGCTATCTCGATGTTCCGCGCGACGGGCTCTATACTTTTTACCTGACGTCGGATGACGGAAGCCGTTTGTTTATTGACGCTCCTCCTCCGTCAATTGTTCCCGTCGGCATGACAAATCTGCCCGCACCGCAGCCCATGCTTATCGGCCAGGTCCTCAGCCAATCCACAGGGCCCCGACCGTTCGGGAGCGGGCTTGGGAGTGGGTCAAGTAGCGCGAACCAAAACTATCAACGCGTGGAAGTTCAAGGGAAGATAACATTTATCAGCCGAAAGGGCTCCGGCTGGGAATTGGAATTGACGTCGGAAACCGGACGGTTACGACTGGAAATTGGCGACGGCTCCGGGATTTCTGCCGCGAATTTATTGAACAGCCTAGTGGAGGTCGTTGGAATTTGCCAAAGCACATATGACGCCGATGGCGGGAGCGTCGGCGGCGTTCTTTTGGTATCCGACGCGCAGGCAATAAAGATTGTAAATACTGTTGCATTTCCCGGACCGCTCCCTAACGGTCGGGGCTCTGTTGAGGCAGCCCTTCCGACTTTGACCACAGCCAGCCAGGTTCACCAGCTTAGCCGCGAAGAAGCGCAGCGCGGATATCCCGTTGAGGTTCGGGGAGTGGTGACTTGTGTGCTGCCGGAACGCCAGGCATTTACCATTCAGGATTCCACGCGCGGAATTTATGTGGTGGATTCGTCGGAAAGCCGTTCCGTGGTTCCGGAAATCGGCGAATATCTGCAAATTGAAGGCAAGACTGATCCGAGTTTGTTTGCGCCGATTATTGACGCCAATTCCGTGAAGGACCTCGGCCAGGGCCGCATGCCTCAGCCCATCCAGCCCACCTGGGACCGGCTCATGAACGGGAGTTTGGATGCGCAATACGTCGAGTTGGAAGGTGTCATCTCGACGATCGGCTCGAACAGTTTGACGTTATTTACCGGCGACGGCCGGCTGCGTGTGGAGCTCGCAGTCGTCGGCATGAAACCTGCCGAACTGGATCGTTATGAAGATGCGGTCATCCGGATTCGTGGCTGTTTGTTCGCCTCCTGGGATTACGTCACGCATCAGGTAACCGTAGGCGACGTGCGGCTTTACGGCGCCGAGATCTCCGTCGATCAACCCGCCCCGCGCGATTTGTTTTCCCTTCCGCTTAAGACCGTTTCTGATCTGCTCGAATTTAATCCTCGCGCCAGCGTGTTTCAACGGGTGAAAGTTTCAGGCGTCGTTATTTGCGCACAGCCGCCGCAATACTATTTGATGGATGATGCGAATGGCTTGCAATTCGTACTAAAGAAACCCGCGCCCGAATTGCAGGCGGGTGACCGGGTGGAAGTCGTCGGATTCCCCGGTCTGAGCGGGTTGTCGCCGCTGTTGCAGGAAGCCGTGGCGCGCAAAATCGGGACCGCGCCACTGCCGGCGCCGAAAAAAGTGGACGGCGAAAATCCAATTCAAGGCCAATACGATTCCACTCGCGTGAGGATTGACGGGCTGCTCGAAGACGTTAGGGAAACTTCCGCCGGCGAAGCCCTGGAAATGTCCGCCACCGGACACACGTTTATGGCGTTGCTCAATACCAAAGACGATTCCGTGCGCTCGCTGGCGCCGGGCAGCCGATTGGAATTGGACGGCGTTTATGTGGGTGAAGGCGGCAACCGCGCCCTGGGACAGGACATTACTTCATTCGAATTGCTGTTGGCCTCACCCGCCGATATCAAAACATTGGCCTCGCCGCCGTGGTGGACACTGAAACGCCTGCTCGTCATTACCGGCGGACTGGTCTGCGTCCTGGCGGCCGCGTTTTTATGGATTACGCAATTGCACCGCCAGGTGGACCAGCGCAGCGCCGAACTCGCGGTCCAAATCCGGCAACGCGAAATGGTGGAACATCAGCGGGCGATGGAACAGGAACGCACCCGCATCGCCCAGGATTTGCACGATGAACTGGGGTCGGGCATCACCGAAATCAGTATGCTGGTTTCCCGCGCAAAATTCGGCGGCGCGACCGACGAAAAGCGTCATCAATACCTTGAACTGGTCCGCGAAAAAGCCCGCGAAACGGTTACGGTCCTGGACGAAATTGTTTGGGCGATGAATCCCAGGCATGATTCCCTGGCGTCTTTGGTTAGTTACTTATCCATTTATGCCGACCGTTTTCTCGGCCTGGCGAATATCGCGTGGCGTCTGGACAATACGGCCAGCACGGCCAATCCCATGGTCGATTCGCGGTGCCGGCACCAGTTGTTTCTGGTGTTCAAAGAGGCGCTGACCAACGTCGTGCGCCACGCCGGGGCAACCGAGGTCCTGCTGGGCATTCGCGCGGAAAACGGAGAGTTGTGGCTGAACGTTTCCGACAATGGCCTGGGATTTTCGGCCGCCGCGCCGAGCGAAGCCCGAGACGGCATCGACAATATGCGCGCGCGCATTGAAAAGTTGGGCGGTAAATTTGAGATCACCGGTGACCCGAATAAAGGCACGACCGTGCGCTTTTCCGTGCCATTAAATCCAACCCTATGACCAAAATCGCCATCGTCGAAGACAACAAAGTCATCCGCGAAAGCCTCATGGAATTCGCGCAATCGGACCCGGAATTTCGCTGCGTCTGCGCCTGTTCCACCGCCGAGGAAGCCCTGAAGATCATCCCCAAACACGAGCCGGAAATTGTCCTGATGGACATTCAATTGCCGAACATGTCCGGCATCGATTGCCTCGCGCAACTGAAACGGCTGTTGCCCTCGGTGCAAATTATCATGGTGACCGTTTATGAAGACACCGAGCGCATCTTTAAGGCCCTGCGCCTGGGCGCCTGCGGCTATTTGTTGAAACGTTGCTCGCCGGAGGAACTTATCGCCGCCATCCGCGAAGTCCGCCAGGGGGGCGCCCCTATGTCACGCGAGATTGCGCGCAAAGTCATTGTTTCGTTCCAGGAACCCGTGAAGACCGCGGCTGAAGTGGAAGATCTCTCGCCGCGCGAGCGTGAGATATTGGAATTGCTCGCCGGCGGCTTCCCCAACAAAACCATCGCCGACCGCCTGGGCCTGACCGACGGAACCGTCCGCTGGCATTTGCGGCACGTGTATCACAAGCTCCACGTCCGCTCGCGCACCGAAGCTGCGTTGAAATTTAGATCCGCAAAGACGGGATAGGGCAGCGGGGGAATCATCCTCGTCCTTCATCTCCATTCGGCCATCAGCGTTCGATGTCCACAGCCGGAAATTCCAAAATCCAAGGACCAAGCTCCATAGAAGCGCCAATCCGGAACATCCAATCCTGGGTGCTTGTCCCTTTGATGTTCTCAGGCGCCTGGATGTTGGGATTTGGAGCTTCCGTACCCCGCCAATCCATTCAACCATCAATCCAAGAATCCGAGTTCTGTTCTCCCATCTCCGAGCTCCCATTCCCGGCCCGTTTCACATTTTTTGTGTATATGTGAGTAAACGTGTAAACGGCGAAGAGAATATGCGAAAAACCCGCGTGGTTATTGGCGATTTTGGCGTTTTGAGGGGTGTAAATGGGCGAAGGGATTTCACGCGAAGGAGGCGAAGCAGATTTTGTGGGTTACGACGTGCCCGTCGTGACGGAATTGGCAAGTGGCTCTGCTACGGCTCCCGGCGCGTGCCTGTGAGATTGTGCGACAGGAGAATAGCTGCGGAGCAGCGTGCGTCAGTAGCCCATAGCGCCAGCTATGGGATCGGCGGGAAAGTGTTTTCAAGCTCCGGTCTTCGTCCATGGAGGCTTCGTTTCATCAGAATGGGTGTGCCTGCGAATGGCGAATAAATGGGGGTAAATGAAACGCTAAACGAATCTATTTGGCTGCTAAACGAGCGGCGGATTGCTGGAGAATGTGAAAATTTTTTCTAAATGAACGGTCCGGTTGATTTTTGGCGGTGATATTTATTATATCAGCAATTCCTTCCCGGGCGTTGCCACGTCTGTTGAATTGGAGGGTGGCAGCCTTGCGGTTAGCGGAGACTTTAGCGTCGGGTTGTATTTGAATAGTTCGATCAGCCAAACGGGAACGGTTCCGGGCAATGCCGAGTCTTTGGAATTCGAGGCTTATGCGCCTGGAGCGAACGGTCTTGGAGGCAGCGACCTAACGGTTAGCCTGGGTGGAAAAAGCCTTCCGATTGTTTCCGAGGGCGGCGAATTGCATGGTGTAAATATCCCAGCCGGCATGGATGGGCAAGTGGAAACTCTGATTTTTGGGTGCCAGGGAATAGGATCGGGAAACGTCCTTTTAGACAACATAGAATTTTCGACGAGCAGCGTTCCGGAGCCAGGGGAATTTGGTGCGATTGGTGTTGGGGTGGTTTTGTTTGGGGTTTTCCGCCTTCATGCAAGGCTACGTCGCGAGATGGGCGGCGGCGCGGTGGAATTTTGAACAACAAAGGGACAGAGGAACAAAGTTGAGTTTGATACTTTTACATAGAGTTCCTTCTCTTACGCTTTTTTCCTGAGGCCGGGTTTTCCTGAGTTCCTGCTTTCTTCATTTGGCTATCTGCCGATCCAAAACCCTTTGTGTCTTCGCGCCTTTTTTGTTCAAAAAATTCCAAAGTTCCAAAAAGTTCTAAAAAGTTCCACCGCAAGGGCTACGCCGAGCTGGCATTTTCAAAAGTTCTCAAAAGTTCCAAAAAGTTTCGATTGTTTCTGTTGAACATGGCCGGTTTGTATGAGAGAACGGTGATAGGAATATCGGAATGAAAATTAGGCACGCAGGAAAGCAGGAAAGGAACCCGCCGCCATTTCTTACATTCGGTGTTGGGCGTTGGGTCCCGGGTTGCGGGATCCGGCGTTCGGTATTTCGCTACCTCACTTCCCAGAACCACACATTTGTGAGGCTGGTGAAATGCACGAATCTGAGTGAGGATTTTACTGATCACACGACTACCGGTTTATCGAAACGTATGTTCCAATTGCGGAATGCCGATTGCGGATTGCGGAATGTTTCAAGCCTGCCGCGCCATAGCGAGCGAAGCGAGGTTACCGTTTCGACATTTCAACATTTCAACGTTTCAACGAAGCCGCGTCGAATGTCAGGTTTCACGCTAATCGAGCTCCTCGTCGTCATTGCTATTATCGCGATCATCGCGGCGATTATGCTTCCGGTTCTTGCGGCGGCTAAAAGGCGGGCATTGGCGATTCAGTGCGTTGCAAATCTTCATCAATGGGGACTGGGCTTTCATATTTATGGGAATGATAACAATGACAGCATGCCAGCCGGATGGTATGACCCCAATGGCATGTGGATGGTCGCGTTGGCGCCATATATTCCCAATTGCAATATCGGGGGAACGATGTGCTATTGTCCGACGGCCATCGCGCCGCTGCGAAGCTCGCTTCCGCCTGGCGACACCTGGACGACCACCGGCACCACCTTTATCGCCTGGGGCGCCATGGGTACCAATGGTTACCCGATCGGATCGAGCGGAACGCCCGCCGGAGGAACATCCAATTGGGGACGGTCAGGAATGGCCGGCAGTTATGGATTTAACGGGTGGGCGGCCAATCCTGGCGCCGCGGATGCCGGCGACCCGCAGGCGTCTCTTTACTGGAAGAAATTGACGACGGCGGGCCGGATTTCCGGAGTGCCCTTGTTTGCCGACTGCGTTTGGCAGGGAACCAATCCCAATCCAGGCGATACGCCGCCCAGCCACTTTGGCGATTGTCCGGTGGATGCAACGATGGCGTGTTTTTGCATCGCGCGTCATCCGGGCAGAAGCCCGCAGACCATGGCCTTCATTGACGGTTCGGTGAGCCTGGTGGGCTTGCGGCAACTGTGGCAGTTGCCCTGGAGCCAGAATTGGGTCCCGGCCAAATCCATTCTCTGGCCGACCTGGCTGCTTTCTTACAATTAGAATTCAGACAATGAACATCCCACGACTATGAAAAAAATATTATCCGCGGTCGTTTTTTTCGCCGCCACAGTTTCACTTTCGGTGATGGCGGGCACCCAAACTATCTATACCGAAGATTGGGGCACCACCAATGGAGGCAGCTCGGTGACCGGCAACGGCAATATCAACACGGTGGGCTGGACAGGCGTCGCCACGTCGCAAACTGCCGGGCCTTACCTCGGCATTTTCCAGGCGACCGGCGCCAACGACCCCGCTACGGGGACGCCATTGCCTAAGAACACCGTGTATTTTACCGTATTCCCGAGCGGGAGTTCGCCCGGAATGTTTTACACGACCGACACTTCCGGCGCGGGTTCCGGCGGAGATTCATCTTTTTCTGATATTAACCCGACACTGTATACGAATTTGGCTCTCAATATGGAAATTGAGGATACACATACCGGCGACACAAATTATTTTGCAGTGATGGTTGGAGGACAATGGTATGTGGCCACGTCTTTTCCGTTGCCCAATAACACGTCGCTTGGTTATCCGACTTTTACGAATGTCACGCTGATTTATTCGAATTCAGCCAACGTATGGCAGAGCCTGACGATAAACTCAACGAGTGTCACCATCGGTTCAGTGGCGGCGCCCAGCTTGACTTCCCCAATTACCGGTATTGGTATTGTTGAGCTTCCCACGGCCAACGGATTCAATTACAACGAACTGACGGTTACGGCATTTTCGCCGAGTGGTTCATCGGGCGTAGGCGTTACGATCACGGTGCCTGCGATCTCTCCACAGTACACCTTTGTCGGCGGCGGGGCGTCATTCCTGATCGAAGCCGCCGGAACGCCGCCCCTGACGTATATCTGGAAGACCAACGGTGTTCCCATCGGATCCGACCCGCGTTTCATTGGAACAGGCACGAATATCCTGACCGTCACCAATCTCAATACTTCGGACGGCACGGTGGATTATTCAATCACGGTCACCAACCTTTATGGGAGCGCTTTCGACACGAACTTGAGTTTGAACATCAGCACCGTGCCGGCCAGTCTCTTGTACGCCGAAGATTTTCCCTATGTAGGACCCAATGGCAACCTGCCCATTACAGGTGTCGGATGGCTCAGTTCGGCTTCCGCGAACACCAGTATTGGAATTTATTCCGCCGGCGGTGGAATCGGAGACGTCTTTTCCTATTCGTCGACAGCCACGACCAACGTCTACTATACGACAGACACCAATGATATTGGCCTTTCAGGATTGCCGTTTTTAGATATTAACCCGGCCAATTATCCAGACGTCAGTTTCCAGGCGGGATTCGTCCCGGGCAACGCCGCCGGCCAGGTTTCGGGCGCCATCTCCGTTTATTGGGCTGTGGACATGAGCGGAACGTGGTATTGCTCATCCCAACCCCAGTCAATCGTCCTGTCCGCGTTGAGCCCTTATCAAACTTATGCCTATGGATTTAATCCGGCGGTAACGAATTGGAATGTCCTGACAATTACCGGCACTAACGCCATCATTGGCAGCCAGGCCGCCGCTCCTCTCAGCGGAAATATCACCGGCGCGGGGTTGGTGATCGCGCACAATACGTCGAGCGGGTCTGACATGAACTTCCAGAATTTTGAGATCACCACCAACTCGGCCCTGGGCCAGCCGCCCATGATTGGAACGAATATTCCGCTCAGCGTGGCCGTGGCTTCCGGCGGCGGCGCAAGTTTCGGCGTCTCGACGGAATCGGGAACGCCGCCGTTTGGCTATTATTGGGAGACCAACGGTGTGCAGATTAATAATGGCCCGGGAGTATTCGGGGCCAACACCGCGACTCTTACTCTGGCCAATCTCAATGCCGGTGACAACGGCATTTCCATTGTCGCCTTTGTGACCAACGCCGCCGGCGCTGATGAAAGCGACAACGTCTATCAGGCAGCAACGTTGACCGTAACGAACGCGCAAGTGGGCTTTATTTATTCGGAAAACTTTCCCTTCGTTGGTCCGGTTGGAGGAAACTATCCGATCAGCAACGCTGGCTGGGTTGAGGCGGTTCCCAACGTGCCCAATGACCTGTACCAGGTAACTCCCAATTCGAGCCAGGGCGCTGTCTCTGCCTCGCTGGGCACCCCGGCCACGACCGTCTATTACGCCACCACGACGACTGACACCAACCAGGCCGGATTGCCTTTCCCCAACGTCAACTTGAATTATCTCAATTTAGCTTTTTCAGTGGATATCGCGCCAGTGTCCCAATCCAGCAACGTCACGGCGTATCTGGCGGTGCAACTGAGCAATAACACCTGGTATATGTCCGCCAATCCATTGCCGGTGCCGACCGTCGACAGTTCAACTTTCACAACTTACAAGACCGCCTTTAATCCCGCGGCCGCCAATTGGAAGCACCTGACGGTTACGAGCAGCGGCGGCCTCATCGGCGCTGCCGCCACCAGCAACTTAAACGGAGTCATGATTGGCGCGGGCCTGGTCTTTGTCACCGTGGGCACGGGCGGCACATATGACTTCGCCAACTTCACGATCACTGGAACCGGACCCGGCGACATCAACATCGGATCGATTTCCGGCGGAGTCACTCCGCTAACCTGGGTCGGCAACCCGGCCGTCGAGTTGCTTAGTTCGACCAATCTAAATAGCGGCTATTTGGCGGTGCCGGGTACCTATGGCCTCTATTCGTTGCCGGTCACCGCAACCGGGCACCAACGGTTTTACCGGCTGGGGCCGTGATAATCGGGAGTGGTGAATGAAGAGTGATGAGTGATGAGTGAAACGCGACCCGGCCGTGAACCGATGCGATTGTTTGCCGTTGCCAACGATCAGACGATAATTCCATTGGCTGCGGCGCAAACCGCCCCAGCGGGAAAGGGCAGGGGTGAGGGAGAGTCTTTCGGATGGCTGAGTTCTTCCAGGTTCACTGAGAGGTTCATCATTCTCTTTTCCATCTTCTATCTCCTATCTTCCATCTTCTATTTCTGTCGCGCCCAGGATGTCGTTCTATATCGAGAAACATTTCCGTACGGCGCCATTACTGGAAATCTTCCGATGAGTTCGGTAGGTTGGGCGAACGATATTCCTGATGGGACCGATCGGCTCTATCAGGCCACTGGCGGAGATGGCGCAGTCTACGCGTATGAGGCGGCTGCGACCACAACCGCTTTTTATACATCCGCCGCCTTGACGCAATCAGGCGGAGCCTCGTTTCCCGTCATCAATCCTGCTCTGTACTCTGAAATCACGTTATCGGCGGACATTCAACCGTATCAAAATCCTGCCAACGTCTCCGCGAGGTTCGCGGTGCAAATCAATGGCGGCAATTGGTTCGTGTCGGCCAGCCCGTTGCCGGTGCCGTCGTCCACTGGCCCGTTCGCCACGTTTACCAGTGTGTTCAACCCCGAGGCGTCGCAGTGGGATTCCCTGACAGTGAGCGGTAATGGAAGCGGGACGCACGCCACGATCGGCCCGCTCAGTTCGAGTAATTTAGCCGGCAATATAACCGGCGCGGGACTGGTTTTCGTGCATACCGGCAGCGGCGGAACGTTCAATTTTGATAACTTCGCTATTGCAGCTTCAAGTACCGGCATTCTGTCGGTTGGAGCGGTGTCCAACGGCGCCGTGGCACTTTCGTGGCCGGCAGCCTTGAATGTGTGCCTGCAAAGCGACACCAACCTCTATGACGGGACATGGGTAGATGATTTCAGCGTAGCCGGCCAGGGCTCGGCAACGGTGCCCGTTGATTCCGCAGGGCGGTTTTATCGTCTGGCCGCGTTTCCCATCGGCCAATTGCAGGACGGTGATTTTGAGTCGAACAATTTGTCGGCGTATTGGACCAGTTCGGGCACGGCGTCCGCCACGTCGCTCGTTGAGGGGAACGCCGCGTCAGGTTCCTGGTCTTTGCTGCAGAGCAATGCCGCGCCGTATCAGGTGCAAACCTCCCAACTGGTCACGCATGTGCCCAGTGGTTATTACAAGCTCACCGCCATGGTCAAAAACAGCGGCGGCCAGGCATCCTGCTACCTGAGCGGCAACGGGAGCATGACCAGCCTGCCGGTTTCCACGCAATGGACCAACATCATCGTCAGGGGGATCGATGTGACCAACGGACAATGCCTGGTGTCCATCAACTCGAATGACGGAACCGGCGGCGACTGGTGCCAGGTGGACATCGTCCAATTAATCAAGGACGACGTCCCGTACAATCTTTTGAAGGGCGGGGACGTATCGGAATTGACTTATGTGGAGCAGGGCGGCGGAGTGTTCTACGAAACCAATGGCGTGGCCACACCGTGCCTGCAAATTCTGAAAAATCACGGATGCAACATAGTCCGCCTCCGTCTCTACAACAATCCCAGTCCCGCCAATAGTGATTTGCCGGTGGGAATCCAAAGCCCGACGAATATTCTGGATCTGGCGCGCCAGGCGCATGCCCTGGGATTCCAGATCGAGCTGACGCTTTATTATAGCGATGGCTGGGCGAACAACGTTCCTCGCGCATGGACCAATGACACCTTTGTTCAACTAACGAATGCCGTTTATAACTTCACCACCAATTTTATGGCGGAGATGCAGGCCCAGGGCACCACGCCCCAATACGTTTCTTTGGGCAACGAAATCAATTCCAGCGGCGTGTTGCTGCCCTTTGGCAGCACGTCGAACTGGCCGCAACTGTCGCAACTTCTCAAAGTTGGCTACGCGGGAGTCAAAGCCATTTCACCGTCGACGCGAGTCATCCTGCATATGAACAATGTGAGCGCCGGCACGGTAACTTATTTTTTGAACCAGGCGGTTGCCAACGGAGTTCCCTGGGATGTCACGGGTTGTTCTTACTATCCATTCTGGACGAGTTTGACTGCCGAAGAGGCCCGGGACCAGATAGACAGGGTATATTCCACGTATAACAAACCGGTCCTTGTGATGGAAACGGGATATAACTGGAGCACCAACCTGTGCACCGGATATCCCGGTCAACTTGCGAATGACGGGCCTGAACCCTTTCCCAGCACCAAGCAGGGACAGAAAGAGTTTATGCTCAACTGCCTGAATGCCATCAAATTGGTGAATAATGGCGAGTGCCTGGGCGATTTATATTGGGATCCGGTCTTCATTTGCGTGCCCGGCGAAGGATGGGAACTGGGCCAGGGCAACGTGGTGGACAATACCACATTGTTTGATTTCAACGGCAACGCGTTACCAGCCCTGGATGCGTTTGAATTTAATAATTGACGGTCTCGCGTAAGCGAAAATCGGTCGGGCACCAGATTATCGGGTTTCGGACCCGGCGTTGAAACGCCGGGCTATTACCAGTAATCCCTTTGGGATATAGAATTGTCCCTCCGGGATACAAAAGAGCTGGTTAGTTAGCCTTGAGGCGATAGAAGCAGGCCGTGCCATTCGTCGGCGGGAAGATGATGCCGAGATTTCCGTTGATGGATTGCAATTGGTTGGTAAGCAGGAACCAGGTGACCGGCGGATTGAGATTCGTGGCGTAATAGACGGAATAATTCGACGCCCAACCGGGCCAGGACATCGCGAGTTGGCCGCCCGAAAACGTGGCGGTTACGACAGGCGGGCCGTAGGGTGTGGCGCTGGCTGGAGTTGACACTGTTCCAGAGCCGGCGCCGTTAACAGGAGTGACGGTGTAGTAATAAGTCGTGCCGTCGGTGACCTGGGTGTCGGCGTAGTTGGTCCCGGCCACGGTGGACTGGAGCGAATACGGGCCGGTGGAATTCGTGGCGCGGTTGAGGGCGTAGCCCGTCGCGCCGACCGATGACGTCCAGTTCAGATCGACGACGCCAACGCCAGCGGATGCGGACAGGGCCACGAGCGAGGCGGGCGGGCTCAAGTCCACGTTGGCGATTTGGAAGGTCTGAACGGAGTTTGCGGGAAAGTTTGCCTGGAACTCGCCGCTCGCGAGGGAGATATCGTTGTGTTGGGCGTAATTCGTGGTCGTGTTTGGCACGGTGATCCAACGGGTCACGGGACCGGCGACGTACGGGACATTCGTGAGGCAAAAACTGATATTTTGCGCCGGACCCAGATTGCAGGTAACGAGAACGAGCGTGCGGTTAGTCACGCTATAGGCGGTGACCGTGTTGGCGGCGAGGCTGTCGAGGATGATCATGCCGGGACGGATATGGCGCGTGTACTGCGCGAGAACATAATACTTCGGATTTGGGATGGTGATTGAGGAAGTGCCAACAGAGGATTGAATAAGGCCCCAGCCGCCTCCGTCGAGCGGCTGCCAGTAACACCAGGCCGTTGGATGCATGGTGGAAAAATCCAGGTCCAGATTCGTGGCCAGGGAAATGCCGGATCCGTCGGCTTCGCCATATTCAGTATTCCAGAGCGTTTTGCCGCCCACGGCGGTGTAGAGTCCTGAGCGGTTGCCGCTGCCGTAGGAGTAGCCGTGCGTGGTCACAATGCCCACGTCGCCCTGGACGGTGGAACCGAATCCCTGCCAGGTGGAAAGCGCGACGTTGTAGCTGTTTTCGTCCGAGGCTGCAATGGGCATGCTGGTCAAGCCGCGATTGTTCATCTCGGTTCGCAGATACCCAATAACCGTTGCCTGCGCAGGCGAGTCAAAGTAACAACCTTCCTGTGTTCCGGTGGCGGTCCACCAACTGCCATGCGGTTCATTGAAGGCCTCGATGGAATTAAACGTGACGCCCCAATTGGTTTTGGCATAAGCGGCGATGGTTGCGAGATAAACGGCGGCATCGTCATCATACGAGGCCTGGAGATTATCAGTAGAGGCGATGGTCGGGCCGGAGGGATTGAAATTATCGAGCATCCACCACATGGGCGAATTGGAAAAGAGCTGGATGCCGGCCCCACGCGCCTGGGCCATCAGCATCATGGCGCGCTGATTAGCGTCGGCATTCCAATTCCAATTGGTGGTGCCGGGATCTGAGCTGGATGGATTCAGCCAGTAACCTTGCATTTGTTTCCAACCAGGAATGTTGGGCGAGGCGACCATGGATTGGCCATTGACGGAATTGGCGCTGCAGGCTCCGGCGTTGTAGCGGGCGATGTTGAGGCCCAGGCCGGGAAGACTCACGCCGTTGAGGGTAGTGTAATTGGTGGTGAAGACGATGTCCGCGAGGTCGCTGCGCGTGCCGAAGACATTGGCCCACCAGCAGAGCGAGCAGCCCCAGCCCTGCCAGACACCCCAATTGGCGGCGGGATTCAGGATGGGACTGGGCGCCGGAGTCTGGAAACTCAAAGAGGGCTGGGCCCAGGCAGTGCCGGCCTGATTCGAAGCGGAGGCGGTGAAATAATAAGAGGTGCTCGGATTGAGGTTGAAAGTTGGCGCGGAGAACGTTCCATTTTGCAGGCCCAAAGTTGTGCTGTGGGCCCAGGCCGAGGCCGTTGTCCCGCCGTCGGACGGACCATAGTAAATCGTGACGAATGGGATCTGGTTTCCGGAGGAGACCACCTGGCCATTCAGCGTGGCGTCATTCGCCTGAAGGCCGGTGGCGGCGCTGTTTGCTACGGTGGGCAGTACGGGCGGCCCGGCTGGATTGGTCAGGGTAAGACCCAGGTCGAAGACGCCGTCGAATTGTCCGCTCGAGCCGTAGGTGACGGTGCCGCCACCGACAGGCACAAGGGCGATTTGGCCGCTTGCATAGGGGTTATTGCTGGCGTTGGCGAGCTGTTCCCAACCGGTGCCGCTGGCGGTTCGGCCGAAGGCGTACGCGTAGGTTGTGCCGGGCGATAATAGGAGATTGAGATTGGTCCATTGCAACCAGTCGCCGTTGTTGAATGCGAAGCTGTTGAACGATTGGCCAAACCAGGGCGTTGCGGTTGTGCCGGACATGGTGAAAAGGTAGAGGACGTATGTTTGCGGGGTCGTGGTAGATTGCGAACCACCACCACCCGTTTTAAAGGCCAGGGTATTGAGCCAGTATCCGGAGGAATTGGGACCCGTCCTGAAAGTTTGTCCCGGCGCGCCGCCTCCATGCGATGGATAGTTGTCCGTGTAGTAATTCAGGCCGTCGGGCGAACTGGCCTGTCCACTGGTGCTGAACTGGGATATATCGTAAGTGCCGGGAGTGGGTGCGGTGGCGCCCAGATCAATGAGCGTGGCGAGGTTTTGCGCGGAAAGTGTGACCGACACGAGCGTGGCGCTGGCGACGAGGGCGGAAACGATTCGATTCGGGTTCACTATGGCTTGGAAGTAACACCATGACTCACTTTGGCCGTTTTTGCAACGGATAATGAAACGGTCTTATTTTACCGGAATTTCTGCCGCCAAAACCATTACCCGAAGGGGTAATTAACGGCTGATTTATCGCTATTCAACGCCCCAGTCAAAAGTTAATCCAAATGAATGATCCCTCGTTGTATCGCCACGGCGACGTCTTCCGCGCGATCGGCGACCTGCAGTTTTCCGATTTTTCACCGGCATTCGGACGTCCAGCAACGTCAGGTCCGGTTTCCAGCGTTTGAATAAAGCGCAGGCCTGGTTCCCGTGAGTGGCTTCGGCGACAACTTCCATGTCCGGCTCCAGATTCACCATTGCGATCAGGCCCATGCGGACGACGTAGTGGTCGTCAGCGATGAGTATTCGAATCGGCGACGTTTTGTGCGTAATCGGTTTGTTGTTCATTTGCGGGTTGCCGGGTTTCAGGCCTGAGCATGGGAAATTCCACCCGGATGACGGTTCCTGTTCCGGGAGCGCTGGTGACAGTGATGAGTCCGCCCAATCGCTTGGCTCTCTCGGACATGCCCAGAAGTCCGAAATGGCCGTCGTTTGGGCCGGGAGAATTTTCAGGCGCAAAACCCTTTCCATCGTCTTTGACTTCCATGGCGACCTTGAATTCGGTTCGGATAAACAAGTGAATGATTTCGACAATCATCTCACCTGAAATGTGACCGATTACGTTGGCGAATGGAATGATATGGGCCAGGGAGCGGCCCGCTATGATTATTCGATCAACGACTACAACAATGCGGGCATAAGCTGGACCATGCGGTCCTACAAGAACTCGCAGGGCCTGGTCCAGGACGGCTGGGGCTGGTATGACCCGGCCTGGTGGCCGACCACCCCGAATGTTTCCAAAGATTCAGCTGCTACGATTGTCAAATTGTCAGAGACTGGCAGGAATGGGAAACAACAAATTCTTTAGCCAAAACCCGGCCGTGGGGTTGTGATTAATATTGATAGGGCAGAGCTGCCGCTTTGCCTGAATTAGAAATCCGGATCGCGTCGTCGGCAGTCGGGGGCCGCAATTCACAAGTGGCGCTGCCGCCGCCACGGGTCCGTGCCATTCAAAATTCGGCGTTCGATGTTAGCTCGGCCGCTCCTCAGACCCAAACTCTTCAGGCGGCGGCTCGTCGCCGCCTTCATGTTCCGGTTCTGGTTCCGATTCGTGGGCAGGCTCTTCGCGTTGTGATTCTTCACGCGGAGGTTCGGGGCGCCGCTCGCGTTGCGGCACATGGCGTGGCGTCTGGAGCCGGCGCAAGGCCCGACGGAGATTCTCAATCTCACGTTCATCGTCAAACTTTTGTTCCTCTGCCAATTCAACCAATTCCAGAACATGCTCCATCTGTTCGAGGGCTTCTTCGAGAGATTCCACAACCCGGCGCACGTCGTCGACCGCTCGGGTGAGCGAAGGGGGAACCTGTCTTGGAGCGTTTTGTTCCTGGTGTGACCTTTCCTGGTGCGGACGTTCCGTTACCGGCCGTTCCATGACGGGTCGATAAGCGGGTTTTGGTTCCGGCTGTGGCCTTTCGACTGCGTGTGTCTCGGCGCCTTTCGTTTCAGGCGGACGCTCGTCCGACGGAGGCGCCGCTTCACCGGTGGCAGGCGATGCCGCGGGACCTGCAGGCGCTATGGCATGATGGGCCGGACGCAGGTTGCGTCCACGACCGCCACGACGACCGCGTCGGCGATTAATTGAACGTTTCCTTGGTCCGGGCTGATTCAATTCCGGCTGATGTTCATCAGGCATGTTTGAAATAAAGTTGGCGTTCCGGCCGCCAAAAGCAATAAAGAAACGCTGGGGAAATGAAAAAAATCGGTGGATTCGGGTTCGGATGGGATTGATTTCCAGGGAATAAATGATCCGCACTCAAACTTCCAAGTACCAACATCCAAAGCTCCCGAGAATAATCAAGCGTTGAACATCCAATTTTAGCGGCCTGCTTGAGGCTTCTCTGGAGCTTGGTCATTGGAAGTTGGATGTTCTAATGGCGTCAAGTATGGCCGGACCTCGCAGTTACATACTTGACGCAACACGTAATACGCAACACGCATGGCCAATGAGTTGAGGAAAGAACGGTGAAAACTATCGGCAATGGCTAATTCACACCCTCCTTGCCCCAGGACACTTTTTAGCTTAATGTTGCGGGGTATAACAAGTGAGCGCCCCGTATGTTACAATCTCCAGAATTCGCGGGTGGCGGCTTTTCATATTCTATTCCCTCGCAGTGCTGTTGACCGGCGTTGTCTCGGTGCTTTTCGCCGATTTGCTCTGGCGAACCGGCTGGTCCCATTCCCGCGTGATTCTGCTCATCCTGTTCATCACCCTGTTTTTCTTCGCTTCC
Organism: Verrucomicrobiia bacterium; assembly: GCA_035933915.1. Taxonomy (GTDB): domain Bacteria; phylum Verrucomicrobiota; class Verrucomicrobiia; order Limisphaerales; family UBA11358; genus UBA11358. Next base: position 31,733 of record DASYYL010000017.1, read on the forward strand.
GTCGGCTGCCTGCATGGTATTTACGGCTTTTTTCTGCGGCGGTTCGGCGACCGGCTGCGCATTACCAATTTAAAGGATTACCGGGCGGTATCGATTACCGATGCCAGCACGGCGATTGTTTTTCCCATCTACAACGAAAACGTGGCGCGCGTTTGCGAGGGATTGCGCGCCGTCTATGAATCTGTCCAACGGACGGGTTCGCTGGAACATTTCGATTTCTTTATCTTGAGCGATTCCACCGATGCCGACAAATGGGTCGAGGAAGAGCGCCGGTGGTTTGAGCTGACTCAGGAATTGGATGCGCTCGGAAAAATTTATTATCGCCGGCGCCTGGACAATGAAGGGCGCAAAAGCGGTAACATCCGCGATTTCCTCAGCTCGTGGGGGCGGCGTTACCGGTATTTTATTACCTGCGATGCCGACAGCGTGATGCGCGGCGAAACGCTCGTGGATTTGGTCAAGCTGATGGAAGCGCACCCAAATGTCGGGCTCGTGCAGACCGTGCCGGCGCTGGTGAACGCGGAATCGTTATTCGGCCGGATGCAACAGTTTTCCAATCGTCTTTACGGGCCGGTCTTCATCACCGGCCTGAATTTCTGGACGCTCGACATGGGAAATTATTGGGGGCACAACGCGATTATTCGCGTGGAACCGTTCATGCAATTTTGCGATTTGCCGCGGTTGCCGGGCCACAAGCCCTTTGGAGGACAGATTCTAAGCCACGATTTTGTTGAGGCCGCGCTGCTCCTGCGGGAAAACCGCGCCGTTTGGCTGGCGTATGACCTCGAAGGCAGCTACGAGGAGTCGCCCCAGGGAATGATCGAAAACGCGCAACGCGATCGCCGATGGTGCCAGGGCAATTTGCAGCACGGCCTGGTGATGTTCTTTAGCGGCCTTCGCGGTGTGAGCCGGATGCACCTGTTTTTTGGAATCATGGGCTATTTGTCCAGCCCGATTTGGCTGGCTTTTTTGATCACCTCCACGTGGGTCCTCTGGTACCAAAAATACACCGGGCTTTCCGTTTTCACGGTGCACGCCATCCTAATTAACCTCAGCGGAACCGCCCACGCGCTGTTGGTCTTTGTCATTGTAATGATCGTGCTCATGTTGCCAAAATTCCTCGCGCTGGTGGATCTGGCCTGTGATCCGGAGCGCCGCCGCGCCTTTGGCGGTCTGGGCCGCACGACGGCGAGCGTCGTCGCGGAAACCATATTCTCCACGCTCCACGCGCCGCTCCAAATGCTGTGGCACACGCGATTTGTGTTTACGAATCTGTTCGGTGGGACCATTGGCTGGAAAACGCAAAAGAGGGCAGGGAGCACCACCTGGTCGTTTGCCTTCCGCCGGCATTGGGGCCACATGCTCATTGGCGTGATTTGGGGGTTATTCATGTGGGAACTCAAGCCGTCGCTGTTCTGGTGGTTCATGCCGTTGTTTGCCGGCATGGTGTTTTCCGTCCCGTTGAGCGTAATCACCAGCAGGCTCTCGGCGGGCGCCACGGCAAAAAGGCTAGGATTGTTTCTGACCCCCGAGGAAACGGAGCCGCCGGACGTTCTGGTCTCTTTGCGGGCACGCCTGCAAATCCAGGAAATCATCAGCCAAACGGCGCCCAACAAACGACATGATGGCGTATCGGAAGCCATCCTGGATCCCTACGTCAACGCCATCCACGTTTCGCTGTTGCGGGAAAAGAAATCCAATCCCTTTTACGCCGAACAATTTGAAATGATGGGCGTGGGCAGCCCCAAAATCCGTTCCCTCGTCGAAAAATTTCTTGCCGAAGGCCCCGACAAAATCACGCCGAACGAACGCCTCCTCATCATGGCCGACGCGAACGCGATGGAATGGTTGCATGAAGAAATCTGGCTCCGCCCCGGAGCCACGCTGGCGCCCGCGTGGCGGTCGGCGATTCAGGAGTATCGGAATGAATGAACCCGGACTAGGGACCTCCCGTCGCCAGTTGGAAAAACATCGAACGCCGATGGCGCGCATCTCCGGTCGTGCTTTTAGCACAATCTGAAGAACTCAACAATTTGGTTGACCGAATCGGACGCTTCTCGTAAGATTCAAACTGCAGGTACAGTCTATTCTTCTGGGGTAAACTGCCACTTATTCGAAAAGTAAATTGTTGAACGTATTAAATGAACGGAAATATGAAATCAAAAAGTCTCTTTCTGTGTGGGATGATTGCTGTAACGGTCTTGGGGGCAGCATCGAATAGTGACGCAAGGGTTATTCAAGCTGCAAGCGGTCAGTATGCCGATGTCAGAAATGCAGTGGCGCAGGCTTCGGCCGGCGATGTCGTGCAATTGCCGGCTGGCACTAATTGGTGGGCTGAAACCTTGAGTTTAAACGGGGTTTCCCTCATTGGAGCTGGCACCAATTCAACCGTTATCATTGACGAGGAAAATCGCTCGGTTAGCGCCCAGATCATCAACGTCAATCCTGTCGCCGGCACTTTTTTGGAAATCGCCAATATTCAATTTGAAGGCGGTGTAACCAATACCGGCCCGAATTATAATGGCTGCCTCACTGTTAATGGGGTGAGCGGCGCGTCGTGGCGGATTGACCACAATGTGTTCAACGGCCTTTACGGCAAAAATATTGTCACCTCAGGCGATTCTCAGAGCGTGATTGATCACAACACATTTTATGAAAAGTATATCTCAGTGTGCTGCTACGGTTATATTCCCGGTGACGGTGAAGGCGATATTTCCTGGTCCACCGCCCCGACCTATGGCCTCGATAGCTCCAATTGCCTCTACGTCGAGGACAACTATTTTACGAACACCACGACGTGGTTGGGCAGCGTGGGCGCCACCGATGGCAACGGCGGAGGGCGAATCGTGTTTCGTTACAATACCGTAATGAACGATAGCTGGAACGATCACGGCACCGAATCCGGCGGACGGGTTCGCAGCATGCGCAGTTTTGAAGTTTACGGAAATACCTTCACCTGTCCGCCAACGGCAACTTCGTTATATCCGATTTATGCGGCCTGCATGATTCGGGGAGGTTCGGGGCTGATTTATAGCAACGTCATCAACGGATACAGCGCCGTGGCCGCCATTCGCAATTACCGCTACACGTGCTCCTATTACAGCGAGTTTGAGCCGTTTGCCGGCGCAAATGGATTGTCTCCGTTCGATTCAAATGATCCAACCCTGTATCTGAGCGGCACAAGCTCTTCACCGAGTGGATCGTACTATTTGCAAGTGAATGGAGCGAATTGGACGCCCAACCAATGGGTCGGCTACACCGTAATAGACACAACCACCGGGAACTTTGCTGAAATAAACTCGAATACCGCAAACACCATCTTCTACGTCGGAAGCACCCCTGCGACACAGAGTGTCATCCCATGCACAGTGCTGACTTTTAATCCGGGCGACGCATTCCAGATTCGCCGGGTTTATGCCGCCCTGGACCAGCCCGGACGGGGCTCGGGGGACCGGTTAGTGGACATCAACAACTCCTGGCAAACGAACGGTGTCCTGGTGACGATTGACACTTCCACCGGTGCCGAGAGCTGGCCGAATGAAGCCCTGGACGGAATCTATTCGTGGGCAAATAATCTGAATGGAGCGGATGGTCTCTTATCCAGCGCATATCCGGGCATCCAGGTGGGCCGCGATCTCTACAATGACACTCCGAAGCCGGGCTACACGGCGTATACGTATCCGCATCCACTGACGTTTGTATCCGTCATCGGAAATCCCATCGGGCTGCTCCCTCCGTCCGGCTTTCATATCGTTTGGTGAATTTGCGTAGCATCAAGCGTGAGCTTGATCACAGGCCAGTTCCAATCGCAGCTCGGCCGGCGTCAAAATCGTCGTTTCTATTTCTTAGTCAAAATGTGCAAGAAGAGTTGGCAAGTTTCAAGCCGTTCGAGCCAGAAGAACCATGACATCATGCCCGTTCAGCGCCATTGAGCACTGCTCGATTACTGGACTGACGGACTGATCGCGGACTTCTGCTCCGGCTTCTTCTGCATAAGGCGATGGACAAAAAAGTAGTAAAGGCCGCCGAGGACGAGAGCGCCACCGCCGAGCAATAATTTCAAATGCCCGAAGTTGGGCGAGCCCGCTTTAACGCCCACGTAACAGAGCACACTGCACCAAATCGTGGCGCCGATGAGGGTGAAAACAGTAAATTGCAGGTAGTTCAATCGGGCGATACCTGCGGGAATGCCCACCAGTTGCCGCGCTCCTGGCAGGAGCCGCGCCACCAGCACTCCCATCGCGCCGTAATGCGACATCCAGCGTTCCGCCTTTTCCAGTCTTTCGGGCGGAAACAGGACGAATTTGCCGTAGCGCAATACGAGCGGGCGCCCTGCCTTCCGCGACAGCCAATACATAATGCTTGCCCCCAGCCAGGAACCCAGTACAGCCACAGCAATAATCCCCGCACAATCCAGGGGTACTTGGTTCGTATGCGCCAAATGCGCCGCCGGTGGGATGATGAGTTCGCACGGTATGGGCACAAAACTGCTTTCGCCGAGCATCAGCAGCAGAATGGCCGGGTAACCCAGCGACTTGAGGGCCGTGAGATACCATGCGAGCAGCGGGCTTAAGAGTTTCTTCAACATTTTCCAACGATAAACCGTCAAAATACCAAAGTTTAGGCACATTGAAAAGAAACAAATGGAAGACGTTGAATCGTTAAAATGTTGAAACGTTAAAACGGCTGGCTAACACGAACGGCGGGGCAGTTTGGGGTGGTCAGGCGGAGCGCGGACCGCTTTATCCGCAAGAAGAAAATGGCGGCAATCTGGTGGTTTGCATTATCAAACTTGCAACTCGCCGACTCGGCGGTCCGCGCTCCAAGCCTTGTGTCGGCCGCCCGCTTTACGGGCGGTGACGCCCCAGCGCAGCGCCCCTGCCATGCGGTGTCCCATTTCGGGGCAGCGCTGTCGCTAAAACGTTCAAATTTTTCCGCGAATTTGGCTTTAAAATCTTTGAATTTTCTGAAACTTTTTCCCTCTTTTGATGTTTAACTGAAGCACATGGCATTCACTTCGATAAAAGATGTTGTGGCGTCGGCAGCGCAGGCGTCGCCGAAGCAAATCGACGACTGGCGCGCGTCGTGGCGAACTGCTACCGCGGCGGGTTCCACGGAGCCGCTGCTGACGTTCATCGCGCGCGAATCCGGTCTGGCTGAGGACGTCTTTATGCAGAAGCTTGCCGGCTCGCTCGGCTGGCCTTACCTGGAACTGGCCAAGATGGGCGTGCCCACCGAGGCGCGAAATAAGATTTCCACCAAGATTGCCTTTCAATATTCGGTTTTGCCCGCGGCATTGAACGACGGCGAATTGCAGATCGTCACGAGCAATCCTTTTGATGCCGCCATGGCCAGCGCGGTGCGTTTTGATGCCCGGATGCCCGTCCAATTTGCCCTGGCGCCCAAAGCTGAGATTGAAAAAGCGCTCAAGAAATATTACGGCGTCGGCGCCGAGACGCTCGATGAAATGGGCGAAAGCGAATCGATGGAATTGGAGATCGCCGCCAATAAGGAAATCACCGAGGACGACCAGGAAGCCAGCGTCATCAAATTCGTTAACCAGATCATCTGGGAAGCCTACAAGGACCGGTCGACGGACATTCATTTTGAGCCTGCGGAAGACGAATTGCGCATCCGCTATCGCATTGATGGCATCTTGCACCAGACACCCATGCCGGCGCAGTTGAAGCGGTTTCAGGCGGCGCTGATTTCGCGCATTAAAGTCATGAGCGGAATGAACATCGCCGAAAAACGTTTGCCGCAGGACGGACGCATCAACGTGCGCATCAAGGGCGAGGAAATTGACATTCGCGTTTCGACCGTTCCCACGGTATACGGAGAAAGCGTTTCGTTGCGCCTCCTGACTCGCGGGAAGATTTTCCTGAGCCTGGACAAGCTGGGATTTGCGCCCAAGGACGAAGCGGTCATTCGCGAAATCATCGTCAAACCGCACGGCATTTTCCTCGTCACCGGCCCGACCGGTTCGGGAAAGAGCACCTCGCTGTATGCGTTCCTGAGCGCGATTAATTCGGTTCACAAGCGCATCATCACCATTGAGGAGCCGGTCGAATATGAGTTGAAAGGCATCAACCAAATCGCCGTGCGTCCGGAGATAGGACTGACCTTCGCCATGGGATTGCGCCATATTCTGCGCCAGGACCCGAACGTGGTGATGGTCGGTGAAATTCGCGATATGGAAACGGCTGAAATCGCCATTCGCGCGTCCCTGACCGGTCACCTTGTGTTTTCAACGCTCCATACCAACGACGCCCCGAGCGCGTTTACCCGATTGATTGATATGGGCATCGAGCCGTTCCTAGTGGCTTCGTCCGTCGAGGCAGTCATGGCGCAACGGCTCGTGCGTACAATTTGCTCGCACTGCAAAACTGAGCAGGTAGCCCAGAAGGATTATTTAAAGAAAATTGGTTTTCCCGAAGACGAAATCGAGACTGCGAAATTCTGGCGCGGCGCCGGCTGCGAAGAATGCCGGCAATTCGGCTACCAGGGACGCAAAGGCATTTATGAGTTGCTCATCGTCAACGAGAGCCTGCGCCCCCTCATTTTGGGCCGCGCTGCCGCGTCCACCATCGCCGCCCGGGCGATTGAAAACGGAATGCGAACGCTGCGCACCGACGGCTGGAACAAAGTCAAAAACGGCGAGACAACCATCGAAGAAGTCCTGCGCGTCACTCAAATCGAAGAGCACATGGACGCCCTCGCCGAAAAAGAGTAAAACTTTAGCCAAAGCCTTTAACGAAATAATCGAAATCTAAATATGCCACGCTGGAACCTCTGCAATATATTCCACGCAGCCTTCGATTCGAACCGGCTGTGGCAGTTTGAGGCCAAGGGCAATTTCAAGCTTCATCGCGAAGCGCGCCTGGCGAACGACACGCCGATGCCCGGCAAGCTCGTGGCCAAGTCGTGGACGTCACTGTGGCAGCCTAAATTGAACGTGGCCTGGCTCCCGGCCGGAACCGTTTTCTTGCGTGTGATCGAAGTGCCAAAAGGCCCGATGGACGAAACCGTCGCAATGGTTGAATTGCAACTGGAGAAATTGTCGCCGCAGCCGGTGGCGCAAATTGTCTGGACGATTCACGTCCTTCCGCAGGCCGCCGGAGACGTGCAAACGGTGATCGTGGTCATGGCCGCGCGCAGCGCCGTGGAGGAATTTCTTGGGCACCTGGAAGAGAAAGGATTTTTGCCTGACCGCCTGGACACGCCGATGCTCGACCAATTGGAGGGGATGAGCGGGCTTGGCGATGGCGGCTGGATTTGGCCGGGGGCGACGGGTGATCCCCGGTCGGCACTGGTGGCCTGGTGGCAAGGCGGGGTGTTGCGCGGCGTGAATTTTATTTTGCTCACGGCCACAGGTGACCGGGCCGCAAACCTGAAGAACCAACTGGCGCAATTGGCCTGGCATGGGGAATTGGAAGGATGGCTCACCGCCAAACCGCAATGGCACCTGGTGGCGGATGGCGTGGCTGCCGCCGAATGGGAAGCATTGTTGCGTAAGGCCCTGGATGAGCCGGTGCATGTGACTGCGCCTTTAGGTTTCGCTGACCTGGCCGCGCGCACTGTCCGGCGCGTGACCCAGGCTTCTTATGATCACCCGGTTGCGGCTTTGTTGCCGGCGGAAACTTCAACCCGTTATCGGGAGCAATTTCGCGACCGGTTGTGGCTGCACGGATTGTACGCCGCGGGTGCGATTTACCTCGTTTTTGTCGCGTTTTATTTCGGCATGATCCAGCTTCGCAGCATGCAACTGGACAAAGTGCAGACGCAGATAGCGATCAAGACCGCGCAGTACAACAACGCCATGCAACTCCAGGGTCAGTATGCGGTGCTTCAGCAACGGGAAGACCTGAAATTTGCCGCGCTGGATTGCTGGAAAGCGGTTGCTGACAATCTGCCGGCCGGAATCACGCTTCAACGATGGGGATTTGGCAGTGGTCAGGTCCAGATGGCTGGCACGGCTCCGGCGGACCAAATCCAGACATTGGATGATTTCAGCACCGCGCTCCAAAAGGCCAAGAGGCCCGACGGAAACCCCATGTTCAAGTCCGGCGGCGAGCCACCCGGGTATCGCATGTATCAAAACAATGTGGATTGGAATTACACCCTCGAATTGGCACAGCAGGACACGTTAAAATGAAGAAGTACTTTGAACAGTTACGCCCCATGGAACGCCGGCTTGCTGTCGGTGTGATCGTGGTATTGCTGCTGGTGGCCAATTACGTCGTCATCTGGCCGCATTTCGGCGATTGGGGGAAGCTGGACTTTCAAATCGATCAAGCGCATCAGAAATTGAATAACTACAATAACGCGATCGCCCAGGCGCCTCTTTATCAGCAAAAGCTGACGAAATTTCAGGATGAAGGCGCGTACGTGGCAAAAGAAGACCAGGCGGTGAATTTCATGCGGGCCATCCAAGACCAGGCCGGCAGGACCGGCGTGAGCATTGTCAATGTCCCTCCTTCGGTCATGCACACAAACGACGCCTTTTATGTCGAGCGCGTCGAAACCATCAGCGTGAGGGCCACCGACGACCAGCTTGTCAATTTTCTATATCAGCTTGGCAATGACCCGGCGATGATTCGCGTGTGGAACCTGGAATTGCACCCGGACGGCCAACGGCAGCGCCTCGAGGCCGGCGTGGGACTTGTGGCCAGCTATCAGAAAGCTCCGGGGCCGGCGAAAAATTTGAAAAACGCAACTGCATCCGCTCAATGAAACAAATCACTTCAATCCTTTTAATTTTGGCACTCACTGTGTCGGTCCTCCGCGCGCAAATGCCGCCCGGTATGCCGCCCGGCGGCCGCGGGGTGAAGCCTAATGCCGCCAGCCCGCAAGACAGTTCGGACAACGAGATCATCCCGCCGGGGCTGATTGATTTTCAGGGCGTGGACGTGAGCCAGGTGTTGGAAGTGTATGCGCAGTTGGAAAGAAAGACGCTTTTGCGCGCCGGACTGCCGAACGCGCAAATCGTGTTAAAAACCGAAACGCCGCTGACCAAGGGCGAAGCCATTCAGGCCTTGCAGGCGGTGCTGGCGCTGAATGGAATTTCGGTCATCGATGTGCCGGGAGGCAAGTTTATCAAAGTGGTGCCGACCGAGCAGGCGAGCCAAACGGGTGAGACATTTAACGAGGGGAACCTGAACCAATTGCCGGAACTGGGGTCCTATGTTACCCGCATCGTGCAGTTAAAATACCTGAAACCCAGCCAGATACTTCCGGTGATCCAGCCTTTTTCGAAATCACCAAACGCGATTCTGCCGATTGATGAAAACGGGATCCTGGTGCTGCGTGATTACTCGGAAAACGTCAAGCGCATGATGGAAATGATTGACAAGGTGGATGTGGTGGTACCGGCCGAATATACGAACGAAGTCATTCCCATCAAATATGCGATGGCTGATGACATTGCCAGCGTGCTGAGCAGCCTGGAGAATCCGGGCGGCGGCACGACCTCGTTTGGACAGACAAGCACGCCCGGCAGCGAAGGCGCGCGCAACGGCATCGTCGGCAGCCCCATGGGGGGATCGCCCATGGGCGGCGGACTTAATGGCTCCCAGCCCTATGGCGGGCAGAACAATTTCCAAAATAATCAACAGTCCCAAAGTCAGGGCCAAAGCCCGTTTGCCAACCGTTTGCAAAATATTCTTAACAAGGTTCAAAACAATGGCGGCGGCGGGGGCGGCGGCGCAAACGGCATGCAGCAGCCCATTCAAATCCTGGGCCAAACCAAAATCATCGCGGATGAACGCAGCAACTCCCTGTTGATTTATGCGACTCCGGAGGACATGGTTACGATCAAGGACATCATCAAAAGGCTGGACGTTCTCCTGGCGCAGGTCCTGATCGAGTCCGTCATCATGGAAGTGGATTTGACCAAGGGATGGAGCTATGGCGTTTCCGTCGCTCAAAACCCATTGAGTGGTCCCAGCGTCAATGGCGCTGCGATTCAAGGAGTCGGGGCAGTCAACAATGGCACGCCCTTTTACAGTTTTGCCGGCACAGCCGCGACCAATATCTGGCCGGGAAATTTTACCAGCAGCGCGTTGCCGGGCTTGAGTTATTTTGGCAGCATCGGCCCAAATTGGGACCTTGCCTTGCAGGCGGCGGCCAATGACAGCAGCACGCACATTATTCAGCGTCCGCGTATTCAAACTTCGCAGGCCAAGGAAGCGCAATTCTTCGTGGGCCAATCGGTGCCGTACGTGACCAGCACATACGCCGGAGGTTATGGATACAACGGCGGATCGTCATACTCACAATTGCAGGTTGGTATTTCTCTGGACGTAACACCCTTCATTAACCCGGACGGTCTTGTCGTATTGGATATCAACCAGCAGATTAATGATATTAGCGGCAACGTGCAAATCCAGGGTGTGGGCGCCGTGCCCACGACGGACAACCGCACGTTCACTTCAGAAGTCGCTGTGAAAGACCGCGACACCATCGTATTGGGCGGTTTTACCGATACGGAAACGGACAAATCGAGCACTGGTGTTCCTCTTCTGGAGAACATTCCCATTATCGGAAACCTGTTCAAGTCGCCATCGAGCAATAAGGTGAGGGATGAATTGCTGGTCATGATGCGTCCTACGGTCCTAAAGACGCCGGAAGACGCTTCGATCCAGGCAGTGAAGGAAGAAGTGAACTCGCCGGGTATTGCCGGCGCCGAGCGCGACGAAAAAGGCGTCGTTAACCAGGAGCGCAAGTCCGAAGCAATCAAGGAAAAGAAACAGGGCGCCATTATTGAGCCCACCAGGGATGTTGACGGTTTGTATACCACGAACCAGATGGCAAATCCATAATCAAGACATTCTTTAATTGCAGGGCCGGCGGCGTCGAGTGGCTCCGTCGGCCTTTTGCTTTTTAAACTTTGAACGCGGGATTTTCAATTTATCATCGAAGGCATGGATAAAAGCAAGGTTGCTGAAATTCTCATCGAAATTGGATTGCTCCTGGAATTGAAGGGAGAAAATCCATTCAAGACCCGGGCTTACGGCAACGCCGCGCGCGCCCTTGAAAACCTGGCTGAACCGCTGGATAAAGTCGTTGCGGAGGACCGGATTGCCGAAGTCAAAGGCATCGGTGAAGGCATCGGCAAAAAGATTAAGGAGCTCGTTGAGACCGGAAAATTAAAGTATTACGTCGACCTGAAAGCCTCGATTCCGCCGGGTCTGGCGGAAATGCTGGAAATTCCCGGCGTCGGGCCGAAGAAGGTAAAAGTTCTGTACGACAAGCTCAAGATCGGGAACGTTGAACAATTGGAGGCGGCCTGTAAATCGGGCAAAGTGGCCGAGTTAGACGGATTTGGGGAAAAGACGGCGCAGAATATCCTCGAAGGCATCGAGCGACGCCGAATGTATGCCAGCAAACATTTGCTGACGGATGCCTTGCTCACAGCCGAGCCCCTGCTGGAATCGCTGCGGCAGCATCCGGAGGTCATTCGCTGCAGCGCGGCGGGCAGTTTGCGTCGCAACAAGGAAATTATCGGCGACGTTGATTTGCTGGCATCATCGAAAAGGCCTGCGGAGGTGATCGCGTTTTTTTGCTCGCAACCGAGCGTCATCAAAGTCATAGCCAAAGGAGACACCAAAGCCAGTGTGATTCTGGAAGGCGGCCTGCAATCGGATTTGCGCGTTGTGAGCGACAAGGAATATCCCTTCGCCCTTATGTATTTCACGGGAAACAAAGAGCACAACATAGTGATGCGGCAGCGGGCCATAGCCCGGGGGTTGCGCCTCAACGAATACGGCCTCTTCAAATCCAAGGAGGAAACGCGCGATCCCGCGCTGCTGGTGGCGTGCAAAAGCGAAGAGGAAATTTTTGCGAAATTGGAATTGCCCTACATTGAGCCTGAGTTGCGCGAGGACATGGGCGAATTTGCGGCGGCGGAGAAAAATGAATTGCCGCGGCTGGTCCAGTGGAGCGACCTCAAAGGTTCCCTGCACAATCACTCGACGTGGAGCGACGGCCATGACCGGCTGGACGACATCGCCCGTTTTATGGAAGGTTTGGGCCTGGAATACTGGGCCATCACCGACCATTCCAAAGCGTCATTTCAGGCAAACGGACTGGACGCGAACCGATTGCGGGAGGAAATGGCCGGGATAAAAAAGATCAACGCCCAATTCGCCGGGGACGGAAAAGATTTCCGGCTCCTGATGGGAATTGAAGTGGACATTGTGAAAAATGGACTGGATCTGGATGATGACATTTTGTCGGAACTGGAAGTGGTCGTGGCGAGCCTGCACGTGCCCGCGAGTAATGAGGCCGAAAATACCAAACGCCTGATTCGCGCGGCAGAAAATCCATTCGTCCATTTAATCGCGCATCCGACCGGCCGGTTGCTGCTGGAGCGTGAAGCATATCCGGTCAACATGGGAGCGGTGATTGACGCCTGCGCCGCCACCGGAACATGGATTGAAATGAACTGCAACCCGCGCCGATACGACATGGATTGGAGACTCTGGCCCGCGGCGCGGCATAAAGGCGTCAAATGCGTGATGAATCCCGATGCTCACCGCAATGAGCACGCCGGCTTTTTGCGGCCTGGCACCGGTGTCGCGCGCAAAGGCTGGCTGGAACGCGACGACGTCATCAACACGCTTAAATTGAAGCCGCTGTTGAAGGCGTTGAAGGCGAAGCGGGAAAAATCCAGTTAGGAGCATCCCGGTAGCCGAACGCTGAACGCCGAATTGAATCCGCGCTGAACCGCGATTTATACATTAAACTTAAACAGCATCACATCCCCGTCCTTCACGACGTATTCCTTGCCTTCCATGCGGTAGAGACCTTTTTCGCGGGCGGTGGCGATGGAGCCGCATTGGATCAAATCATCATAGGCCACCGTTTCGGCCTTAATGAAACCGCGCTCGAAATCGGAATGAATCACGCCCGCCGCCTTTGGCGCGGTGTCGCCGGCGTGAATTGTCCACGCCCGGGCCTCTTTTTCTCCGGCGGTAAAATACGTTCGTAGTCCGAGCAAATGATAGGTGGCGCGGATGAGCGAGCCTGCGCCGGATTCGTTTACGCCTAATTCCTTCAAGAATTGCGCCGCTTCTTCGGCGGACAAATCGCTCAGGTCACTTTCAATTTGGGCGCTGATGACCACGGCTTCGCACGCCAGATGCGTTTTGACGTATTCCGTCACCTTTTGGACAAACAGATTTTTGTCCGCGCCGGCCAATTCATTTTCCTTCACGTTGCAGGCGAAAATGGTGGGCTTATCGGTCAGGAGGTAGAAGCTTTTGGCGATGACTTTTTCCTCCGGTGTTAATTCCACGGTCAGGGCGAGTTTGCCGGCATCGAGCGCCGATTCGAGTTTGACGAGCACGGCGTTTTCGGCCACGGCCGTCTTATCGCCGCGCTTGACGTCTTTGGCGAGCTTCTCGCGGCGTTTTTTTACATTATCGAGGTCAGCCACTCCCAGTTCCGTGTTGATAATTTCGATGTCCCGGACCGGGTCCACGCTGCCGGTCACGTGGTGAATGTCCGCGTCTTCAAAGCAGCGGACGACCTGGACGATGGCGTCCACTTCGCGAATGTGAGAGAGGAACTTGTTCCCGAGCCCCTCGCCCTGCGAGGCGCCCTTGACCAGGCCTGCGATGTCCACAAACTCGATGACGGCGGGAATCAGGGTTTGCGTTTTGGCAATTTTAGCAAGCGGCTCCAGTCGCGGATCAGGCACCGTGACGACGCCCACGTTGGGGTCGATGGTGCAAAATGGATAATTCGCCGCCTCCGCCTTGCGTGTGCGCGTGAGGGCGTTAAACAAAGTGGATTTGCCTACATTGGGCAACCCGACGATTCCGGCTTTTAGCATAATTAATCTTGCGTCCAGGGATTAAGAACGGGGTGGTAGAAGTCCTTTTCATTTCGGGTGACAACCGTCAAACCGAAATGGACTGCCGTTGCCTCAATCTGACTGTCGATGACAGATAAAATGCGCCCCTGTTTTTGTGCCGTCGCGACGAGCCGCGCCCATTCGACAGCGACCCCTTCGGTAAAATCCAATATTTTACCAGCGTAATCCTGACGCAGAAATCCAAAGGCGCGTTCTAGTGAACGGCGGCGTTTTCCGTCGGGTATTCGTTCAATACCTAGTGCCATTTCGCCAATACTGACTGCGCTAATGGCAGTTTCGGATTCATGTGAGTCCAACCATTCCAGTACCTCCGGGAATGGAGCCGGCCTCGAAAGTTCAGAAAGTGTATTCGTGTCCAATAAGTATTTCACCAAGCCACCTCGCGAACGCGTTCGCGATTGCGTTTCAGATCAATTCCCTGTAGCCGTCGGAGGTGCCATGCAAGCGAATGTTTCGGCGGTTTGGCGCGCCTTAGGACAATGTCCCCATTCGACAATTCAAATAAATACAGATCGTCGCCCGCGCGAAGCTGGTGTCGCTCCCTCACGGGTTGTGGTATCACAACTTGTCCCTTACTCGAAATCGTTGTCGTCACTTCTGTAAGAATATCTTACTGCGCATCTTCGGTCAACATGCAAAATTCAAGCTCACATCCTGTGTCTCGCCAACTGCCAGGCGATATGGACTCCCTGCGCGAAGCCCAATACCAGCAGGCAAACGCCGGAAAACCGTTCCATCCGCAACAAGGCCGGCTCGCTGATTTGGCCGTAGTGTTTTGAGGCGGCAAAACTCAAGGAGCAGAACCAGAAATTAGTCCCCAGCGCCACACCGGCGATGCACGCGCCCTTTGATGCAAGCGTATCAATGACCAAATCATGGGATAAAAAGCTCCCCGCCAGGAAGATCCAAAACAGCAGCACTCCAAAGTTGCCCAATACACGGACAAATCCCGTCATAAAGGCCGATTCAGGCTTGAACTTCTGGTCCACGCGCGCGCGCAGTTTATGGGCCGCCGCTCCAAAATCCGGCGCATCCAGGCTCTGGGCGCGCAAAAACTTCATTCCGATAAACAAAAAAAAGACGAAACTAAACACTTCCATCGACGTCTTGATCATCTTGACTTCAAAGAACTGGGTAAAGCCCGTAAATGCGATCGCGCAATAGATCAATTCCATCGAGGAAGCGCCCAGGCCAACGAGCGCGCCCGCTTTAAAACCCCGGCGCGAAGCCGTGTTCAGAATCGTCAGGTTCACCGGACCCAGGTTGGGCATGGACAGGAGCAGGCCTGCCACCAGGCCCGTCGACATTGCCAGTAAAATGGGAAAAATCATCGCTATCATTTCGTAGTCTGGTGTCTAATAATGACCACTTAGTCAGTCTCGTGCTCGTCGTCTTCTTCCTCGATTTCCCTGCGCCAGGCGCGGGAGAGGCTCGGTCGCACAAATCCGTAAACCAGATACAGTGTAAAAAATGCTGGCAATACATAATACAGAATTTTCTCCTGCAAAATGAACAGCGCTCCGATGAAAATGGCCACGCCGATGGCTTTGGTAAAGGTATTGGTCGAACGCAAACCAAGCGATTTAAAGGTTGGATAGCGGACGGTGCTCACCATCATGGCCGAGAGAAAGATCAGGACGGCGGCAATGACGTAATTCCAGAAGTTTCCCAGGCTTTTGCCGTTCGTGTTGAAGTGCATGATGAGGAGGGTCAAAGACGCGACCAGGCCCGCGGCGGATGGTATGGGAAAGCCCAGAAAATCCTTGCTCCCGCTGGCGCCCATTGTGGCTAGGCAATTGAACCGGGCCAGCCGGAATGCTCCGCAGATCAAATAGATTGAGGCAATGAACCAGCCGATTTGGTGGTATTGCCCGAAAACATCCGCCAGGACGACGCGTTGCACCAAAAATGCCGGCGCGACTCCGAAGGAAATCAGGTCCGCCAGCGAATCAAACTCGCGCCCAAACGGGCTCTCGACACCGCCCATGCGCGCAACCCGGCCATCCAGCAAATCAAAGATGCACGCCAGCAAAATGAACGCCAGCGAGAGTTTGATCTGGTCAAAGTAATGCTCCGAATACGGGTCGGCATCCACGATTTTGGTCAGTGCTACAAAACCACAAAACAGGTTCCCGGCGGTCAGCAGGTTCGGAAGAAAATAGATTTTTAGCTTTTCTTCCGGATTTTCCGGCGGTTTCTCGTTCGGTTCGCTCATACAAATCAATCGAATGAAGCCAGGACCGTTTCGCCGCCCACCACATTTTGGCCCAGCGGCACTTTGATTTTGGCGTTCATCGGCAGGTAAATCTCCACGCGCGAGCCGAATTGGATGAGGCTGATTCGATCTCCCCGCTGGATGGGATCGTTTGCGGCTATCCACGGCACGATGCGCCGGGCAATGAGCCCGGCGATGAGCCGCAGGGCGATCTTCTCGCCGCGAGGCTCGATGGAATCAATTCCCACCAGCACATTTTCGTTGAATTTTGCGCATTCACTGCGCGTGGCGCTGAGAAATTGACCCGGTGAATGCTTGAAATAGGCCACTCTGCCGGTGAGAGGCGCGTTCTGAACGTGAACATTAAAGATCGAGAGGAATATAGAAATCCGTTTGCATTCTCCGCCCATGAATTCATTTTCAGCCACGGTGTCAATCACGTCCACTTTGCCGTGCGCGGGCGAAATCACCAGGTTCGCCCCCGTGGGCGTCATGGGGTTCGGATCGCGGAAAAAATAGAGAGTAAAGAGGGTAAAGACCAGCCACAGGCCAAAAAGGGCGCCGTAGTATTCGACGATTTTTCCGCCGATGTAGTGTGCCACGACGGCCACTATAAACAATACAATGACCGCCCCAAGTCCAAGGGCGCTCAGTTTGAGCGCCGCAAGTATGGCTTTTCCAGAATGTTTCACGCGCTCACGATAAATTTTTTTTGGCGCGCTTGCAATTCGGCATTTTAGGTGCAACTTGGAGTTTATCTTGAATGAAAAGGAACGAATATGACATTTAACTCTCCCGATCTCACTCAACATCCGCCGCGCAGCCCGCGTGTGCGCCTGGGTGGTTACGCCATTTTGCCGCGTTGCCTCGACAAGGGCCGAGCTACGATCGCCGGGAAAAACGGCGAATACCATTTTGCCTGTCCGCTGGATATGCGGTTCTTGGATTATGTGGGCATTGATCCGGAAGCCTTGAAAAAGGAATTGGGCGCCGGTAAAAGCGATAGCGAAATCCTAGACTGGATCGAGAAAAATGCCCGCTTCAAGCGTTCGCCCCTCGAAATCGCGGCGTTTTCAAAATTTGCCGAGGAGCGTGTGCCGGGCGATCCGGAAACACGGGAATATTTCAACGGCCTGCACGCCAAGGCCGCGCCCAATCGAGAGGATATTTTCACATTTTTCGATGTGCTGGATTTGGATGATTATGTGAGTTTCGGCGGGAAACCGTAGGGCTGACGTTAAAACGTTGAAGCGTGAAGAGGTTTGCGATAGACGCCTCGCCGCTCTCTCCTGGTTCAGCCTGGTAGCGCCGTTTATTGCTTGCGGACTGTGTTTCCTGGTTTATTCGGAGCAGCCTCCGTGGTACGGGTTGACTTTCTGGATTGGACCAGACCCGTATCGCGCGGAAGTTTCAATGCGATTCTGCGCGTTTTTAGTCGCTGTCATTCTCGCAGCGTTGGTTCTGTTTGCAGACATTGGATTCAAACGGTGGTGGTTGGTTTGGCTGCCGTTTTTTGGTCTGCTGTTTTGCTATTGCTTTTTTCTTCTGACGTTTTCATTCGAAAGGAAACTGTTTGGGTCACTCTGACATCCAATTAAACCACAGGCTTTTCAAATCTCGCTCCCTTCCGGAGGTCTGAACTATTGCCGCCGGCCACAAAGCGGCCGTTAGGCAAGGAATCGCGACGCTGGAAAACCCGAAAATCCACTAATCCAAAAATCCATCAATCCAGTCCATCACGCCGGCACATTCGGCGTCGTCCCTTCATTTGGAACGATTGGCCCTGTTTCAGGCGCCGGACCAGCGGTCGCGGCCGGGTTTTCGGCCTTCCATTGTTCGATTTTTTCGATGCGATGGCGGTGCTTTGCGCCGTGGAGTTCAAATTCTACTTCGTCTCCGCCCTTGTGGTTCAGCAGGGCCGCGCCGACGGGTGATAAATAGCTGATAATGCCTTTGTCCGGGTCGGATTCCCATGCGCCGAGAATCGTGAAAGATTCGCGATGGCTGGTTTCCAGGTTCGTTGTTTCCACGACGGTGCCAATGTTGACGGCGTCCGTCTTTGCATTTGAGAAGTCGGTGCCACGCGCGCGGGCCATTTGGTTTTCCAGTTCGTCCTTGCGGCGCATGAGGACCTTTTGCATTTCCTTGGCCGCCTTGTACTCGTGGTTTTCGCGCAAATCTCCGTAGCTGCGGGCGATGGCGATTTCCTTGGAATTGGCGGGAATTTTCTTCTGTACGAGATCTTCGTACTCGACGCGCCGCCGTTCGAGGCTGTCCCAGGAGACGAGCAGTGCCGTGTCCTGCCGCGTTTGCTCGCCACTGACGAGCGATTGCACCGCCGGATGCGCCTTGACCAGGCGGGCCAGGAGCGAGCGTTTGTCCATGTCGTCAAACACGGGCGACAGTTGCAGGGCGCGCGTCAAATCCTTGATGACCTCGATGTCCGCGCTTGCGGTGAGTTCGCCGATCAATTCCTGGTCTTCCAGAATAAAATCGCGCAGGCGGTTCGAGCGCTTTTCGGCGAATTGATCGCGTTCCATCGCCGTGAGCATGGCGCGAAATACTTCCGGCCCAAGAATGTCCACGAAATCCTCGTTGCGTTCGCGACCAAACCACAGGAGCAGTTCGCTGCTGGCGGAATGCTGGCTGATGAGGCGGGCCAGAGTTTCCTTGAGCAAATCCAGGCGGCCTTCGCGCATCAGGAGCGCGGCGAATTCCTTGGCCAGTTTCGCAGAAACCAGATTCAACGCGCTGCGCAAAATCTCGTGCCATTGCTCCGGATAGGCCTCTTTGAACGAGTCCAGCGAGCGATGATGTTTTGCCGCGGGAACGGCTTCCATCAACACCCCGAATTTGATTCCATCCTGTTTCCAGATTTGGCTGGCGGAAATTTCGCCTTCCGCCGCGGGCAGACCCGCGACCTCACGCAAATCGTCGCGGGCAAAAATGGCTTCAAGGGCCACCGCCGGTTGGGTGCGCTGGTGCGACGCAATGTCCGTGTTGAGGGCGGCCACGATTTCTCCTGTCACCGTCGTTTTATCGGTCAAATCAGGAACGATTTTGAGAATTTCGGCTACGACCGCGACGCGCGCTTTCAGTCCTTTGGCGGCCCGGAAGTCCGCCCGCGCGCGCTCGGCCGGCGAGGTTTCCTGCGCCTGATAAACGACCGGGTCAGTTTTTTTGACGGGAACCACGTAATGGCCGTCCTTTTTCATTTCCCGGCGCGCGACTTCCCACCATTTCCTCCAGTCGTCGCTGATGACATCCGGTACAAGGTCGTGCTGGATTTGGTCCACGGTCGCTTTGCCGCCGTAGCTATTCAGGACGATCTGGATCAGCTCGAGGTGATGGGCGGCCATCTGGCGGACGGCTTCGATATCATTGGCTTTGCGGGCCAGAATATGGTTTTTGGGTATCGGCTTGAGATTCTCAGCCGCAAACGCCAGGTCCATGGTATGCCCCGGTTTGCCGGGAAAATCTATGGTAAAACGCGCGAACACGGTGTCCACGGCCTTGATCTTGCCAAAACCCCAGCTTCGATGAACACAGCAGCCGCTTTCGGTCAACTGCGTCAAAAGCTGGACGTGGCGTGGCTCGATCTTTCCCGCCGCGGCCAATTTTTCAAATTCCTGTTTCATAGTCGATTTTAACTCGCGTCCCCAAAAATGCCTGACATCATTAAAGTTGGTGAACGCCAAAAATCCAAGACAAATCGCGTTGAGCGTTTTGCAGTCCCGCCGCCAAACCGGCGAATTTACGGAAATCCTCTTGGATCGGGCCCTGGTGCCTGGGCCTTCGCCGGCCCCCGGAACCTCGCAAGGCAGGGCAATTTCCCCAGCCGACCGTGCACTTTGCCATGAACTGGTCTATGGCGTGGTCCGCGCGCAGTCGGCCCTGGATTGGCTTATCGCCCGCAAAACCGGTGGCCGGCAGCAAAATGCCGGCATCCAAAACGTCCTGCGCCTGGGCCTTTACCAGGTGTTTTGGCTTGACCGGATTCCTGCACATGCCGCCGTTCATGAAACTGTTGAACTCGCCAAACGCCAGGGATTCGGCCCTAAGGCCGGCTTTGTGAACGCCGTCCTGCGCGGTTTCCTCCGGGAATTTGACGCCACAAAGTCATTGCTCGCCGGATTGCGGGTGTCGAATCCAGCCGTTGCTTTTTCACACCCGCAATGGCTCGTCGAAAAGTGGGAGAAACGCTTTGGCACTGAACGCATGCGGCAATTTCTGGAGTGGAACAATACGCCTCCCAAAAACTTTGCCCGCGTGAACACCCTCAAGACCGACGCCGGCAAATTACTGGAAAGGTGGCGCAATGAGAACGTAGAATACGATTTCGTGCGCCGCGACTTCTTACAGAACCGCGCGAGTGAGCAAGCGGTCCCGGCCCGTGGTATCAGCAACTCCGAAAGCCGCTCCCTCACGGTCGGGGCTCAGTTGCCCCTGGATCTGGAAACCGCTATTTTTGAGCTGAAATCCCATCCGCCCCTGGCTTCGTTGGAGAGTTTTCGCGAGGGCTGGTTCTATGTCCAGGACCCAAGCACACTCCTGGCGCCGCTCGAACTGGAGCCACGACCCGGCGAAATGGTTCTCGACCTGTGTGCCGCACCCGGCGGTAAGACGACTGTTATCGCCCAACTCATGGGCAATACGGGAAAGATCATTGCATCCGATGTATCCAAAGAACGACTAAAATTGGTCGAAGAAAACTGCCTTCGACTGGGTGTGACGTCCGTCCATCCCATTCTGAAATCGAGACTTGCGGTTGATCATTCAGCCGGCCCTATCATCCGCCGTTCCAAACAATCGGCCGACAATTCCCCCTCTCCTGGGGGAGAGGGCGGTCGTTTGACTGACTTCCTCCCGGATCAGAACTCCCAATTCGACCGTATCCTCATCGACGCCCCCTGTTCCAATACCGGCGTTATGCGCCGCCGCATCGATTTGCGCTGGCGAATTTCGCCAGACGAAATCGCGCGCCTCCACCAGACGCAATTGGATTTGCTCAATTTGGCAGCCCCGAACGTTAAACCCGGCGGCATTCTCGTCTATAGCACTTGCAGCCTGGAACCCGAAGAAAATTCGTCCGTTATTCAGGAATTCCTGAAGGAAAATGATCAATTCAGCCTCGATCACGAACGCGAGTTGTTCCCGTTTCAAGATAATGTCGATGGAGCGTACGTTGCGAAGTTGCTGAAAAGCTGAAACGTCGCACGGCGGAGGAGGGATCAGTCGAGCGTATGAGCGTGTTCGGTGTCCAGCCTTTAGGCTGCTCCGAGGCACGCTAAAGCGTGGACACCAATCTATTTAGACAGCTCCAGTTCGGCACGAGCCAGTTCGCTGGCAAACCGCTTTAACGCTTCAAGCTTTGTCACTCAGCACTTACACAAATCCGGCTCGTAAATTTTTTTCGGCCGGCATCGCATCGTGCCGTCGGCGTTTTCCGGATACTCAAATATTTTGCCTTCGTAATTGCGTATCAATACACGCCCGGCGTTCCGGCACAGGACGTATTCGGGATTGATCGGCACCTTGCCGCCTCCGCCCGGAGCGTCAATCACGTAAGTCGGCACTCCGTAGCCCGTCGTGTGCCCGCGCAATTGTTCCATGATTTCGAGCCCTTTGGCCACGCTGGCCCGTAAATGCGCTGAACCGGAGATCAGATCGCACTGGTAAAGGTAATACGGCTTGACCCGGCAAATGAGCAATTTCTGCACAAGCGCCTTCATGACGCTCGCGTCGTGGTTGACGCTTTTAAGGAGCACGCTTTGGTTGCCCAGCGGGATGCCCGCGTCTGCCAGTCGTCCAAGGGCGTCGCGCGCTTCCGTGGTCAGTTCGCGCGGATGATTCGCGTGGACGCTCAAAAAGAGCGGATGAAACTGTTTGAGCATGCCGCACAATTCCGGCGTGATGCGTTGGGGCAAAAATATCGGAATGCGCGTGCCAATTCGCAGAAATTCCACATGCGGGATGGCCCGGAGGCGGCTCAACAGAAACTCCAATTTCTCATCGCTCAACAACAGCGGATCGCCCCCGCTCAGCAGTACGTCCCTGACTTCCGGATGCTGTTCGATATAGGCGATTTGCTTGTCGAACTCCGGGTGAAAATCATAACCGGCGGCGTTGCTTACCAGGCGTGAACGGGTACAGTAACGGCAATAGCTCGCGCAACGGTCCGTCACCAGGAACAGCACCCGATCCGGATACCGATGGACCAGGCCCGGCACCGGCGAATGGGAATCTTCCCCGCATGGATCGCTCATTTCCCACGGCGCGGTGTGCGTCTCGGCCACCCTGGGCACAACTTGCAGGCGGATGGGACAGTTCTCATCCGTCGGGTCGATCAGATTGAAAAAATACGGCGTAATCCCCAGGGCCAGCTTGTGGTTGGCAAGTTTTGCCCCGGCAAATTCGTCGGGGGTCAGAGAGGGTAAGAACCGCTGCAACTGGTCAGCGGTGGTGATTCGGTGTTTGAGCTGCCAGCGCCAGTCATTCCAATCCTGTTCAGATACGTCGTGCCAAAAACCCCGGCCGGCGGAATGAAATCCCTTTAAAGTATGGAGTCGATGGTCCGATGGCGGCTCCTCACCGCCCGCTTTTTCGGTCTGCATAATTTGTGACAGCACTATAAGTGCGAATCCGCCGGTGTCAAGTTCGACCAAAAACCGGGGTTTTTTGACGAATCGGACGGAGTGGGGACGGCCCCGTCCCCACACGCAATGTTGCGACGTTTTGCCTCGGCCGTTCAGCGGTCTTGCGCCACGAGGGTCACTACCGGCGCGCTGTGCATTACATCGAAAACAATCCGAACAAGGCCGGATTGGCTAAAGCACCTGCGGAATGACAATGGAGCAGCGCGCGTTATCACTTTGGCCCGGGACAGTGGTACCGGTGCTGACGCATCGAAACGCGGAGTGCATGAAAAAATGTGCACCTCCGGGGGCAAGCTGTCCCCACTCCGTTAAAACTTCATCACCAGCCCGCTAACGAGTTTCAAATCGTTGGGCTTAAATCCCGGCGCGGGGACATTTGCGTAATTGTCCTGTAAATACGTCTGAAGACTAAGCTTTTTGGTCAGGGGCGTTTCCACGCCAACTTCGGCATTGATCAGAAATGCGTCCGGAAACGTGAGCGGAGGAAGAAATTCAATGTTTTCCCAAACCTTCGCATGGTCGTCAATTTTGTGCGCGAGACTTTCGGCGACCCGGGCTGCGGGATAATTGTGCGTTTCGTCATCGAGCTTTTCGGTTCGGAAGGACGGGCCCGCTTCGGTGGACAGGGTTGTCATTTTGCTTTTGATGAAATAATAGCCGGTGCCCACGCTCGAAGTGACGCGATATTCGACATCGGCAATGGCGTCGTGCAGTGCGTCCTCGCGTGCGTAACCGTACCACGTGTCGTCAATGAACGTGTAGTTGTTTTGCGCGGAGCCATGAACGCTGTTGACGTTTTGGAGGCCTGACACCTGGCCGTAGGCGCCGTCGGCGCCCAGGGTCAAATCATCGTGGTGAGTTTTTCTTTCACTGGTGATTTGTCCGGTCGTCAGGACGCTGTCGACGTTGCCTTGGGTGACTGTAAGCCCCATGGTCACCGTGCCGGACCAGGTCACCGGTGGCGTGGCCGTGGCCGTGACAGCCTTGAGCAAATTTGTGGAAACAGCCGGCGCTGGTGCGGCTGCAAAACAGCCTTCCCCGATCAGCGCAACGGCAAATGCAAATATAAAATATTTCATTAAAATGATTCGTTATTGTTGAAAACGAAAAGAACTTCCGAAAAAACTCCGGTGAGGAAAAACGGAACTAACTCGGAACCAACGCTAACGTATAAACCAGAATTTTTTGCCGGGTGCAACAGGAAATTTCAATTTTGTGAAAATTTTTTCACTCACCTTTTCGATGCCGCTTTTTCTTACACTGATTGTCAAATTATTGGACAGAATTCCGGCCCGAATTCGTGTTGCACGCCGGAAGCGAGGCGGTGATTGTCGTCACAAACCATCGGACGATAATTCCTCCTCTCCTGGGGGGAGAGGGCCAGGGTGGGCGATCTCTTTGCAGCTGAGGCACGAGGCTCTCACTACGCCCTACCAACAATTTCCTTCATCTCACGAACGCCTTCATTTTTCATCCGCTGAATCAGGCCCGCCGCAATTTTTTTTGCAAGACCCGGCCCTTCGTAAACCAGGCCTGTGTAAATTTGCAGCAGCGACGCGCCCGCCAAAATCTTTTCCCACGCGTCATCGGCGCTGAAAATTCCGCCAACGCCGATGATTGGTAATCGTGCTCCCGTGTGTTTGAAAATGTGCCGAATCATTTCGGTGCTCCGGTCGCGTAACGGCCTGCCACTCAGCCCGCCGCTTTCCGAATAAACGGCGCGCAACGTGGGATCGCCCGATTCCGGGCGCACTAGGGTCGTATTTGTGGCAACAATGCCGGAGAGATTTCGTGCCGATGCCAGTTCGAGAATTTCATCCAGCGCCTCGAACGTCAAATCCGGCGCGACTTTGACCAGTACCGCGGGCCGGTTCCCGGGCTTTTGGAGTTCGCAAACTGCCGCGAGAATTTCCTCCAGCGGGGATTTGTCCTGCAATTGCCGCAGACCGGGCGTATTGGGGGAACTGACGTTGATGACGAAAAAGTCCGCGTAATCGCGCAGCAGCCGGAATGAGCCAGCGTAATCCTCAGCCGCCTTTTCGAGGGGAGTGATCTTCGATTTGCCGAGGTTGATTCCCACCGGGTGTTTCGGCCAGCGATTGCCGTTTTTCCAGCCGGCCAGGGTTTGGGCGAATGCCTCCGCGCCGGGATTATTGAAGCCCATGCGGTTGATGATCGCGCCGTCGGCCGGTGCGCGAAACATGCGCGGTGACGGATTGCCCGGTTGGGCGTGGAGTGTGACGCCGCCAAGTTCGCAGAAGCCAAAGCCCAGCCGCTCCCAAACCGGCAGCGCGGCCCCAAATTTGTCCATGCCCGCCGCCAGGCCGAGCGGGTTTGAAAAGTTCAAGCCGAAAACTTCAACAGGCAGCGGTGGCGCGGAAAGTAACATGCCCGTGGCGGCGCGCGTGGCGGAGTTCTGGCTGACGCGCGAAAGAACCTTCAGCGTGAACTCGTGGGCGCGCTCGGCTTCCTGCGCAAACAGGAAGGGACGGATACAATGACGGTAGAACCAACTCACGCGCAAATAATGAACAACGGGCAGGCATATGAACATCCAAATTGCAATCGAGCGCGGATGTTGATGGTGCGTCAGGAATCGCCGGTAATCAATCGACAATACTTGACGCAACACGAAATACGCAACACGTCTTCCCGCTACGCTCGGACGACACGATCTATATCGGCAATTGAACCTCTCGCTGCGGCTTGTACGGCAACCGCTTCATCGACCGCCTCGCTCAATACCGCAATCCCTTCCTCCAATGCATCGCGTGGAATCGTGAGGGGCGGCGCGATTTTGACCGTTTGCCCCCATGCGCCCACCGGGGAGAACATGAGCAGGCCTTTGTGAAAACAACGCTCGATGATGTCGTGGGCAAGGTCGTGATTGGCCTCTTTGCGGCCGGCTTTGACGGTTTGGAGGCCGCCGACCAGCCCGCGCGCGGTGACGTGGCCGACGAAGTCCGGATGTTCGGCCTGAATTTTCTTTAACCCTTCCAATAAGATGGGGCCGAGTCGCGCGGCATTGCCGGATAGGTCTTCGTCCACAATTTTATTGATGCCCGCCAGCGCGGCGGCGCAGCAAACAGCATTGCCCGTCTGCGTGCTGGTCATCGAGCCGGGCGGGAACTGGTCCATGACCGGTTCGCGGCCAATGACTGCGGATAGGGGCAGCGAACTGCTGATGCCTTTGCCGCAGCATATCAGATCGGGCACAACCCCGTAGTGCTCGAATGCCCAGAATTTTCCGGTGCGTCCGAAACCGGCCTGAACTTCGTCAAAAACCAGAATCACGCCGTTGCGCTTGCACCAATCAGCCAATTCCCGGACATATTGAATCGGCGCGAAATCCGGTCCTACGCCCTGGTAACTTTCCATCACCACGCCTGCGATGTTTTGCGGCTTGAGGCCGCGCCGCTCGATGGCGTTTAGAAACGTGTCGAAGCTGGTATCGGTTTGCCAGTAGCCGTCGGGGAACGGGGCGTTAATGATGGCCGGGTCTTCGTTGACGATCCAGGATTTTTGGCCGGCGATGCCGCCGGTCTGCTGGCTTCCGAGTGTGCGCCCGTGAAAACCGCGCTCAAAGCCGACGATGCCGATTTTTTGTTTGCCGCCGGTCTTGATGCCGTGGGCGCGGCTCAACTTGATGGCGCATTCGATGGCCTCCGCGCCGGTTGTCAGCATGAATACCTTTTTTAGGCCCTCGGGTGCCAGCATCGCAAGCCGCTCGACCAGCGCGGCGCGCTCTTCGCTGGGGAAAACATAATTATAGAGCAATCCGCTTTGGACCTGGTCAATGATGGCCTTTTTGACTTCCGGTGCGCCGTGGCCCGCGTTGGTCACGAGTACGCCGCTCGACCAGTCAATCCAGCGGTTGCCGTACTTGTCGAAAACGGAAAAGTCATCGGCCCGTTCCCAAACGAGCGGCGGCTGGCCGCGCATGGATATCGGCTCGAACTGGCGCAACGTTTCGATCGTCGCGAGGGAATCGGGATGCGGTAACGGCGTGACGATGCGGCGATACTTTGTTTCAACACGCGGTTGCGGCTTCGGTATAATGCTGAATTCTTTTCCCATTTGCTTATGCTTAATACAAAAAATGTTTCACGTTTCCCGATGCAACGCAACTCACATTAAAAGAATTACCATGCTGAAAGGGAAATACATAGTCATATGGAAATATGACTCGCGGCAGACGCCGGGCATCAGCCGTTTATGGGGCGAGTAAGATAGAGTACTACGGCTTCAGTGCGGCAATTGACCTGGAGCTTTCCGTAGAGCCGCCGGATGTAGGTACGAACCGTTCCCATGCTCAGTTCCATTTCAGCGGCGATTTGCTTATAAGCCCGGCCTTTGGATAACAGGTCCAGCACCTCCCGCTCGCGCGGCGCCAGCATCCGCGGCGACTGAAGTCTTTTCGGCTCCATTCCAACAGCGTCATCCATGGCATGCACGTTAATTGCCATATCTGTAACAACTCTGTCACATCCCGCCCAAATCCGCTTCACCGTTTCTCACAAATTCTGATACTTTTGTGACCTACCGTAGCAGCGGACGTCAGTCCCCTCCGGCTAATTCGCGGTTTGTTCTCCAAATTTATTCGCCACCTGGTCAAGGCAACCATCTGACGACCATTCTCCCTCTCCTTGGGCGGAGGGCAGGGGTGGAGAATCGTTCGAACAAAAATATCGTAGTATTTACAATAGATGCGGAATACTATCGTTTTTCCTCCTCTTACCCCTTAAACTGCCGTCGTGAGACCGGTATTCGAAAAAACACCGCATTCGCAATGGGAATCCTTTCACTGCGAAGTCGTTCGCGGAGATAGTTATAATGCCGCATGGCACTTTCATCCGGAATACCAAATCACGCTGGTCATTAAAAGTTGCGGCTATCGTCTCGTGGGCGACAACATCGCGCCCCTCCACGCCGGCGACCTCGTCCTGGTGGGCTCAAATCTTCCGCATGTCTGGCAACAGGAACGCGCGGCACGCCCCGAGCCGGCATCGGCGCACGCCGTTCACGCGGTCATTGTTCGGTTTCTCGAAACTTTCGCCGGCAGGGATTTTTTGGAAATTCCGGAGATGAAGCCAATCCGGCTTCTCCTTCGGCGCTCGGGACGCGGATTACATGTCACCGGCGCGACCCGGCACACCGTCGCCGAAAAGATGCGCAGGCTGCCAGATGCCTCCGGATTGGAGCGCATTAGCAGTCTCCTTTCCATTATGAATTCCCTGGCCCGGTCGGAAGAATTGAAACCCATCGCCAGCGCCGGCTTCGTTCCCGTGCTCAATGGCTCGGACCAGGACCGCATGCAGCGCGTTTGCGACTATATCAATGGGCGGCTGGATTGCGAGATTGACCGCGCGGCCGTGGCGCGGGAGGCGCATCTAAGCGAGGGCGCGTTCAGCCGCTTCTTCAAGCTGCGGACCGGCAAAACGTTGCCTCGGTACATCAATGAATTGCGGGTGGGCCGCGCCTGCCGTTTCCTGGCTGAAGGCGACACCAAGATTACGGATATTGCCCTGGAATGCGGGTTCGCCAATTTAGCGAACTTCAACCGCCGATTCCTTGAAATCGCCGGCCTGACACCCCACAACTACCGCCGCCGCTTCCAAAACCGCTGAATCCGGTAGGGCGGACATGCCCGTCCGCCTGCCACGACCGCTGTGGACCTTCCAGGATTGCTGAAGTGATAGGGACATCGCTCTTCACAAGTGTCGCCCTGCCCGCCGTAGCTTCCTGAGCGAAGGCGCGTGCCACCTCCCCCCCCAATCACGCATTGCACCTCAGAACCAAAGAGTCTCTGTCGTGACAAACCATCGGACAACAATTCCGGCATTCGAAGTTCGGCGTTGGGCGTTCGATGTTCGAAGTTCGGTATTTGGTATTCAGCCCATGTCATACCTTCATATGACTGTTCCTGGAGGTTTATCCATTTATAATTTACAACTGATTGAGTCAGGCTAAACTGCCACAATGCCATGAAAACATTTTTTGTATCCGTATCGACAATCCTAAGCATTTTCATCATCTCATCGGCTGCAGCCCAGTCGCTTTATTGGGACCCCGGCCAGACCGTCAGCTCCACGGCGGGCGGGAGCGGCAATTGGGACACGACATCAACATTTTGGTTTAACGGCGCCAGCGATGGTCCCTGGACGAGCGGCGACGATGCCTTTTTCGAAGGAACAGCCGGCACCTTGACCCTGATGGCCAATACTACGGCGGCGGATTTGTACTTCACCAATACCATCGGCAATTATTACATCACCAACGCCACTGGCGCGGAAGTGCTCACGGTGAACAACACGATTGATACCGGTGGCGGGGAGCACACAATCGCAGCGCACATTGCCAATTCGGGGACGTTGACCAAAAACGGCGTCGGGCGGCTGCATTTGCCTGTGGACAATACCGCAGGATTGACCGGCAGTGTGATGATCAATCAGGGGTCGGTTTCGATTGAAACGAACAATGCGCCGGGCGCTTTTAACACTATAACCGTAGCTGACGGCGCGGCAGTCGAATTTAACGGCGGACTCACAAATAATGAAAACGGTTATAATAATCTCATTATCAGCGGCACGGGAATTACGAACAGCGGGTCGCTTCGGAATGTCTCGGGTGCCACAGTTTCTTATGGGACGATAACGGTGGCGGAGAACAACAGTATAATCTATGCGGACAGCGGCATTTTCCATAGCGACGGAGGACTGTCCGCGAATGGAGATTATAATCTCTTTATCGGAGGGCACGGCAGCGTCCAGATTGATACCGGAACCTTCAACCTCGGCGCTGGAAGTCTCACGATCGAGGGACCTGCCACGTTCAATTTGTATCCGTCGACAGCTTATCCAGCGTCTTTTGCGAACTCGGTTGTCGAGGCGGGGGCTACATTCGGGGTTAACAATGACGGAAACTTTGGAACGGTTCCGGCCTCGCTGATAACAACGAATGTGCTTGTGGACGGCGGCACACTTGCCTCGGTCGGCACCTATACCATGAACGGTGCTCGGGGCATCACGGTCACTACCAATGGCGGCACGTTGATCTGCAGCAGCGGGACCTGGACGACCTGCAATATTTATAGCTCAAATGCCCCTGTTACTTTGACTGGCGCAGGAAGCTTCCGTCCGGGCGGCGCGGCCGGTACTACTCTCGGGACCATCAATCTGGGCACCGGAGCCTTTATCAAGGGCGGCGGCGGCGATTGCAATATGGGGTACGCCAATGCTTCGCTCGAAATTTACAGCAACCTCGTGCTGAACGGGGGCAGTCTCAGTTTTAATTACGATGCGAGCGGCGGTACATCGAGTTTGGGAGCCGTGCCCAGCACGCTTAACCCGTCCAACATCTGGTTTAATGGCGGCTCCATGCATGTTGGCCACAGTACCACGATTGGCGCCACGCGCGGAATCTACGTTGCCTCCGGCGGTGGAACCATCGAAGACGTCGTCTCGTCTGGCGGAACTGTGACGATTAACTCGCCGATAAGTGGGCCTGGAAACATGAACTTTCCCAACGGACACGGCGGCAAACTTTCGGCCATAGTTTTAACGGCCAATAATACCTATGCCGGCACTACGACAATCGGCGTCAGTAACGCCGTGACCGTCGGCTCCGGCTCAACCTCCGGGACTCTCGGTACCGGTGATACCGTCGCGAACGGTCCTCTGACGTTTAATCGCGCTGGCGCATATACCTATGGCGGCAATATTAGCGGCAACAGTAATTTAATTAATAGTGGCAGCGGCGTGATTACGCTCACCGGTAAATTGACTTATGTCGGCACTACCACCATTGGCGGGGGCACACTGCTCATTGACAATACAAACGGCAGCAGCGCGGTCACCGTCAACAGTGGCGGAGCATTGGGCGGCACAGGAATCATGGGCGGTCCAACGATGGTGAACGCGGGCGGCAAACTGGCGTTGGGTGCCGATACCCTGAGCTTTAGCAATAATCTCAGCATCGCCGGAAACGTCACCGTTTTTCTGAACAAATCCCTCACGCCTTCCAGCGGCATGGCGATCGTCACGGGTACGCTTACCAGGAGCGGCGCCGGTACCCTCGTCGTCACCAACCTCGGGCCCTCTCTCGCCGCGGGTGACACCTTCCAAGTTTTCAGCCAGCCGCTAACCGGCGGCGGGACGATGGCTGTTTCCGGCGGTGGCATGCAGTGGGCCAACAACCTCGCCGCGGATGGGACCATTTCAGTAGTCGGGCCGTTGCCGCAGCCGGTGATTAACAGCGTTTCCCTCGTCGGAACCAACCTGGTGTACAGCGGCACCAACGGCTACGCCGGCGGCCAGTATTACGTCCTGGCCAGTACCAACCTTATGTCGCCCTTGAGCAGTTGGAAACCGGTATCGACCAACACATTCCTGACCGGCGGGCTCTTCTCCGTCACCAACGTGGTGTCCCCAGGCACGCCTGCCAGTTTCTTTACCATCAAACTCCAATAGACAGTTAAGTGGTTATTGTGGATTTAATGCATCGTACGAACAAATCGGCTGCCGGCAATTCAAAGACGGACGGCGCATTCACGCTCATTGAGCTTCTGGTGGTCATCGCAATCATAGCGATTATTGCGTCAATTCTATTGCCCGTATTGGCATCCGCCAAACAGAGGGCCCTGGAAATCGAATGCATCAATAATAAGCGTCAGATTGATGTAGCCTATTTTTTGTATGCGCAGGACAACAGCGATAAGCTGGCTTTGAACATTGCCGGCGGCCAATCGAATCCAGTCGGTTGGGTCAATGGTTATCAGGACTGGACCCTCAATTCGATGAATACCAACCTGCTCGAATTAAGCTCCGGTCTGCTTGGCGATTATACGGCAAAGACCACCCCATGTTACCGGTGTCCCGCCGATACTTATCTTTCCGCGGTTCAGCGTACCGCTGGATGGAGCTTTCGCTTACGGAGCGTGCGGCTTAACGGAAATTTGGCGCATGCTCCGCCGGAATCCGGCTGGCCCGCCATTTTTACCAATATGTGGAAATTCTCCGATGTCAAGAGCCCGGCCTCGATTTTCACCTTCATGGATGCGCACCCTGACACTGGCGGCGCGGGTGGAAATCCAACCCCGTATGATGCCGTATTTACACTTCCTCCGGGGCACATGTCGAGTAGTCAGACCGGTTTGCCCGTCACTGGCGGTCCTTATAAATGGAATGACATGCCGGCCGCGTTTCATGCCAACAGGAACTGCGGATTTTCCTTTGCCGATGGTCACGCCGAAATGCACCGGTGGCTCAATATTACGACTTGTTGGCCGGTTACTTACAGAGGCGATTTAAGCGGCGTCCTCGCCCTTCCGAACGCCTGTAATGATATCCTCTGGGTATACTACCATAGCTTCAATAGCGGATTGAATTAGCGGATGCGTTTAAAATATTGCTTTTGAAGGGTTCCATGGGCAAATATTTGCAACTGATTGCCGCCGAATCCGATGCGCGTGTTGCGGGAGTTCTATCAAGAGTTAAAGAAATGAAATTAAATCACTTGCTATCGCCGTTCATTTGCCTCGTTTTCATCGTCACTTTCCTTCCAACGCAACGGGCCTGCGCCGACGGTGCTGTGCCCCCTGATTTCCGCTCGCAATTTTATAAGCTGTGCGACCTCGCCGCCGCAAAAGTGTCCGATGAAAACAGCAAAGGCCCGTTCTTCGTGGATTCGTATGGCGTCCGCGCGCTGTGCGTCGCCTACGACATGGCCGGTAACACGACTTATTTGAATGCCTGCCGCGAATGGTCCCTGCGCATGGTCAAGTACCAGGACGAAATGACCCCGCGCGGCGCTTATTACATGCACTACAATCGCAAACCGGGCGAAAAAACAAACGATTGGTACGCGGCGGACAGTTCATCCATTGGAATGGCCGTGCTCGCCACCGCCGTGCGATGCCACGGCCCGGAGCAAAAGCTTTTCCTGAAATCGGCGAAAAAATTCGCCGACCTGGTGATAAAAAATTATGTGAAACCCTCCGGCGGCGTCAGCGACGGCCTCTGGCACAAATCCAGTGACGCGTGGTGGTGCAGTTCCGGTTTGTTCGGTTCGTTCTTGTTCAATCTCTACGCAAGTACCGGCGACAAACATTACCTGAAAACCGCCCTGGGCGTCACCGCTTGGCTTAACAACTGGGACCTGACGAAGGACCAGCCGTTTCCGCTCTCGCAACAGGGCCCGGCCATGATCATGTATGTCATGGAAAATTATTCGGCCGGCTGGCCTTATATCTCGAAGGGCGACGCCCTCGAAAAAGCGGCCCAGGCCAAAGTTTCCTGGTGCTTCAATTGGATAAGCGAGCAGCAGCAGAAACCCGTCGCCGACAGGCAATGGCCGCCAACCGTCGGCTGGGGCATGAAATTCGGCGGCCTGCCATTCCATCAATATGTTTTCTCGCGCTATAATTCCGACGATCAATACACCACCGCCGGCGACGCCGAAGTGCAGCGCCTTTCGCCAATCGCCATCGCCGACAGCCCCGCGCAACTTACCCAGCTCCCATTTTTCCTGCTCATGTCCTACGCCGAACGCCTTGACCCGGGCGACATCTATCGTTCGATAAAATAAATGCGGGCGCCAACCACGAGCCAGAGTGGGGACAGCTTGTCCCCACACTCGTTGAGTCGAACATTCCCTCTTTCCTGTAGGCTGAGTGCCCTCACACGGCGCCTATTTTTCCACAGACGCCTAACCCCGGAACTTGCGGTTTTACCTTTGAGCTGGAAATGCAGCCGATTGCTGTTCCCTCTCCGCTCACACACGGTGCGCTTTTTCGCCGCCACGGTGCCTATGTGCAGACACCAAATCTAATCTCCGCCCATTCCTCACGCCCCGATCTCTTGGACGAATTCGCCCCGCCCGCGCGCTCCCCGACGGCATGCCGGTTGCTGATTCCAAATTAGGTTGTCTGGCTTTGCCAGACATTGAAGAGTCCAACTGACGCTTTTACCAATGATGATTAAATATGTTACAGAGATTTATTTGACCGGCTTTGCTATCTTTTTTAAGTTTCGCCCCGATCAAAAAGCCTCCACAAGGGCGGGGAGAGCCACAACCGTCGTTACATTTTTCCTATGGATAGCTTTGTTGGCTCTACTGGGTCTTATCGAAATGATCTCCGGGCGGCAATTCTTAAAGCAAGTACCCAAACTCACAATCGTAGTTGTCTGGATTGGCCTTTATTTGATTAATATGCATTTCCTTTATCTGCGAGGATACGGAATCCGGTTTGAACAAGAATTCGATAAATTGGATAAATCAGCAAAGAATTTGTTGATTTGGAGATTCATCGTGTCCGTCCTAGTTGTGATCACATTTTCCATTTTATTATTTATGGCGCATAACCATTTTATCCATGCTAACGCGCCATGAACACAAGGCGGTGGGCCAACAGAAACAAGTCGTCCATACAATTTTTTTCTTCGGATCGCTCGGGTGCCTTCGACCCATGACCGCAACGATAACGTTAATGTAACACCGCAAACCGTTGATAATCAATAATCTATGAAATGTAACAGCGTGTAACAAATTGTGTAACACTGTAAATTATTGCGGCTCAACGATGTAACAATGTAACACGTTTTCCAACTTTAATCATCATTGCGGTGGCAGGGCGTTGCACCCGCAACGCCATCGCGCGCGAACCAAAAACCGCGAAACCGATTCAGGTCATTCGTCAATTCTGCCTTTCCGCCATAGCCTCCCACCCGCACACGGGCTTTGGACGTTGCAAGTAAAACGAGAGAAAGAGATTTGTGCAACGCGATCTTCAGCGACGGCGGACCAAAGAGCTTTGTTCCTTTGCGTCTTTGTTGTCCAAAATTCAAGAGGTCCACGCCCCAAAACCCCTCTTCCCGTTTCCAGGCGAAAACACATCAAATCGCCAATAAAAATGCCACTTTTTCCCGTTTTCCACCCTTGTTTCCGCGTTTACTTTCCTATAGACACAAAATGTGTAGCTCGCCGTGGCCGACTGTGGATTCTGGACTGCGGACGGTGGACTGCTCCGCCAAATCAATTCGGAAATACATCTCTTCCCTCCGTCGCCGAGGCTGGTCCCTGGACTGGTAACGCAAGTCCGGCAAGTCTCGGAAATTGCGTGGGATTTTTGACGAGGACGACGGCGCAGTGGTCATAATAGACTGCACGCCATCTTGCATCCTGCACAAGGGCCTTTGCGCCGGCCAAATCTGATGGCAGGAGGGCAAAATCAGCGCGGGCGAGGATAACGGCGTCGGTGTCAAATGGTTCTCCTTTGTAGAGCTTCCAATGGGCGTCAATCACCGCGGGCGAATAGACGCTGTCCAACCGGCCGTCGATCGAGACCGGACTTTTGGGCAGGTTCCAAATGCACATTTCGCCCCAGTCAAAATAGACGAGCAAATTGCCATGCAAATTGTGCTGTTGGATGAACTGAATGGCCGCGACGGGATACTGCGCGCGCGGAACTTCCATCGTCCAAAAATGCTTTTTGTGAAGCGTGAACGTTGCGGCAATGATGCCGGCGGAAGAAAGGGCGAGGATGATGGTGAGGGCGCGTTGGGCCGCTGGCAATCGCAATAGGTCCTCAAATCGTTGCCAGGACGCGCGGAACCGCAGCAATACGTCGGCCAAATGCGGTGGAACCATGGCCAGCGCGGCAATGCAAAATAATGGCGTATTCCGAACGGCGCGAACGGCGACAAGGAACAGCACTGCAAGCACGGCGGCTTCCCACAGTTGGCGCTGACGTCGCGACAGAATGAATGCCGCCGCTGCGAACGCGGCGCAGAAAAAGAACGCCGCATGGTCCCATCCCAATGTCGTAGGGTTCCATTCTTCAATTTCCGGAGGGTGCTGGAGCACACTGACAACCAGCCATCGTGCGAGTTCAACTCCGTGTGGATTTATAACCACCGTCGCGGCCGAGATGATCGCGGAGATCCAGAGCGCGAGTACAGTCCGTGGCGGAACGCCCGGATCAAACCACACAGGCGTTTTCGCCGCGAATTTTGTGAGGACAATTTGCACCGAAGTTGCCGCGGCGGCGGTAAGGACCAGAACAAGACCTGCCAATGCGCCGCCGTGCAGATTGAACCATAGGGCGAACATTGGCGGCAACGCCAGGGCCCATTGCCAATTTCCGGAGTGAACGCGGCGAAGCAGCCACATTTCAATTGCCAGAAACAGTGCGGTGAATATTTGCGGCCGCGCCGCGAATCCGAAGGAGATTTCCACCACAGCCAGCGCGCCAAAGGCCCAGGCGACGAGCATTGTTGTTGAATTTAGGTCGTCGTCCGGACTAACCGGTGTGTAAGCGATATTCCGCCCGCTATACGGGCGGTGACGGCGTGGCGCGCCGTCTCTACCCATTGAAAGCGCAATGCCAAACGTCAATATGCCCACAATGATTTTTAGGAGAAGTAATCCGGGACCGCCCAGGCACATATACGCGAGGCCAAACACGGCTTCGCCCAGGTATTCGTGGTCGAACGACGGCTGTCCATAAGCCGTCCACGAATAATAATCAATCGTGGTTGGCTTTCCAGTTTGAATAAATTGTTTCCCGAAGAAAACGTGGGACCATAAATCCGGATCGGCGGTGTTTTCGGAGAACTGAAAGACGGCAAGGCAAAGGACGGCGACTGCGAATGCGGAATGAAGGCATTTCATTGCCGATTGCGGATTGCGGATTGCGGATTACTTCTTCTACGGGCGGTTTGCGTCCGTGGGTTGGTAGAGCATTGGTGTCCGAAATACTCTCTCTCACCCCGGCCCTTTCCCGCTGGGAGAGGGGGAATTGTCGTCCGATTCTCGGAAACGACGAATGGTTGCATTAGTTCAACGGTACGCCACGGCGAATGTACGTCGGAATATCCAGGTCTTCGCCTTTGTGGATGGTTGGCTCGCTTTTATCGAAGCGGCCTTTGGACACGATGGTCAGGGGCAATTGTCCCTGGAGCATTTTTGTTTTGTCCATGCGGCGGATGCGGCCCGGGCGTGGGCCGGGACGCTCCGCGGCGGGCAGCGGATTGCCGGACAGGAGCCGATGATCAAAACGAGGAGCGGTTGAATCCCGGTTTCCTTCATCAAGGCCGGGTATCATGTTTGGCTCTGCCGGACCGGCGGCGGCGGTTTCAGTTTTTTCGACGGAATCCTTTGCAGCGATGAGCACGACCGAGAGTTTGTTGGCCATTCCGGGGTCGATCGCCGCGCCCATAATGACTTTGGCGCCGTCGCAATGGCTGTTGATTTTTTCCATCACGCGATGAACTTCGGCCATCGACAGATCCTTGCCGCCGGTCAGGCTGACCAGCACGGCATTCGCCCCCGCGAGCGCCCGGCCTTCATCCAACAGCGGGTGCGCCAACAGCTTTTCGACGATCTCACGCGACCGGGCCGCGCCGGCGGTCTCGACAAACGCGAAAGCGCTCTCGGAATGGCGGTCGCGGACAAGCCCGCATAAATCGTCAAAATGAATTTGAATCAAGCCCGGCCGCGTCAGTAATTGCCACACGCCGCGCACGCCCTCGACCAGAAGGCCGCCGGTAATACGGAATGTCTCCAACACGCTCGTGTTTTCGTCAATCAGCTTGTACGCCTTTTGATTTGGCAAACATATCACGCCGTCGGCCACGCTTCTCAAGCGCTCCAGGCCGGCCAGCGCCTGTTCCTGTCGACGATTCCCTTCGCACAAAAAGGGCAGGGTGACGAATGCCAGGACCAGCGCGCCTGCTTCTTTGGCGGCGCGCGCCAAAACGGGGCTTACGCCGCTGCCGGCCCCGCCGCCAAGTCCCGCCAATATAAAAACCACTTCGGCACCTTCGCAGCCGGACTTGAGCGTGGCGAACTGTTCCTCAGCCAGCGCATTGCCGCGTTCGGGATCGCCGCCGGTCCCGAGGCCGCGCAACAGTTTCGTCTCGAGATGGACCTTCATCGTAGCGGATGACGCACAGATGGATTGCGCGTCGGTGTCAACTGCGGAGAAGTCCGCGCCGGAAAATTCGCCATGATTCAAGGCGTCAGCCAGGACGATTCCGGCGCCGCCCACGCCAAAAATTCTAATGCAGCGGGCCGCCCGATGCCCCGCGGCCGCGGTTGAAATATCATTATTCGTTTTCATAGGTTAACGAGTTTTGATTGAAATTATCTTTGCAAAAGCCGGCCGAACACGCTTTTGATGCCTGCCGCGAACGATTTGCCCTCGCGTTTGCGGCTTTTGAACGAGCCAAATTTTGCCAACCCGATGGCGGTGACAAATTCCGGCTGGTCCAGCGCGGATTTGAGGCCGCTGATGGATTTCGTTTGGCCGGTGGCCACC
>DASYYL010000091.1:0-15597 GCA_035933915.1 Verrucomicrobiia bacterium
CCCGAACAGCCTCCCCCAAGGATTACTCCAGAAGGCAAACTGCTTCATTGAACCCTGTTGTAGTGCAGACCTTTGGAAACATTTCGTTGATTTCCAAAGCCTTACGCTTCACCGTGTGCCGAATAGCGGAAGTCGGGCTAACGGACGAATCGCGCCGTCAGGATATCGAAGAATTATTCGTGGCTCCGGCGAAGCCGCAAATCAGCCGACCATCACCGCGCGCCGTTTTCGCTCGCCATCAGTAAATCGTCCGCGATTTTCGCGGCTGAAGATTGTGCCCGGAACTGCGCCGGCGTCATGCCGACCTTTTTCTTTAATATCCGGTTGAAATATTCGGTGTGCGTGAGGCCGATTTTTTCCGCGATATAGGCGAGTGAAAAATCAGTTTCCGTGAGCAACTGTTTGGCCCGATTGAGCCGGAATCGCAAAATATCATGCTTGGGCGAATGGCCGGTGACCTTTTCATAACGCCTCTCGAGCGTGCTTCGCGACCACCCGGTCAATCGCACCACGTCGGCCACGTCAATGCCGTCACAGGTATGTTCACGAATAAAACGCGCCGCCGCCGCAATTTGCCGGTCTTCGATCGCCAGGACCTCCGTAGAGCGCCGCGTGACCACGCCTTTGGGCTCGATGAAATACCGGTGCGGCAACGGCTTCTTCCCTCGCATCATTTGATCCAACAACATGGCCGCTTCATAACCGACCTTTTCAGTATTGGGCACGACGCTCGAGAGCGGCGGATCCGACAGATCGCAAAGCAGATCCTCATTGTCCACGCCGATGACTGCCACTTCGTCCGGCACCGCTACGCCGGCTGCCCGGCAGGCGTTGAGCACCTGCTGCCCGCGCATGTCGTTGCACGCCATCAATCCTATCGGTTTGGGCAGTTCCGCAATCCATCGCTCCACCAGGTCCTCGTCTTGCAGGCCTTCTTCCTCATATTTCGCCGTGTTCGCCCGGTGGCCGTGCCCCGCCCCGTCATAGACATGGCATCTCAATCCCGCCCGGGCGACAGATTCCACAAAGCTGTCGCGCCGTTCATCCGAATAATCCGCGCCGTTGTATCCGCAAAAGCCAAAGTGCCGGAAACCGCGTTCCTGCAAATGCTCAAACGCCACCCGCGCCGATGCCGCATTGTCCGTCAGCACCGACGGCATTTTCATGTCCGATTCCGTGTTCCTCAGAAAAACCGCCGGAATCCTGAGCCCCCGGATGACCTCGTTGAGTTCACGGTTTTCCATGCGGCTGATGATTCCTTGACCATGCCAATTCTTCAGCCACGGCGGCAAATCATCACAAAAGGTCAGCTCCTGAAAAAAAATAGACCACGGTCCATGCTCGCGAACATATCGGGATATCCCGGAGAGAGCGCCGCGTCCATACGCCCGCGAAGACTCAACCAGCAACGCAACTTGCGGACGGTTCGGCGGCGTCACGAATTTCTTCATGGAGAACTAAGGATTAATGCCTATTCCAACTAATAGCATGACAATGAAAAAATACAAGATTAGGTCCTGGCAGGGCGGCGCTCCCGCGCCGATACTCGGGACCCTCAGTTGAGATGTACAATCGAAGCCATGAACCTTAGATTCCGCGCTTGCGTCCTGGAGTGCGGTGGCAAGCAGAGCACGACACCGCTTTCAAAGGCGTGGCGCCTTTCGATCTGGATGTCTTGCCCGCATCCAAAGCGTTGTCACGGCCACCGCACTCCAAGACCTTGCGGCAATTCGGGCGATCCATGCAAAACCTCAACGATCTCCAAATCACGCATTCCACTGCCCTGTTCGGTGTTCGGCTTTCACCGTTTCCGAATGATTTCAGTTTTCCTTCAAATTCCTCTACCTTCCCGCTCATGCACATTCATCTGGCCGCGACAGATTACGCCATTCTCTTCGCCTATTTCTGTCTTGTCATCGTCATCGGCTGGCTGGGCAGGCGCAAGCTGCAGCAGGGCGGCGGTTTTCTTTCCACCCGTTCGCTCCCGGCATGGATCACCGGCCTGGCCTTTCTCTCAACCAATCTCGGCGCCCAGGAAGTAATCGGCTCGGCCGCTACCGGCGCAAAATACGGCATCATGGCCAGCCATTTTTATTGGATTGGAGCCGTCCCGGCGATGGTCTTTCTATCCGTCTTCATGATGCCTTTCTATTACGGCTCAAAAGTCCGGTCTGTTCCCGAATATCTCAAACTCAGGTTCGACGAAAAAACCCACGCATTCAATTCATTCACGTTCGCGGCCACCGCAATCGTTATTTCCGGAATATCGCTTCACACTGTCGCCTTGCTCATCTCGACGCTCGCCGGCTGGAGTTACGGAATATGCATCGCCGTTTCATGTTTTGTCCTATTCGTCTATATCATTCTCGGCGGCCTCACCTCCGTGATTTACAACGAAGTACTGCAATTCTTCATGCTCGTAATCGGTCTCACACCGCTTTCGATCATGGCCTTGCGCGGCGCAGGCGGCTGGCAATCGCTCAAACAAAAACTGGCCTTGACCGCTACCGATCATCATTTTCCGCCCGGCGCGTGGACCCACGTTTGGCAATTCACCGGCGATCCAGCCCGGAACCCGATGGGCGTCGGTTGGTGCGGAATGGTGGCCGGCCTGGGGTTCGTTCTTTCCTTTGGCTACTGGTGCACGAATTTCTCCGTAGTCCAACGCGCGATGTCCGCGCGTTCCCTGTCTGCCGCGCAAATCACCCCGCTCATCGCCGCCCTGCCCAAAATGCTTTTCCCCGCGCTGATCGTCCTGCCGGGCCTCGCAGCCATGGCGCTGAATACTGCGACCCATGGCTCCTTTCTCCCCACGGCGCCCGATGGAACACCCGATTATAACCTCGCCATACCCGCTCTGATGCAGCGCTATTTTCCAGCCGGATTGCTAGGCATCGGATTCACCGTCCTGGTCGCCTCATTCATGTCCGGCATGGCTGGAAATGTCAGTGCCTTCAACACTGTATGGACTTTCGACATCTACCAAAACTATCTCGTGCGCAATAAATCGGACACTCATTACCTCTGGGTCGGACGCTCCGCAACCATCGCCGGCATCCTCCTGAGCATCAGCGTCGCGTATCTGGCATCGTCAAAGTTCAACAACATCATGGATATGCTTCAATTGCTTGCGAGTTTTGTGAATGCGCCGCTGCTGGCCACGTTTTTACTCGGAATGTTCTGGCGCGGCGCCACCGGCCACGGCGCATTCCTCGGATTGCTCGGCGGGACCATCAGCGCGGCCGTTCTCCAGGGAACATCGCTGGTGAATGGCAATATTCCCGGCATCAAAGGCGGCTGGCTCGGCGTCCACTACCGTGTTGCCAGCGAAATGGCCCAAAACTTTTTGATCGGCATCTTCGCCTTCAGCGTCTGCTTCGCACTGACCATCCTGATTTCCCTGGCCACGCGGCAATTGAAATCGAATACGGAACT
Source organism: Verrucomicrobiia bacterium (assembly GCA_035933915.1). Taxonomy (GTDB): domain Bacteria; phylum Verrucomicrobiota; class Verrucomicrobiia; order Limisphaerales; family UBA11358; genus UBA11358. The sequence continues at coordinate 3,436 of DASYYL010000091.1, forward strand.
CTCCGGCCTGGTCTATTCAATGACGCCCCGCCCCAAACCGAATGGCTCCAAGTCGATGATTAGTCCGCTCGCCCTCGGCATCATCATCCTGATTGCGACCCTCATCTTAAATATCATCTTTTGGTGACCCTCCCCAACGCGCAACCATTGTCAAAATTCAAAGGCCAATGCGAAATTATCGGAGGCACTTGCGAGAAACTCATCGCCGCCAAACAATGGGCCGCATTCCGGGGACACCGGATCACTGCCCGGCCTCGATCCAGATGCGGCGGTCATTCAACGTTACTGGTGGCCCCGGCGCAAACCGGTGTTAAACTCTGAGCATGTGCAATCGCTATGCCCTGACCAAAAAACAGGAACGCGTCATCACCCGTGAATTTGGCACCCTCGAACTCTATTTCATGGAGCGCTTCAACATCGCTCCCACCCAGAGCGCTTCCGTCATCCTCGTTGAAAATAGTAAATTAGCGTCCCGGAAAATGCAGTGGGGGCTAAAGGTTAAATGGACGAAGGCGCCGCTCCTGAATGCGCAACGTGAATCCATGGACAAGCCGGTGTTCCGGGAAGCCTTTGAGATGCGCCGATGCCTGGTTCCCGCCAGCGGCTTTTACGAGTGGACCGACTACGCCGGCCACCGGCAGCCGCTTCGCTTTGAATTCGAAGATCAACGGCTGTTCTGCTTTGCCGGCTTATATTCCGCCAAAGATAGAGATGGCGGCGAAAACTTTGTGATCATGACTGTTCCCGCGAATGAATACGTCCAAAAAGTCCACACACGAATGCCGTTCATCGTTGCGGCAGCGGATTATGACGTCTGGCTAAACCCCAAGGGCGATTCATATAAGCACGTCGCGCCTGCTGCCGAACCATTGAAATCGCGCTGGATTAACCCGAAAATGAACAGTCCAAAATATGACGACGCCGAGTCCGCAGCGGTTCTTGAATCACCATCCTCGGGCGCCTCTGAGCAACTGTCAATGCTCTGAATCCTTGGGTAGTGTATCAGTTTGAAAACCTGATTATTTTTTGCGGCGATTTTTCTGGCCTTTGGGATTTGCGACAGGCTCAGGCCCGCGTGGCAGCATTGGATTCATCATCGCTTCCCTTTTGTCGGATAGGTCTTTTCTGGCTTGCTGTTTGGAATAAACGAAAAGGCCAACTAGGCTTACCAATGTCGTTCCTGTGATTATTCCTCCAAACCAAGCCTGACCGTGTAATGCAGAATATGTTCCACAGCTTGCAAAGAAGAGGGCAATTATTAGTCCAAACCATTGCCCGCGTTGTTCCTGCCCTTGTTGGCTTGTCACTACCGTTCTCTCCATATCCATACGGTGAGCGGATTGCGCCTCGGTCATTTTCATTATCCTGTCCGCTCCATTGGGAATTAGGGTGTTAAAAACCTCCAGCTCGGCTGGCTCTGGAAGCATTCCAGAACGATACGAAATACGCGTTTCCTCAATTGTGACTTTTGCGAGCCGTGGTCTTTTACCAACTGGAATAGCCTCCAAAATATCTGGAGCCTTTTCTTGGATGAATTCTTCTAGAGTTTTGCGCTGCTCCCGATTCGATGGGGCTTCCGGCAGTTTTTCGGCAAGTGGAACCGGAGCCGGTTCAGGCGGCACATTTTCGCTCATGGGCTACATTGGCGTTCTCCAAAGCATCTCGAATATCTTGCCCAATCATTTTCCAGTCGTTTGCAATGGCAATTTCATCTGGATTGTGAGACGAATTGTAGTCATGAAAATGACCATAAATATTCAAAACGCTCCCAACGCCCCCCGCGAAAGAAGAGGATCCGTAAAGAAAACCTGTTTTGAATCTATTGTTCATATTATCCGTTCAAATTACCAAATACAACCGTTAATCATAGCAGGAACCCTGCCTACTAATGGATTAAACACCTCAAAACACAATTTGTTCACTCTTCTGTCTCACTTTTATTCACGCATTATGTATTAGCTATTAATACATGTCAACAACCTTATTTTAATCCAAAATTCTTATTTTGCAATGGCTGAAAGCCTTTTATTGCAATAGGTCTATGATGTCGTGCAAGTTCCATACATGGTTGGAAACGCCTGCTTCCATAGCAGGCGTCACGCGCAATGTTTGATGAATCCGGCAAAAATTGTAGTACATGAAATACAGGGCAATCATGTTTTCGTGCTGTTCAACCTTTTTTGAAAATCCATTTGTCAGGCGCGTGAATCGGCGCATGTTCATCCGCATTGTGAGGTTGTGCCGTTCCGCATGGCTGGTTGAAATGTGCCTATAATCGGGATTGCCGGAGATGACTGCCCGCCTTGCGCCCATGCACTGGGCGGGTGAATAACGAATCTCAGCATTATCCGTTGGCGCAACACCGTAAATCTTTTGGAGCATGGCATAATCAATGTCCGCGCCAAAGGCATCCTCAACCGCGTTCAAATACGGCTTGTGGCCGTCTGTGGTCAATTGGACGCGGCCAATGAGCCGTCCCGCGACGTCATGCATGAAGTGATATGCCGCGCTCGCATCTCGCGCTCCAATGTACCAGCAAGGGACAAGCTTCGTGTCCGCATCAATGGCCGTCCATGTCCAAACACTGCCAACGCCATCCTGACCGCGCATTTCCTCGGGCAGGTTTTTGTCCTTCGCATAAACGAAACTCCAAATTTCGCCGCACTGTAGCCGCTTGCAGTTCAGGTTGCGGAAAACCTTGTCCTGATATTTGGAACAGGCGCGGCCCGCCTCGCGCAAAAGTTTTACCACGGTGTTAATGGATACGTAGTTCAATCTGGCAGTGGCCCTCATGCTGTTCCCCTCAACTAAACAGCCAATGATTTTTGCTCGCTCTTCGGTGTTCAATCTGTTCATGGCTCCAAAAGTCATGCATGCAAGCACGCATTGCAAGCACGAAATAAAAATATTTTGACATGCTTTCAGGTGCATGCTAGGATGTATGCGCAAATGGAAGAACAACAAACAATCCAATCATTGGGGGGCGAGGCGCGAGCCAAGGCCTTGACCCCGGAACAAAGAACACAAATCGCCAGAAACGCCGCACTAGCAAGGCATGAAAAGGCTGGAAGACGGGCCCCCCTGCCCAAAGTCGCTTATCCGGGGGAATTGGATATTGGGGGCTGTGTCATACCGTGTGCGGTTCTGGATAACGGGAAGAGGGTCATAAGCGAAAACGGCATGACAAACGCAATCCTGGGCTCTCGCAGCGGTGCATCAAAACGGCTCAAGGCAGCAGCGCGGAATCAAGGGGCCCTTTTGCCACTTTTTCTGGCTCCAAGCCAATTGAAGCCTTTGATTACTGATGATTTGCTGGATGGGCCCCTAAAGATGCTTGAATATGAATCCGGGGACAACATTGAGCAGGGATACGACGGCGCCGCGCTGCCAATAGTCTGTGACATTTGGCTCAAGGCGCGAGAACAAGAGCTACTTCAAGCGCAACAGCTAAACAAGGCACAACAGGCCGAAATTCTGATGAGGGGGTTAGCGCATGTCGGTATTATAGCCCTAATTGATGAGGCTACAGGCTATCAATATGAACGCCCAAGGCGTGACCTTGAGGAACAGCTCAAAAAATTCCTTTCAGACGAGCTGCGCCGATGGGTCAAGACGTTTCCGGCTGATTATTTCAAGCATTTGTGCCGATTGCACGGGGTGGAGTTGAGGACGGATATGAAGCTGCCGCAGTATTTTGGAAAGCTCACAAATAATTTGGTCTACAGGCGAATTGCGCCGGGATTGTTAAAAAAACTCAAGGAACGACGGTCAGAGAGGGGCAGTCCAAGCAACAAGCTTACCCAATGGTTAAGCGAGGATTTAGGCATCCGGGCGGTCTTGGTTCATCTTGGGACCGTCGTCGGCCTGATGAAAATCAACAATAATTACGAGGCATTTGAGCGGCAGCTTAACCAGATAGCGCCAATCTATCCCGAAACACCCGGTTTGTGGGACAACCCCAGAGACTGGGAAGAACCGAAGGATTAAGAAGAACGCTTTTGTGCAAGCTTGCCACCTGTCGCCAATTCAACGATGCGCAACGCGCTCTGGCTGGCATCCATCTTGGGTGCTTTGCGCTTCGCTGGCTTCTTTGGCTTTGCGGTCTTTTTGGCCATGCCGAAACGATACGCGAAACCGGCCGGAACGGAAACTAAAATTCAAACTGATACACTACCAATCCTTGCCATCGAATTGAAGCAATTTTAATCTCCACCACGCATGTTCTCTATTCGGGTTGCAAAATTCTCCGATGCAAAAAAAATCGCCCGCATTCGCATTGACACATTGCATCTGGCGCCTCCTGGTGAAATCTCAGGCGCGGCTTTGAATGCGCGGAGCGCTAAACAGCGCGAGACGTTCTGGCGGGGCCGGTTTGAACAAGCGAGAGGATTGGTTTTTGTCATCGAGAGCGACGACATTGTCGGGTTTTGTGATCTTATCCCGGCGCGCGACAAGGACATTGATCCCAAATCGGTTTACGAGATTGCGGCGGTCTATGCCATTTCCGAATATTGGCGCATGGGAGCCGGGAAGGCGCTTTGTTACCACGTCCTGGGGGACGCGCGGAAGCGAGGTTGCCAGGCGCTCACGCTCTGGGTTTTGGCGTCGAACAGCAACACTATGCGTTTTTTTGAGTCACTGGGCTTCACTCGTGATGGAACATTTAAAGTCGAAATGGCATCAGACGGGAGCAATCTGCAAAAAATTCGATATCGCGTAAAATTCAACCGGCCCGATCAGACCTGAGAGGAAATGGCCAATACCACGCCCAAGCCGGTTGCCGCGCCATTTTTTCAATTGCACGAAAGGAAAATCGCCCTGTTGCTGTGTGTCCTGGCGGCGATTCACGTCTTCATTTTTTCCGCCGGATTTCCATTTTTTAACAACGTGGACGAAGGCATGCATTTCGATCTGGTGTTGAGGTATGCGCGTGGCGATGTGCCGCGCCAAATCGAATTAATCTCCACAAACGCCGGCGTCTACCTCGGCCTCATGAGCTCCCACGAATTTTACGAGGGAGCAGACGCATTCCCCGGCAACCAATATCCCGCGCCGCTTTGGACATCGCCGGCTGAAAAAGCGCGTCAGCTCCGGGCCGCCAGAAGCGAGATTTGGGAAACCGAATATAATTACGAAATCTCGCAACCGCCGCTCTATTATGTGCTGGGCGCTATGTGGTGGCACATCGGCGGATGGTTCGGTTTGCACGGCGGGCGACTGGTGTATTGGCTCCGCTTTTTTAATATTGTGCTGGTCAGCGCGCTCGTTTGGCTGGCCTACGTGACGGCGCGGTTGGTTTTACCTGATAATTCGTTCGTCAAATTGGGTGTTCCAGCCTGCCTCGCATTCATGCCTCAAAGCGCTTTTTATTCAATCGGGAACGACACTCTCACCGCCATCTGTTTCGGAATTGCGTTTCTCCTCATCATTCTATGGTTGCGTACTGATACTCCGTCCGCCGGCCTAGGGATCGCCACCGGTCTGGCTTTTGCCGCCACGTGCCTCTCAAAAATGACGAACATTCCCATTCTGGCGGTGGCCACGCTTGTGGTGTTGTTTAAGGCGCGGCGGGATATTCAGTCGGGGAAATCACGCGAAACGGCGCTTGCGCTCACAGGCTTCCTGATTTGCGCCGAGCTTCCGTCTCTGGCCTGGATCGCCTGGTGCAGGGCGCATTTTGGCGACATCACTGGTTCTGCTCCCAAGGCCCATTTTCTGGGGTGGACCATCAAGCCTTTTACCCAATGGTGGCATCACCCGATTTTTTCTCCTGCCGGTCTTTGGACATACCTGTCCGGCGAATTGGGCACGTTTTGGCAGGGTGAAATTTGGTGGCACGGCCCGCGACTATGCCTGCCCGGCACGGACAACATCTTCACGATCGTGTCACTTGTCTTGCTTGCTGCTGCGTTTGCCTCAATTGTGCCGGTTAGGTTCCGTTCCGTTGGAATTAATCATGAAAATGCCGCCGATCATCGGCCCAATCTCACGCTCACGCAAATGAGAGCCTTGCAATTGGCCCTGGCGTGTTTCCTTGCCGAGTTGGCCTTTTTTGGCCTGATGTCCATCATGTATGACTTTCATAATTGCCCCAATCCCTCACGCGACCATCCTTATTTTGAGGCCGGGCGAATGATGTTTGGCGCGCTGATTCCGTTTTTGCTCTTATTCGTCTACGGCCTGGACCGTTTGCTGGACCGCTTAGGAACGGCATTCAAATTCGTCACGCTCATCGCCATGGTTACCGCCATTCTGGCCCTGGAAATCGCCACCGACCGCCCCGCCTTTGCCAGTCCGTATAACTGGTATCATCTGCCTTGATTTTGAACCCGCCACGCAGCAAATTTGAAACATTCCCGAATGAGTGGTAGAGAGTTGCCGTTTTTGAGACCATGAAAACTGTCAACATTTTAGCATTGGCAATTTTACTTCTGGCAATCGCCGGTTGCACAACGACAAATTCCGCCGCGGGTGCCAGGGCCGATTCCGAAACGGTGATGGTCACCTATCACGTCCAGCCCGGCAAAGAGGCGGAATTCCAGGCGTTGCTCGCGCATGCATGGGACGTCTATCGCAGTGGGCATTTGGTCGATGCCCAACCGCACACCGTCGTTCGGTACGCCGAGGATGACGACAAGACGAAATTCGTCGAGATTTTTACCTGGGTCAAATCACCCGACCATCCTCCCGAGAGCGTTCAAGCCATTTGGAAACAGGAACAGGCTCTCTGCGAGGCCCGGGACGGGCACAGAGGCATCGAAGGCGGCGAAGTGGAACTGGTGACGGGAAAATGATGGCTTTGCCCATGAACAGCTCCAAATCGCAATGGGAACTGGCCAAAAGCACTTCAAATTGTATTTGTTCGACTGGAGTAAACGGGATTTATTTCCGTCTATTAAGTATATGAAAATGCACGGGTTCAAATCTGTAGCGCCTTAAGATCTTATGCGCCACCCGATTCTCGGATTCTGTTGCACGCTGGCCTTTCTCTTTTTCGGCTACGCCGGCGCCTGGTTCGGTAACCCTAATGAGATTCAATTTCTTGCGCGCAATCCGGGCGCGGCGAGTCTGGCCTTTGAGACGTTGACCCTGGCTTTCTTTTTCGCCGTCGGAGTCTCGATCTTCGTTGTCTGGCCGCAGGCCTGGCTTGCGAGCTGGCTCGCAAGGCGGTTTCGATTCCATCGCTTCTTTCCATTCGCCTTCTTTTTTGGCGTTTGCAGCATTGCCGTTTGTGTTCTTGATTTTGCAGCGGTTGACCATCACCGGTTGATAGTCTATTTGATCGGCACTGGTTACCTTTTTATTTCCTGTCTCATTTTCTGGTCGATTTCATATAGGAATAGCCGTGGCGTTAACCCGAAATACCTGCCCGGTTCACTGTGATTCATGGAAATGTCCATTCGCCAGGCCACAACCCAGGACACCGGGAAAGTTGCCAAAATTCTTCGAGAAGCAGCCCAATGGCTGGAAGCAAATGGCAAAGCTATGTGGCGAGACGATGAACTGATGTCGACACCGGACTGTTCTTTATTGCCGAGTGTGACGGCGAAGTCGCAGGCGTCGTGAAATTTCAGCTTGAGGATATAGAATTCTGGCCGGACGTCTCGCAGGGCCAGTCCGTGTTCGTACACCGCCTCGCGGTGAAAAGAAGATTTGCCGCCGGCATGATTTCATCGGCCTTGTTGAATTGGGCAGTCGCGCGGGCCCGTGCCCTTGGCAAAGTTTATTTGCGGCTCGATTGCGAAGCATCGCGTCCGAAATTGCGGGCAGTTTATGAGCGCTTCGGTTTTACGCATCATAGCAACCGCCGGGTTGGCCCCTATTTCGTTTCGCGATATGAGTATTTAGTTCGCGGGAGCATTTAGTACTATGCCAGCATATTTCTACATACCGGCACTTTCAGCTTGACTATTAAAAGTCATCGTGAGAGACTTCGGCGTCAGTTATAGTCGCCTAACGCCTTATAAAACTTATGAAAAACACGCTCCGGGCCCTTGCTGCCTGCCTCCCTGTAGCAGTGCTAAACCTTTTAATATCAATAGCTTATGCCAAAAGCACGGCCTTTACCTACCAGGGCCGCGTCACCGACAACGGCACGAACTTCAATGGCACCGGCCAGTTTGAGTTCGCATTGGCCACCGGCACCAATGGCCAGCAGGCCACGGCCACGGCCACTATGGGCGGAGTCTCGCCAAACGAGTTCCTCAGCAGTTGCACCGTCAGCATTGAAGGCAGCGGTTATACCACGGCACCCACCGTGACGTTCAGCGGCGGAGGCGGTTCGGGCGCGACAGGCCAAGCAAACATCAGCGGCGGCGCGGTCACGAGCATTACCGTTCTAACTCCCGGCTCGGGCTATAGCAGCGCGCCCACGATCACCATTGCGCCGCCATCAACCGATTACACCACCTGGTGGAGCAACGACGGCTCCAGCGTCAATGGCAGTGAACCCTCCTCTGCCGTGAGTGTGAGCGTGAGCCAGGGATTGTTTACGCTCATTTTGGGCAACACAACGCTCGCAAACATGACCGCCATTCCAGAAAACGTCTTTACCACCCACACTAACCTGCAGTTGATGATTTGGTTCAATGACGGCGCGAGCGGTTTTGCTATGCTGAATCCGGTGCAAAGCCTCGCGGCCACGCCCTATGCTACCCTTGCAAATACAGCGAACAACCTGAACGGAACGATTTCGGCCGGGCAAGTGACGAGCGGAACAGTTTCGTTTTCGCAATTGCCTTCAGCCATTATCACCAACAATGAACCCAACGTGACCCTTAACAATTTGTATCTCAATGATCCACTGAATTTGAACCAGCCGGAAATTACATTCGCCGGCGACAATCTCCTGTATTCTTCTCTTAGCCTCGGAGACTTTTTCGCCGGCACCCTTGCCACCAACCCTTTTACGGAAGTCGGCGCCAATAACACGGCAGTTGGTGCCCTCTCGTTTAACTACGACACGACCGGCTTCCAAAATACGACTGTCGGTGCGTCAACCCTTCAATTCGATACAAATGGCAGCGATAATACCGCCGTCGGCTTTCTTGCCCTTCAACGCCCCCCGTCAGGAAACGATAACACGGCGGTGGGGGCCGGGGCATTGGAATTTCTTGGTTTCCAGACCGGCGCAGGCGGCACCAATAACATTGCGTTGGGCTTTCTTGCCGGCGACAAATTTGAACAAAACGAAAGTGACAACATTGACATCGGCAACGACGGCGTCGCTGGTGAAAACGGCGTTACTCGCATTGGCGCGCCGGGCACTCAAACGGACGCTTATATCGCAGGCACCTTCAACGGCGTCGCCGGCACGAGTCAGAACCAATTCCTCGTCAAGGCGCCGGGCGGCACAGGCATTAATTGGGCCAGTAATCCTGACAGCCCGGAAACCGCTTCGCTTTATGTGCTCGGCAACAATTCCAACGGCTGGCAAAATTCTGTGGCCTGGATACAAAATAACAACAGTTCCACCAATGTTGCTCCGGCATTGCGTGTTGTAAATAATGGCTCAGGCACAAACCATGACGGCGCGTTGAGCGTGTCGGCCAACGGTCCGGGGCTCATCGCTGAATTCGGTAATTCCACTGCTTTCGTCGTAACCATCACCAATAACGGGACGATTTATGCCAATGGCAGCATTTACGCCACGGTCTTCAACACGACCAGCGACCGGAACGCCAAAGAAAACTTTGCCCCGGTCAATCCGCAGGATGTGCTGGCCAAAGTTGCCGCGATGCCCATTACCCAATGGAGCTTCAAAGTGGACGAAGGCACGCGGCATATGGGCCCAATGGCCCAGGACTTTTACCAGGCATTTGCCCTGGGCTCGGATGATCACCATATCGCCACGGTAGACGAAGATGGCGTTGCATTGGCCGCCATCCAGGGGTTGAGTGAGAAAGTTCAAACTGAAAATGCCGCATTGCGCGCCGACAACGCCGCCTTGAAGCAACAGAACGATTCTCTTGCCCGGCGTTTGGACCAATTGGAACAAACCGTTAAATCGCTCGCTGAAAAGAACTGAGCTTGATCGCGCATGGGAGTTATCAATTGAGGAGAAAGAATTCAGTCAGCGGCACGGCGCTGGAATCAAACGCCGATAAATCGCAAGCAGGCGTCCGCTGCTCCAAGAACCTGGATTGAGCGACGGGATTGGCGAACCCAAAATTACTGATCCGCCAGCGGCACAAACTCCGTGCGCACGTCGCCGTTTGCCGTGATGGTATGCATGGCAAAACCCAATTGCCCGCCAAACGGCAGCCAACTGGTGGCCGGAGCGACATGAACAGTGATGCCGTCCTCGCGAAAGATGCGGCCTGTATGCCAATGCCCGGCCAGCAAATCTTTGACGCCAAGTCCGTGCAATAGTTCAACTTCACGTTGCGCGCAGGGCGCATCCACGATCCAGTACGGTTTCTCATCCGGAAAGCCATTATCACGAAATAGAGGAATGTGTTGGACCGCAATCACGACCTCGTCATGGACCGGCTTCGGCTGTGTGGCCAGCCACTTCAACATTTTTTGAGATTCCACTTCCAATCCCGGTACCATGGATTGAGGAGATTTCGCCTCGAATTGCGAATAGTTGCCAAGCAATTGAGAATCCAACGCCAATACCTCCACATTTTTAACCCAAAAACTGTAATAGTCAGGACCGAATTGCCGCCGGTAGAGAGCAAGTCCGTTCGTATCTTTGATATCATGATTGCCCGGAACACAATAGACCGGAGCGGCCAGACCTTTCAGAATCGTTTTCGCCTGCTCGCGTTCCTCGAAACTCTCGCCAATGTCGCCCGAAACGATGACGGCATCCGGATGGCGCGCATTGATCATGTTCACCGCCTCGCGCAAACATTCGGCGGCGTGCGGAGAATGTCTTTCGCCCAGGTGCGTATCGCTGATCTGCGCGATGGTGACCACCGCTGGCCTTGAGCCGCCAAGCAAGAGAACCATTGCGCACGCCAAGGCAATGCAAAAGAGCCGAATTCGATTCATACCGATGAAGATCATACTCCCATGATTCAGCTGCAAACTGCAACCTTTCCTCTGTAGAGGCGTGATAAACCAATTCGTACCCTGTCTTTGACGTTCACGGAGGTGGGGGCTCCTGAACCGCACAAGGAGTTTGTGATCGAAAACGCGCCTGATGATTTCTTTCGAACCGCGCTGCGGGAAAACTCAACATGTGATCTGCGTCACAAAGCCAATTGATTCTCCCCATTTTTAATTGGATTGTGCCTGCCAGGGAATGCGATTATTCTCTTCATGCCTCGCGCGCGTAGCTCAACTGGATAGAGCGTTGGCCTCCGGAGCCAAAGGTTGTGGGTTCAACTCCCGCCGCGCGCACCACGCTTCGCCCTCGGGGGCTACGCGTGGCAGGCCATGGAAAGGCACAACACACTCAACTGTCAAACTTTCGTGTTGGATGCGAAGCGTGCCCTGCGTAGTTGAGTTGGCGAAACGGAGCACGGGCATGTTTTATGTTTACATCCTTAGAAGTGAAAGCCATCCGAAAGAGACATATATTGGCTTCACTGAGAACCTTAAGCAACGCCTTCTGACGCACAACCTGGGCGGCAGCCCCCATACAGCTAAATTCGCCCCGTGGCGGCTTGAGTTCTATTGCGCATTCAAAGACGAAAATAGAGCCAGGCAATTCGAACTATACTTGAAATCGCATTCCGGAAAAGCTTTTGCGAGCAAGCGATTGCTCTGACCGTTCCTGCCTTCCTCCCAAGATCTTGGTGACGTCGCCGGAAAATGGGTTAAAACACCGTCGTACCAGAACAAAAAGTAGAACAGAGTAGAACAGCCGAGGGGAATGGGGAGTTTTTGGGTCTGGCATTGCATTTACGGGGTTGGGAGGTTGACACGGTTTTAGGGGTAGAGACGGGGCCAGAGGGGAATGGCGCAACGGAATGAGCCTTTTAAGGTCAATTTGGTCTTTTGCAGGTGTCAAAGAGTTTCTCGGTGAGGTTGGTGGTCTCGATTCCAACGAACCAAAGCCGCGTCATTAGTGGCTTCAAAAAGAAAATTCAATGCAAGGGATTCAACATGCCCGGGTTTTGTAAAGGATTTTGTGTAAATGGTTTTTCTGTTTGGTTTTTGTTTTCTGTGGTTGTGATTTCTGGAACGTCCAGCAGCCAGCTAAAGTGAGCA
>DASYYL010000054.1:0-34655 GCA_035933915.1 Verrucomicrobiia bacterium
TGGGGCCAAAGCTTCGTCGCCGGGACGTCCGGGCAAATTCTGGCGAAGGCGGGAGTTGACGGGGAGGAGATTTTGATAGTTCCTGTGGACCTGGCCACTGTGGACGTCACGCGCACCCACTGGCCATTCCTGCGTGACCGCCGGATTGACGCCTACGGAAATCTGACGAAACGGCTGGTCGACTGAACGTCGCGCAGATCATCAGTCCTCGTTTGGTTCCGGCGGCTGCGCGATTCCATGCCATATGCAAAAGGAAGAAAATCTCATTTCACACGCCCGCGAAACGGCTGAACAAACCGTAATGCCGGTTTTGCTGGCCATCAGCATTTGCCATTTGTTGAATGATACGATCCAGTCATTGATCCCGGCGATTTATCCGATCGTAAAGGAGTCTTTTCATCTGAGCTTCACGCAAATCGGGCTCATTACGTTCACTTTTCAATGCACTGCTTCGCTTTTGCAACCATGTGTGGGTTTTTACACGGACCGCAATCCGAGGCCGTATTCATTGGCCGTGGGAATGATGATTACCCTTGTCGGGGTCCTGGTGCTTTCGTTCGCATGGCAATACGCCTTGATCCTGGTTTCCGCAGGGCTCATGGGCATCGGCTCCGCGATCTTTCACCCCGAGTCTTCCCGGCTCGCGCGATTGGCATCAGGCGGGCGGCACGGTTTCGCGCAATCATTATTTCAGGTTGGCGGAAACGTGGGAAGTTCGTTAGGTCCGCTATTGGCGGCGCTGGTCATCACCAGCCACGGACAGCGCAGTATCGTTGGATTTTCAGTGCTCGCGCTGGCCGCGACAGCCTTTCTTCTTAAAGTCTGCCGATGGTATAAGAACCATTTGTTTCAATTGAAGAACAAACCGCGCCCGACGCATCGCGCACCCGTCCCGCGAAGGACCGTTTACGTCACGCTGGGGCTCCTGGTGGCCTTGACTTTTTCCAAGTATATTTATTTGGTCAGCCTTTCATCGTATTACACATTTTATTTGATAAACAAATTTCACGTTTCAGTGGCGGCGTCGCAGCTTTATCTGTTTCTCTTTCTTTTTGCCGCAGCGGCCGGGACATATATGGGCGGCCCGCTGGGAGACCATTTTGGCCGCAAATACATTATTTGGGCATCCATCCTCGGCGTGGCGCCATTTACGTTACTGCTGCCGCACGTCAATTTATTTTGGACGGCCGCCTTGACGGTCATCATCGGGCTGATTTTGGCCTCGGCATTTCCAGTGATCCTGGTTTATGCCACGGAACTGGTACCGGGCAATGTCGGCATGATCAGTGGATTGTTTTACGGCATGGCGTTTGGATTTGCGGGCATTGGTTCGGCGGCCCTGGGCAAGCTGGCGGACTATACCAGCATTATTTTTGTGTTTAAGCTCTGCGCGTATTTGCCGTTGATTGGTTTGCTCACTGCATTTTTGCCACACATAGAGAGCGGGCGGAAGGCGGGTTAGTTTTGCGGAATCTTTTTTTAAAAAAGAGTATTGACAAATTTCCGGATGCATGGTTTTTGTACCGCATCAGATGCCTTAATCAGCATTCGTGATTAACCTTAACACAGAAACGTCACATGGCAGTCAAACGGCGGGCAGACCGTCGCACAAACGCTCCTGCCTATATCCATATGAAAAATAAAGCGTCAGTTTCCTTAATTGCGGCTCTGGCCGCGGCGCTATCGATGACGGCCGGTTGTGCCTCGGATCGGCTCCAACAGGAAGTCATGCAGGTTACAAAAACGTCCGATGCGGCGAATAATTGGCTGCGAATCCAGGTGGACCCGGCGATGGCACCTGACGCGGCCTGGCAGAAACTGATGGATTCGGTAACCGGCTATTACCCGGATTTGGAAATGATTGACGTGCCTTCCGGTTACATTCGCAGCGTTTATACAACGCGCCAGTTCGGACAACCCGCGGCAAAACGCTCTTTTCAGGTTCGGACCCGGTTCGTATGCACCATTGCGTCCAAGACGCCGCTGGTCTATAAGATTAAAATTGAATCGGAAGAAGCCGGGCCGCCTTATTTGGATTGGACGCCCTTCAATCGCGTGTTTAATCAGGACGAACAGGTCATTGAAGAATTGCAGAACAGGCTGGGCGTGAAGTAGGGATTAAGCAGGAAATCCTGATTAGGCGGGTCGCGGCGCCACGCAAGTGGCGCGGGCGGCACAGAGTGTCCATTCCAAACTGGTAACACAGTAAAACCAAAATAACGACAAATCAACGAATTGAGCCAGGAGCGCCTCCTCAAAGACCGGGCTAATCATAAAACCTAAAAACCAAACGCCATGAATCAACTAAATAAACTCCTAGTTGCAATCGCATCCGTTGGAGCATTGATATTCACCGCCGCAGCCTGCCGGGCGGACGACATTGTAGACACCACAAATGCCGCGGTTTATATGCCGCCGCCGCCCCTATTTCAGCCCTTTACAGTTGGTGCGGAAATTGGAACAACCGGGTACGGGGGCGCCGCTGATTGGCGTTTTATGGATCACCTGGGGATTGGCGCCGCTTTCGACACTTTTATTTACACGTATCACGGCTCCATTGAGAGCGGCTCCTATGGTATCCATCTTCACCTGCAATCGGAACCGTTGACGTTGAACGTGTATCCGTGGAAACGCAGTTCATTTCGAATCAGCGTTGGAGCGCTATTGAATCAGAACCGGCTTTCAGGCAGTTCGGGTGATACGATCACGATCAACGGAAATACCTATGGCAACCCCATAATTTCTATCAAACAGGGAGCTGAGAACGCATATCTAACTGTGGGCGGCAATTTGTACTTTGACCATGGGCATCACGTATCGCTGGGTGGGCAATTGGGAGTCATATATACAGGCGACCCGAAGGTCTTTTTCACAGCGACAGGAATTACGCAGACTGATCAGCAAACCGAACAAGCGAAAATCCAACATTACGCGAATGACTTTAAATTTTGGCCCGTCGTTAAGTTAAGTTTGAACTATTCGTTTTAAGGGTTTCCGGCGCTTGGCAGAAGCGATTCGATTGCGTAGTTTTGAACGATGAAGTCTGCCGACCGCTTTGCGATTGTTTTGGTCACGGCGCCGGATTTGAAAACGGCGCGGATATTGGGCAGGAATGCGCTACAGGCGCGTTTGGTCGCGTGCGCTAATCTCGTGCCCGGCGTTGAATCACATTACCGGTGGCAAGGAAAGCTCGAGACGAGCGCGGAGATCCTGATTATTTTCAAAACCCAAAAGTCACGATTGGCAGCGCTGGAAAAATTGATTTTGCAAAAGCATCCTTATGACACGCCGGAAATTCTGACATTGCCGCTTAGCGGCGGGACGCAGAAATATCTGAATTGGATTAAGAACGAGTCCTCGTGAAACTGGGGTCAAACGACGCATAGAACGAACGATAGAGCGGCTCGATAATTGATAGATTTTGGTTGAAACAGAGGCGAACGGGTTTAGATTGGTCTTATGGGCTCAACGGCGCAGAATGACATGGCCGTGATAATGATGCTAATCGTGCACTTACTGGGATTGGCCATGGCATGTCTTTTTTTCGTGGGTATCTACGCGCATCGCCGCACCCGTACGGCGGAAGAAACGTCCGGCGGGCGCGTTCCGGCGCATTCGATGTTTCCACAACGTCCGGCTTGCTGGCTGGCAATTCGTGCGGCCACACCCGAACGCGTCCGGAGTGCCCTGGGCTTAAGCCGGTTTGCGCCATGTTCATGGGCCGAAGGAATGGCCGGAGAACATGAATTCTTTATCAGTCCGCGCGTAAACGGCTGGGTGATCGTTACCGGACTGGCAATCCCGACTCCCGATGAAGATGTGGATGAATGTTTCCGATTTCTCGTGTCACTAAGCCGCAAGCTGGGTCACGTGCAATTTTTTCACGCCGAGCGGGTCCCGCATCACCATGCTTGGGCGCGTCTGGATGACGGTTATGTAACACGGGCGTACGCATGGGCGGGCGGAACGGTATGGAACCAGGGGCCGAAAACGATGCCGGAAATCGAGTTGGGCCTGAAGTGCGTTGGTTACGGCGAACCGTGCCCGCGAAGTGTGGCCGCGCGAAATGTCGAGAGAGTGGCGCGGCTGGCGGCGCGATGGAATTTTGACCCGGCGGCCGTTGATGATCGTGCGGTGGGAGTGGCGGGGATTAAGTGAGCACCAGCCAGACGACGTGAGTAATTAGCTGCTGGAAGAATTCCTGCCGCCCCGAAAGGAAGTTTTTCTCTTTCGAACGAGGTTTGCGCTTTACTTTTTAAACATTTCAGGCAGATTGAATCAGCTCGACAAGGAGAGCGCAGAACCAGACGTCTCTCAATTCCCATTTTTAACCAAATGAAAACAGGTTATTTAATTGATATGGACGGGGTCATTTACCGGGAAAACCAATTGATTCCCGGCGCCGTGGAGTTCGTTCAGGCATTGATGGCCACCGGCGTTCCCTTTCTCTTTCTGACAAACAATTCCGCGCCCACGCCGGAAGACCTGGCGGTGCGCCTGAAACATCTTGGGATTCACGGCCTGTCGGCGCGCCATTTCTACACCTCGGCGTTGAACACCGCGGATTTTCTGAACGAAACGGATCCGTCCTGCACTGTATTTGTGATTGGCGAGGGCGGATTGCTGGCGGCTTTGCACGAACGCAAAATTGCCAATGACGCCATTCGGCCGCGCTACGTGGTCGTCGGCGAAGGCGCGCCGACCACTGAACGGCTGGCGAAAGCTCATGAGTGCGTCGAGCGCGGAGCGGGATTGCTGGCGACGAATCCGGACAATTGGTGCCCCGTTTCGAGTGAAAAGACCCGGCCCGGTGCCGGCGCCACGGCGGCCTTTTTGGAGGCCAGCACGGGCCGCCGCGCCTATTATTTGGGCAAACCGAACGGATACATGTTTCATCGCGCGCGCCGGAAACTTGCCGAATTGGCACTCGGCAAGCCGGAAGAGGTTGTGATGATCGGCGATACGATGGAGACCGATATCCGTGGCGCCGTCGAAGCCGGAATGCACGCGTATTTGGTCCTGAGCGGGTCAACCAGATTCGAGGACCTAGGCGATTACGTCTATCAGCCCACACGGGTCCTTCAAAGCGTCGCTGATCTGGTCGAAGAAATTCAAACGGGCAAGTCCCCTGATTTGAGCAACCACGTGGCGACCAGCAAAAGCGCCCATTCCAAATCGGGCCTGCGGCATCAGACGGACATCTTCGCATTTCATAAGCCGCGACCGCGGCCGGCGATGACAAAATAAACGAGTCCTGATTTCTCTTCAATTTTGGGAGTGTTTTTGTAGTCTATTGGCCCGAATGAAACTCGTGCGGCGCGCCGTCATAGACGTTGGGACCAATTCGGTAAAACTGCTGGTGGCCGATGTTGATGGCCATGATGTACATCCTGTCCTTGAAGAAAGCCGGCAGACGCGCCTGGGAAAGAACTTTTACGAGACGCATCGCCTGCAACCCGATGCCATCAGAGAGACCGCACAGGCCGTGGCTGACTTTGCGGAAACGGCGCGCGGGAAAAAAGCGCGCACGGTCCGCGTATTTGCCACCAGCGCCGCCCGGGACGCGATAAATCCTGACGAACTCGCTTCCGCGATTGCCGATGCCAGCCGCTTGAAACTGGAAATCATTTCCGGCGAGCAGGAAGCCGATTGGGCATTTCAGGGCGCCACCAGCGGGACCGATCTCGCGAAAACCCCATTGCTGTTGCTCGACGTGGGCGGCGGCAGTTCGGAATTTATCCTCGGCCACAGCGGGCGGAAGAGCTTTGCGCGCAGTTTCCCGCTGGGCACCGTCCGGCTGATGGAAAAGTTTCCGCACGGCGACCCGCCCGCGCCTGACGAGTTCCTCCAATGCCGTGATTCGGTCGCCTCCATTTTACGCACGGAAATCGGCCCGGAATTGGAGCTGGTTTTGCAGCGTGAAAAAAAGTCGGGGCCTGTTCAACTGGCGGGGACTGGCGGCACGGCCACGATTTTTGCGCGAATGGAGCTAAAATCCGACCGTTTCGATCGTGAACAGATTGAAGGCACGCGCCTGAGCCTGGGAAGAATTCAATCCCATGTGAAGACGTTGTGGAGCTTGCCCCTTGCCAGGCGGAAGGAAATTCCCGGACTTCCAAAATCGCGGGCGGACGTGATCATGACCGGCGCTTTAATTTATGCGTTGGTGATGGAGACCTTTGGCTTTGACGAACTGCGGGTCAGCACAAGGGGGCTGAGATTTGCAGCCGTGATGGATTAATTTTCCCCGGAACCCCCTGACCCTCTCCCCTCTCATCCGATGGGAGCGGAGAGGGAACAGCAGTTGGCCGCCGTCCATGATTCGCGAATTGCTCAACATTCACAGATTCAGCGCGCATCAACGCTTTAACGCTTCAACGCTTCAACGACTTTTGTTAGTTTTTTGTGATGGCTGATGCCGAATCCCAATTGACGCCCATGATGGCGCAGTATCGCCGCATCAAGGGCGAATTGCCCAGGGACGCCCTGTTGCTTTTTCGGCTGGGAGACTTCTACGAGATGTTTTTTGACGACGCGCAGACCGGCGCGCAAATTCTCAACCTGGCGCTGACCGCCCGCAACGGGGTGCCGATGTGCGGCCTGCCATTTCACGCGGCGAACGGTTACATCGGCAAAATCCTTCGCGCCGGACGCAAAGTGGCCATTTGCGAGCAATTGGAAGAAGCGCGCCCGGGCAAACTGGTGAAACGTGAAGTTACCCAAATTCTCTCCCCCGGCACGCATTTTGACGAGCGAATGCTGACGGCGGAAAAGAATAATTTCCTGGCGGCGATTTATCCGAACGGCAAACTCTTCGGGCTCGCTCTCGTGGATTTGACGACGGGTGAATTTTTGACCACGGAGCTGGACGGGGAGACGGCGCTTTTAGCGGAAATGGAACGGTTGCGCCCGGCGGAAATTATTTTTCCGGCGGAGAAGACCTCCGTTCGGGACAGCCTTCGGGATGCGTTCAAAATTGTCAACGGTTATGATGATTGGACGTTTGCGCCCGAGACGGCCGTATTTACCGTGCGCGACCATCTCAAAGTGGCGTCGCTGGACGGCTTTGGCCTGAAAGACAGGCACGCCGCAACCGGCGCGGCCGGCGGCGCATTGCACTATTTGACGCAGCATTTGCGACGAGACGCAAAAAATCTGACTCGCATTTCGTTCTATCAGCGTTCGGATTTTCTGACTTTGGATTACACGACGCTCCGTCATTTGGAAATTCTTGAACCTCTGCGCCACGACGCTTCGCGCAACGCGTCCCTTTACGGAGCATTGAATCGGACAGTGACGCCCATGGGCGCCCGGCTGTTTCGGAATTGGCTTTCGCAGCCGCTCTCGGCGGTTGAGCCGATTCGACAACGCCAGGCAGCGGTCCAAACTTTCATGGATAATTCAGCGGGTTTCGAAGGCTTCCGGGCGCAATTGGCCCAGGTCCGTGACCTGGAAAGGACGATTGGCCGTCTCAGTTCCGGTTCCGGCAACGCGCGCGACCTGATAGCCCTGCGAGTTGCCCTGGAACAAATTCCGGCTCTTAAGCAAATCCTCTCAAACCTGGTCGATTCCGGTTCGGATTCGCTTTTGATCAAGGAAGACGTTTCGGGCGCTCGCCCTCCGCATCCAAACCTGATTGAGTCCCTAAACTCCCAAACTTGCGAACTGCCCGCCCTCGTGCAAACGCTGGCCAAGGCCATTGTTGATGAACCGCCTCTGGCCGTAAAAGAAGGCGGAATGATTCGGGATGGGTTCGACGGCGCGCTCGATGAGTTGCGTGAGGCGATGCGCGGCGGCAAGGACTGGATCGCAAAACTGCAGCAGCAGGAGATTGAAAAGACCGGAATTAACTCCTTGAAGGTCCGGTTCAACTCCGTCTTTGGTTATTACATCGAGGTCACCAAAGCCAACCTCGACAAAATTCCGGCCCATTACATCCGGAAGCAAACCATCGCCACTGGCGAGCGTTACATCACACCTGAGCTGAAGGAAATGGAGGGCAAAATTCTCGGAGCAGAGGAACGCGCCTTAAAGGTGGAATACGAACTGTTCCAGCGTGTTCGCGAAAGCGTCCTCGGCTGCTTGAGAGACATCCAGGAGACGGCAAGCGCCCTGGCGCAACTGGATGTCCTGGCTTCATTTGCCGAGATCGCGCGCCTTCACGGCTATTGTCGGCCAAAGATTGGAGATGAGGGCGTTTTGAATATTCGAGACGGAAGGCATCCGGTTTTGGAAGGAACCCTGAGCGAGGAACGATTCGTGCCGAACGACACATCTCTTGGCTCCGGCAAAGGCACGGGGCCGGAAGAGTCTCCGCAAATCGCGCTGATTACCGGTCCAAATATGGCGGGCAAATCCACATACATTCGGCAGGTCGCCCTCATCACGCTGCTCGCGCATACGGGCTGCTTTGTGCCGGCGGCCGAGGCCAGGATTGATATGGTGGACCGCATCTTCACACGCATCGGCGCGAGCGACGACCTGGGGCGCGGCCAAAGCACGTTCATGGTCGAAATGACCGAGACCGCGAACATCCTGAATAATGCCACGCCTCGCAGCCTGATTGTCCTGGATGAAATTGGCCGCGGCACGAGCACGTTCGACGGCCTGTCGCTCGCGTGGAGCATCGTCGAACATTTGCATCATCAGGTCGGCGCAAAAACCCTTTTTGCCACGCACTATCACGAATTGACCGAGTTGGCGGGGCGGTTGCCGCGACTGAAAAATTTCAACGTGGCCGTCCGTGAATGGCGCGACCAAATCGTGTTTCTTCGAAAGATCGTAGCCGGCGGCACGGACAAAAGTTACGGCATCCAGGTCGCGCGACTGGCCGGTGTTCCAAAAGCCGTCCTCGAACGCGCAAAGGAAATCCTGCACAACCTTGAAGAGTCCGAATTAACCCCCGAAGGCAACGTGCGCGCACGGCGCAATCGGGACCGAGACAAGTTGAAGACCCTCGCCCCCGCGCCTCAACTGGATTTGTTCGGTTGAGACGGCGGCAGGTACGACAGGCCTTACACATTTTTTGGGCGTAGGGAATGCAACATGGAAACGAAGCCGGAAATGGCGGTTTTGCTGGGAAAATCGCGGATTTTGAGGAAACGAGGCCTATCGTGGAACACGGATCGGAGATTCCGGATTTTTTAGCCACAGATGGACACAGATGAAACACAGATTCGCTACATTCTGTGGGACCACGAGGGCCGCAATTTGCGAATTACGAATACTAAGAAGATTTTCATGCAAGGGACGCAAAGGAGGCGAAGGCGCAGACCGACCGTGACACATTTTTGGATTATTGAGCTCCAGCGTGGCAGCCGTAGCGGCGGCTGAGAACAGCCATGCGCACATTTTTTGGGCATAGGCGGGGAAACAAGAAACGAAGCTCGATTGGAAGGCAAACAGTGCGCTTTTATTGGGGATTTTGAAGGTTTTCGCGGGGAAGTTCGGAAATCACGAGTCAGGCCGGGCCTTTGGCGGTTAACATTCGGAAGCGATGGGTCCAGGCGTCGATGCGGCAGGCGGCGGCGTAATCGCAATAGTCGCAGGGTGTCTCGTGGCCTTTTCGATATGGGTCCACCTGGGCGTTGCCCGAAAAGATTTCATTTCCGATGCGGCGTAGTTGTGATTCGACGCCTTCCAGCCATGCGCGAAAGTCCGCCTGCTCCAGGGCCTCAACCGAGCGTTTGTGCAATGTTCCGTCCTGTTTTCGGCTGTAGTTGAATTGGTCCGCTTTGCCCGCCAAATCCAGCTTGTCCAGCGTCCCAACATCAAACCGCCCCGTGTGGCGATAGGCGGCGCGCCGGGACCTGGCCGCATCTGACAAAACTTCGCCGCGGGTTTTCCCATTATCGTATTGACCGCGCAGGTTCACGTAAAAGACGCCACCAGGAATCAGTTTTTCAACGCCAAAGACCCGGCGCACGTCCACAAAATGCAACAACGCGCTCAAATACGCCGGCAGTTGCAATTGGATGCCGTTCTCGACCAGAAGCGGGTCCAATCTTTTGCGGCTGGATTTGTAATCCAGGACCACGGCCATGCCAGTCCCGCCCTGAGATTCACGGCACAAGTCCACCCGGTCAATCCTGCCCCGCAATGACAATTCATGTCCGCCGTCCAGTGGAATGGTCCAAGCCGGCAAAGGCGAATGCTCTTCGCCAAAATCCAATTCAACCGCCGCCGGATCAAATTCATATTGCTCGCGCATCCAGGACACAATCACTTCGATAAAATTTTGCAATGATTCCGTAATTGCCCGGGTGGCAAACCGGGTTTGGGCCGAGTCGCGCAACAGACCGTCGCGAAATTCCGCCGCCAGGCGGACGGCAATTTGACCCACACGTTCACGCGCCTCCGCGGGTGTCAAATCGCGCCAGCGCTTGTTTTCGGCAACGAGCTGTTCGTGAAAGGTTTTCAATACGTCATGCTGGAAGGTCCCGCGTTCGCGCGCGTCCAATTCAAAAAGCTTCCTTTCTCCCGCTCTCAGCCCGGATCGGACAAAGAATTTGAACGGACATTGCGCGAATTCCTCCAACCGGCTCACAGAGGTTCTGAAATTGGGTCCATAGAGTTTTTCGGCCATCACGGTCGAAAGCCGTTCTGAGGGATCGGGCTCCCGCAGTTCGTCCAATGCCTTGAGCGCTCCGGAGAGAGCATCTCCGTGAAATGCGGGGCTGCCGGCTAATTTTGCTTTTTCAATTTCAAGGAGGCACGGAACCAGTTCGTTCACGCTCTCGGCCTGCGTGAGCCCGATGCGCCCGTCGAAATTTTCGGTTTGGAGTTTCGGAAACAGACTCAGCAGTTGTGCGATAAAGGGTGATGGATTGAGCGGACGGCCGTCGGCATCGCCCCGGGCCAGAGTCACAATCATCCGTTGGCTGGCGCGCGTGAAAGCGATGTAGCCGTAATAACGCTCACGCGCCAGCCGGTCCCGCAAGTCCGGGCCGAGCGAAACCAAATGGTGCAACTCATCACGGTCAGTGTCAGTGAGAACCGCGGTGGGCGCCGGAGCGGCTGGAAAAATCGTGTCGTTGGCGCCGAGAACCAGTGAGAATTTCAATTCCGGGTTGCGGGCGCGATCGACCGCGCCAATTAACACTTCGTCCAGCGTCGGGGGAATCACGCCAACTGTCAGGTTCGCCAAACCTGCATCCACTACCGCCAGCCAATCACGCAATGGCATGACCTCGCTCGAAAACGCGAGTTCCACATCGTCGAGCCACGAGTTCATTTCGTCCCAAACAGTGGCATGGATTGCGAGTCCCCGGAATCCACGCGGTTCGCCTGAGTTCTTTACGTTCCAGTCATCGAGCGTTTCTTCGACGCCGAGGTCCCGCCAAAAGCGCCGCAACAGGCCGGCCAATTTCTTTCCATCGGGTTTAAATTTTGATTCGACAATTTCAGCGCGGAGAATTTCAAACGGCGGAACAATTTTTTGGCGCAGCGTTTCCAAGCGTTGTTCCAGCGCGCTATCTCCTGGGATTTGAATCGGCTCGCGCCAACGTTTTCCGCGCCAGCCGCGGGCAAGCGATTCATTTTCCAGCCGGTCAATCTCGGTTTCCGGCGCCGGACAAAACCCGGTTTTGAGAGCCGCGAACCAATCCTCATGCTGCCAATCAAAGGCCACAACGCGCAACGCGTTTCGGGTCAATTCCGCGAGCGGGTGGTGCGCGACACTCTCGCGGCGGTCCAGGAAGAATGGAATGCCATAGCGCCGAAACGTTCGTGAAAGCGTCTTATGATAGCCCTCGAGATCGCGCAACAGAACCGCGCAATCACGAAAACGATTTCCGTTGCGCACGAATTTCAATATTTCGCGGGCCGCAAACATCGCCTCGCCGTCCGGATTCGGGCAGGCCACGATCCGCAACGCACTTTGGTCGTTATCGGCAAATTTGGCGGCCTCTCCCCCGCCCTCCCAATGCGCTTCTAAATGGCGCAATGTGTTGCTTTGGCTGAAACGGTCTTTCTTCGGGTCGCGTGGAAGCATCGTGACTTCAACCTTGCAGCCTGCCCGTTCGACCCGTTGACGGCATCGCTCCACGGTATTGCCCACGGCGCTCCAAATGGAGAGCCAGGAATTCTCGCCTTTCAAATTCCCGGATTCTGCGAGGCAGAACGCCAGCGTCGCGCGCCGGCAAAAAGGCACAATGGCCGCAAGCAAGTCCATTTCCTGCGGAGTCATTTCGGCGAATCCATCGAGCCAAAGCCCGTCAATTCTGATGGCGGGATTTTTTAGATTGGCACGAAGCATTTCCGTCGCCTGATCCAGAAGACAGTTGCTATCGCGGAGTTTCTTGTCCGTCAGCCACGCGGTATACCGGTCGAATAACAGCGCCAGATCGATGAGCTTGTCCCGGAGTTCGGCAGGCAATTTCCGGCCTTCAGCGAATGCCCGCAGCTTTGACGGGGAAACCTGATGCTGCTGGAATTCGACCAGCAACCGGCTGACCTCTTGCGCAAAGCCGGGCCGGCGCGCGCTGCCCCGGAAGAGCTTCAGCTCATCTTCATGCTTTAGCAGGAGGGCGCGCAAAACCATGACGCGTCCCTCGTCGCTGAGAAACTTTGGCGGAGCCACGTTGAATTGCTCAAAAACCAGTTCCGCCAGGCGTTGGAACGATAGTATCTGGAGGCGAGTATAGCCACGAAGCGTTCCATCGGACAGCAGTTGACGTTCGAGCTGGAAGGTGGATTGTTTCGGGGCGATTAAAACCAACGTGCCTTCCTGGTCCGCCTGAAGCGATGCGCGAAGTTCCGCCAAACAACGGAACGTCTTGCCGCTGCCGGCCGGACCGCAAAGAAAGCGAACTTGCACGAAGATGTTTTAAACGAAAGGAGCACAGAAGACAATTCTGGGGACGTGGAGAATGTCCCACACGTGAACTGAAAGATCCTCCTTCACCCTCCCGACGCGTCGGGACTGGGAGAGGGGGAATTTTCGTCAGACGGTTTAATACGGCTATAGATTACCGTAATTCCAGCGATCAATGCGCGAAATGAGTTAGAGCGGACTCACGTCCGCTGCTACGCAGCCGTACTAGTGACAGCCGCAGGCGCCGCCGCCGCAGGAATGTCCCCCGCCCCCGCTCTTGCCGGCGGGCGAAGAACCACCGCCACTGCCGGAAGCAAACGTGGAGAATTTCCTCGACAGCTTCTTTGACCCGCAATGAGGGCACTCGGAACCTTTCCAATCCGCCGAGCGGACGAGAATTTCGCTCTCTTTTCCGCATTTCTCGCAATGAAATTCGTATATTGGCATGCGAAGACGCTATTCCAACGACCCAAAATTTTCAAGCGGGAACGGCATTGGCGATGTGTTGCTCGTGGTGCGTGATGCGTGGCGCGTCAAGTATATGGCAACGATCTCCCGCCATTCTTGACGCACCACGCACCACGTACCACGCCTGTTCCAAGGCGAAAAGCATCGCACAAAACACAAAATCCTTTTCCGCACACGCGTTGTTTCTTAAGCTTACAAAATGACACAATTGCAGCGAACGATCGAAGAATCCATTGCGAGCCTGCGCACATTGGAAAAGCTGGAAGAACCCCTGGCAAGAGCGGTTCAAATTGTTTCAACTTGCCTGCTTTCGGGCCACAAATTGCTCGTGTGCGGCAACGGCGGCAGCGCCTCGGACGCGACGCATTTGGCGACGGAATTTCTCTGCCGATACCGGGACGACCGTCGGCCTTATCCGGCGATATCGCTTCCAGCCAACGGCGAATACATGACCGCCGTTTGCAATGATTACCATGCCGACGAAATTTTCGCGCGGCAGATCTGGGGCCTGGGCGAAAAGGGCGACGTGCTCATAGCCCTAACGACCAGCGGCAAATCCAAAAATGTTGTTCGGGCGCTTGAAGAAGCCAAACGCAAGCGAATCGAGAGCATTTGCTTCCTGGGCCGTGACGGAGGGTTCACCAAAGGAATTGCGACGGTTGATCTGCTAGTGCCGGGAACTGTCACTGCGCGAATCCAGGAAGCGCAGAAGCTGCTTATACACGTCCTCTGCGAAATGGTGGACGAAAAACTGCCGAAGAGCTAAAAATAATCCGGTTCGTTGCCCTCTTTCCATTTGATGTTGCAGCCCATGCTTGGCTTTTGAGCGCTGGAAACCGGCTGGCCCGCGAGCACGGCGTCCAGCGCGGCACGCAGGTCTTTTCCGCTCACGGGCACACCATTACCGGGGCGGCTATCGTCGAACTGACCGCGATAGACCAGCTTTTGGTTTTTATCAAACAGATAAATATCCGGCGTGCAGGCTGCGCGATAGGCCTTGGCAACAACCTGCGTCTCGTCGTAGAGATATGAAAATGTATAACCGGCGGCCTTGACTTCTTCCTTCATTTTCGCCGGGCTGTCCTCGGGATAATTCTCCACGTCATTGGAATTGATGGCGACGATGGCGACACGTTTTGAAGCGTAATCTCGGGCAAATTGGGCGAGACCGGCGCGAATGTGCTTCACGTAAGGGCAATGATTGCAGATGAACCATACCATGAGCGCGGGCGCGCCCTTGAAGTCGGCGAGCGAAACCAACTCGCCGTTTGTATCCGGCAACTCAAAGTCAGGCGCTGTCGTGCCCAGCGGCAGCATCGTGGAAGGTGTCAGTGCCATGTAAAGAATTTGGAACGCTGACGTCTTTTGCGCAACCTAAATCCCGCTCACGGATTCGGCAGCGGACAATTTTTGGCCCAATCTTCGTTTGGTTGAGGGCCGAGAGTCAGGACAAGATCTCCTCCTTTCAGGACATCTCTTTGCCGGATCCACCATTGGTTGAGGGGCTTGTCGTTGAATGTAGCTGATTGTATATAAATATTCTCCGGAGACAGGTTTCTCGCTTCGATCGTGAACGTTTTGCCGCCGTAATATTTTTTTGACAGGTGAATCGTAATTTTTGGATATAACGGGGTGGCGATCTCATCGACCGGATCCACCCGGCAGCCGCCGTCGGTTTGGTATAAACCCATCGCGCACATATTGAACCAGGATGCCATCTGGCCCTGGTCTTCATCGCCTAAATAGGCGTCCGCCGGATTGTAACCGTAATAGGCCTCGAGAATGTCATGCGTCCACTTCTCGGTCAGCCACGGCTCCCCTGCCCAATTGAAAAGCCAGGAGACGTGCATGCAGGTTTCATTGCCCTGGTTGATTTGATAGTCCTGGTTGATGCCAGTCGTAGCGTTGAATCGCGCGCGCACCATCGCTTCAAATGCCCCGTTGAGCCGGTTAACGAAACGATCATTCCCCATGGCTGAAATCAAACCCGGCACATCCTGCGGCACAAACCAGGTATATTGCCACGCGTTGGCTTCGGTGAAGTCCGTGGGGCCGGATGGTTCGCCCATCGGCTGAAATGGCGTCCGCCATTCGCCGTCCGATTTGCGCGGACGGGCAAAACCGGTTTCTACGTCAAATGAGTTGTGCCAATTCTGCGAACGTTCGAAGAATCTCATTGCCAGTTCCTTATGACCCAGCGCGAGCGCGAGTTGCGCGACCGTCCAATCGTCGTAAGCATATTCGAAAGTATTTGATGGATGGCCCTTGAGGGGACCGTCCACTGGCACATAGCCGTACTTTAGGTATCCCGCGAGATTCTCATTACCCACCTTCCCGCCGCCCGGCGTGGACTGAGGCATGGACGTTTGCATTTTGACCGCCGCAGCCAGGATTTCTTCCGGGTCCAGTCCCGAGATACCCGCCTGATAAGCCGCCACCATCAGGGGGATTTCATGTTCGGCGACCATGACACTGATATATTTGAGGCCGGCGGGACCTTTGGCGAGCCAACCGCATTTCTCGTAGAGTTGAAGCTCGGATTTCGTCCAACGGGCCGACCAATCCGGCGCCATTAAATTCATCAGAGGATTGAGGTTCCAAAAGGTTGTCCAGAGCGCATCGCATCCCAGCATGACATTTTTGGGATTGCGAAGCTTTTGCACGCGCCCATCGGGATCCACCCATTGGCCGTTGTCGTCGCTCCAAATGTTTCGACCCGAAAAGGCGCGGTAAATATTCGAATAAAAACGCGTTTTTTCGCGAGCGTTTGGCGTTTCGATTTCCACGCGATCGAACAATTCGTCCCAGGCCTTCCGCTGGTTTTGCACAACTGCGGCAAAATTCCACCCAAACGGCCGGGACAATTCTTCTTTCAGGTTCTGCCGGGCGTTGTCAATGCTGACCAGTGAAATTGCGGTGCGAACCTCGATCTGCTCGCCCTCGATCGTTTTAAAATTGACGAACGCCCCGCAATCACCCGACATGTCGAGGTCCTGGACATTCGAAAATAATTTTGGCCCCTTCCAATTATTTAATCCTTCGCCGGACCAGGTGTGCGCAGGCTTGATAATAACGTTGGCGCCGGCCTGGTTTTCCCAGCCGCTCAACGCGCCAAACGGCCGATCGAACTGTGAGACAAAATGCAGCGTGTAATTTTGGTCGCAACCGTATGGGCCGGGAACATCGGTTTTAATCGAACCTTCAATCTCATTTGCGCCGGTTCGCCGGACCGTTGCGCTCAAAATGTGCGTCCGGTACTCGTTTGGAAGGAGAAACGGAATCATCACGCGCGCGTCGTCGCTGGCGGGAAATGTATAACGCTGCAGACTCGCCCGCGTCGTCGCAGTCAGTTCGACTTTGATCCCGTTGTCTTTGAGTATTACGTCGTAAAACCCGATTCCGCCGTGTTCGGTGGACTTGTCAAAGCGCGAACTATAGCCGGTGCCGTCCAGTCCGGGATGTGTCCGCAGTGGCCCCACAGTTGGCATCATCCCCAGTCCCGCCATCGTCCACTCGTGAATATGGCTAAAGCAGTCGATGTATTCATGAGTATAGTCGTAACCGGAACACCAACTTTCCGGTTGGTTATCGGGCGCGATTTTAACCATGCCAAACGGCATCCACGGCCCAGGCGCGATCATCCAACGCGAATGCGCCGTGCCCATAAATACGTCCACATAATCGGACGGGGTGACTTGCGGAGAAGCCTGCAAGTCCTGGTCTGTTTCGTATAATAATTGGCCACCGGCGCTAACGCGAATGTGCGTCGCTTCTCCCGATTTCGAGGCCGGCGCGGCAATTTCCAACGCTTGCAAACCCGATTGAACCTCCCGCCTTTGAACTCCGGCGTCTCCCATCTGAACATCTATCTTACCGGGAGCGCCCGCGTGATAGACTTCCACGCGGATTGTCGCCGAATTATTTCGATTGGGCGAAACTGCATAAGGCGGTGTGGAAACAGACCGGACCACCGTTTGCGCCGGAGGCGCCATCCTAGTGCCTGCAGGCACATCCAGTTGCAGCGCATCAAATAAACACCAGCTTCCGCTAGTGGCGCGCAATGCAATTTCATTGTAACCGCGCTTTAACAACGACGCAGGGAACGGCACTTGAATCGTTTGCGGTTTCGCCATACTGAAATCACCGTCCAACGATTTTTCGCTCCCTCCGGGCAAAAGATCGCGTTCGAAAATGACTCCGTTGATGGTGACACGAAGGCGCGGCGGATTTTGGGGGTTGGCGTCGCAAAATGTGATGGTGAATGTGCCTTCGCCGTTCGTCGTGACCTGATCGAGAACAAACCCAATGGGCAGTGTGTTCATCTGGTCCCACTCGTTTCCGTTTCGTTTGTTGTAGAAACTGCCGGCCCAGCGATCAAACGGTCCGGGCAGAATACACGGCCAATCGGTTTTCGGATCAGACAATCCGACATAATATGCACAGTCGGGGCTGCCAAATTTTTCGATAAAATTCGTATAATCGCCGTGAGCAAGCGCAAACTCGGAGTCTTTGGCATCGATGGTTCCAATTTGCCAAAGTGGTTGGGCATCCCCTGCCCTTGCCATGGCGATAAGCGCAAAATAAAGAGCTAAAATTTTTAAGAACACAGACTGGCACTTTGCGGGATGCGATGAGCGAGAGGGCATAATGTATAGATATTTATATTAAGCGCGTCTCCCTGCGTCAAATCTTTCGGTGGAGGATTACGATGTGCCGGGCAAACTGGCATATGTAACCGGCATTGTGCTGATTTAACAGAGCCCCCGACTGCGGAGGGAGTCGGTGCGTCGATCTCCGCTTGCTCACTCGCGCGGCTCTGTTCAATCTGTCAGAAGCCTTCGGCCTTTGCGAACTTCGCGAGAGGAATTGGCCCGCATTTCATTTTGTTAATTCTGTCTAACCACGTTTCAACGTTTTAACATTTTAACGTTTCAACGCACGGGAATCACTGCGGATTCGCCGACAGCCAAAACTCAATATTCGATGCCTGGGGATTGCCCGGGTCCAATTGCAGGACTTTTAGATATTCCGCCCGCGCCTGCGGCACGTCCCGCAGTTTTTGGGCGTACAAATTTCCGAGTTCGAGATGGGCGCGCGCGTCATCGGGATTGGCAGCGAGAATTTTTCTTAATTCATTCACCGCATCTGTCGCATAACCGGCGGCCTTAAGCGCCAGCGCAAAATTATAACGGGCATCGGCGGAATTCGGTTGGATAGCCAGGGCGGTTTCATAGGCGGACAACGAGAATTGATAATCGCGGAGTCGATAGGCCATGACGCCGCAGTTATATTGCGCCTCGAACCAGCCGGGATCCATGCCCGCGGCCTGCCGATAATATTCCAGGGCATCGGTAAATCTGCGCTCGGCTTCATAATCGCGCGCGCGTCCAAACAACGCGGATGCCGCGCGACGGTTTCCTGCCGCCGGCCTGCCGGGCGACAAATAAGCATACCGCGGAAACACTGGCGGAGCCGCTTGAACGACACGCGCCGGCGGCGGCGTCTGGTAAATGTTTTGCGGCGGCGCCGGCGTTGCCTGCGTGGTGGCGGGCGGCGGTTCAGAACGAAGCCACTGAAAAAATCCCCCGCCACTGGATTGGTTGGACGGCGGAGTGGGCTGAATCGAACGGTACTCGTCCGGTTCAGTTGCGGGCCTGAGACCGCCGGACGAGGGCGCTGAAACAATCTTTGTTTCCGGCGGCACTTGAACGGTCTGGGCGGTTTCCTGGCTTGTGTCCGATTGGTCCGCAGGTTCGCTGTTTTCGGTATCGGCGCGGGCTGTTTCCGTTCGGTGCTCCCGGCGCTTTTGTTGTTGTTTGGGCGGCTCGTACGCCGGCTCTGATGGCTCTGAGGTCTCGGTGACTGGAGCAGGCTGCCGCACGCCCGGATTGGGACGGGCTTGCGGCGGTGACGCCATGGCGAGAGTCGGCGACTGCTGAAGGGTGTTGACGATCGCGTTGACATCGTCTGCGTTCGCCGGGCGCGGATTCAATGACAAATACGCGAGATATTCGCGCAGGGCCAGGCGGTCGTTGTGCAAACTCTCATGCTCGACGGTGGCCAAATTCAAAATGGCCGGCCCAAAATCAGGATGGTATTGGACGGCGGCCTGAAAGAATTTCTCCGCCTCCTGGGGACGGCCGCGTTCCGTGCGGGCCATGCCCAGGCCGTTCAATGCCTGGGCATTGTTTGGACTCCAATAAAGCGCCGTGCTGAAACTCCTTTCGGCCGGCAGATAGTCATGCGTGCGAAGCTGCGCAAGGCCAAGTTTTAGCCAGCCTTGAGGCTCGTTGACTTTTTGCAACGTATAGGCCGTAAACTCATTGGCCGCTTTGTCCGGTTTGTCTTTCTGCATCCACAGGCAACCCAAATTATAATGCGCCTCCGTCAAGTCCCGGTCCAGTTCCAGCGCCCGTTGATAGGCTTTGGCGGCGTCATCCAATTGCCCGGTGTGTTGCTCAGCCACGCCCAGATAATTCCACGCCTCGGCATTCGTCGCCATGTCTTCGGTTGCCGACTTGAATTCGTCGGCGGCATCCGCGTAGCTCCCTTCGTCCAGGAGCTTTTTGCCTTTGAGGAGGGCATGCGTCCCGGCCGGGGAACAGCCGGCCAATACAGCCGCCAGCGCCCAGGCAAAGACCCAAAAGCAAAGCCGCGGCAAACCCTTATTCGGCTTGCCATTGCTGGATTCATTTTTGATGCTCAACATTCGCTCTGGTGGTAACATTCCGACTTGGACGTGTCAACAATGAGACTCACAGCACTAATTCGATTGGTGTCCGCTTTATTGTGGCTGGCGGCTTATCAAATTCAAGCCGGAACGCCTCCCATTTCTCAAAACGCGGGCGCGCGCGTCGTCATTGTGCAAAATCCGGCCGCCGTCCTTAATTTCACGCCCGACAATGCGATCGTCCAGGCCATGGTAGAACGGGGCATCACCAATTTGACCGGCCGGGCCACGGTCGCCGCCGCCTGGCGTTCGCTGGTCTCCACCCAGGACGTTGTCGGTATCAAAGTCTGTTCCGCAGCGGGCGAAATCAGCGGCACGCGTCCGGCGGTGGTCGCGGGCGTCGTGCGCGGTCTGCTCCAGTCCGGAATATCGCCCGGCCGAATTATCATTTGGGACAAACGCGCCGCGGACCTCCGCGCCGCCGGATATTTCGCGCTCGCCCAGCAGTTGGGCGTCCGGGCCGAGGGCGCCGTCGAAGCCGGATACGACCCGACAAATTATTATCAGCCCGACAGCGCGGTCATCGGCAGCCTGGTCTATGGCGATTTGGAATTTGGAAAGAAGGGCGATAACGTTGGCCGGAGGTCGTTTGTGACGAAAATCCTCAGTCGACAAGTCACCAAAATTATCAGTATCGCTCCCCTGCTCAACCAGCCGACCGCCGGCGTGTGCGGACATCTGTACAGCCTTGCCTTTGGAGGAGTGGATAATACCCTGCGCTTTCAGAACGATCCCGATCGCCTGGCCGTGGCCGTTCCGGAAATCAACGCATTGCCCGCGGTGGGTGACCGGGTGGTCCTGAATATTACCGATGCCCTGATTGGCCAATATGAAGGCGGCGCAAGCGTGTTGCTTCATTATTCCGCGGTTTTGAACCAGCTCTGGTTCAGCCGCGACCCCGTGGCCCTGGACACGCTCGCCATTCGCGAATTGGACCGCGAACGGCAAACGACCGGCGAGTGGGGTTTCCCTCCCGACCTC
Source organism: Verrucomicrobiia bacterium (assembly GCA_035933915.1). Classification (GTDB taxonomy): domain Bacteria; phylum Verrucomicrobiota; class Verrucomicrobiia; order Limisphaerales; family UBA11358; genus UBA11358. Next base: position 20,994 of record DASYYL010000054.1, read on the forward strand.
GAGATTTATACCAATGCGGTCCTGCTTCAGCTTGGGATCAATGATCCCACGCAAATGCAAATCGTAAAGCTGCCTTAGGAGACGACGCGGGGAGACTCCAACTACATTTCGGATTTGCAGCATCCAAGGAGCTAAAACGAACGCCAACCCACCGTGGCGCACAGGGGGTTGCCCGCCCCTTCCGCCATGTCTGCTCCGGCTATTATAGCCACGTTTTCAGCTCCTGGCGCAAAATATGGCGCGCGCGATAAAGCCGGCTTTCAATTGCTTTAGGCGTAGCCGCCAGAATCGTGGCGGTTTCCGCGACGCTCCGTTCTTCCCATTCACATAAGACAATCGCTTCGCGCAACTCTCCCGGCAATTTGTCGACAGCTTCGCGCACTGCGTTCATCCGTTCGGTCGCGAGAGTTTGTTCGCTGGGCGGAGGATCGTTTGCCGGCAGGGAACTGCCCAAAGTATTTTCTGATTCGCCGGCTTCGGTTTCGAGTGAGATATTCGGATGCCGGCTGCGCCAGCGAAAGTGATTTCGGGCCAGATTGGCTGCAATCGTATAGGCCCAGGTGGAAAACTTTTCGCCTCGCCTGAAACTCTCGCGTGATTTGAAAACGCGCACGAACGTTTCCTGGGCCAAATCATGCGCATCGTCTTCATTGCCGACCATTTGGCAAAGGAATTGAAAAATGCGCGTCCCGTGTCGTTCCATCAAGTCGTTGAGCGCGGCGTCATGGCCCCCGGCCAAACGCTCCATATCCGCCTGGTCATGGGCATCGGCTTCTGTTCGTTCCATGCTCATGCAGTGAGCGTTCTATTTTGGATTGGAACCGAGCGTGTCTTTTTCCATATCAGCAAGATAGCGGCGCCCTTCATCCGGCGGCATGATGCGGCTGACGTTCACGAAATATTGAAGCATTTGGGACTGACAATGGGCGCGGCAGGCGGCCAGTTCGTCTATCTTTTGTTGGGCAAGAAAACTCACGTTTGTCGAATTATTCAAAGCTGTAGCGACCGCCTGCTGTTTTTCAGTGATCATCCGGCACATCAAATCGCACTGGGAAAGGTAGTCGTTGTGCAATTTTTGGATGCCAGCCATTTCCTCATTGCTCAAGTGGTATTGGCTTTGCAACCAGTGAGGGCTTCCGGGCGGCTCGGCGACACATACCCGGCAAACATTCCGGCTGAGCGCAAATGAGCCGATAAATAATGCGGCGCCCAATGCCAGCGCGCCCAGAACTATGATGAGGGAACGGACCATAATCTAATGCATAGCCGCCGGCTCGACGGCGGCGATATATTGCGTCCGCGCGTCCTTTTGGGCCGTCACGTTGCCCTCTCTCGCGCCAAACGCAATTCCGGCGACAATCAGAATCGTGGCAGCTATCAGCGCAAACCTGGGACGCAGAATGAGCGCGGCCAGCGCATCCAGCCATGTCCCGGTCACGGTATCGGCTTCCGAATCCTCAATCCGGCGCCAGACATTCTCCTGAAAACGCGGCGGCAAAGAAGGCGAAGCGCGCGATTGACGCAGAAGGGCCGAAAGTTTGGCGTCATCTGGATTTATGTTCTCTTTCATAATCGCGAGGGCAGCGGATTTGGCCGCCGCCCAATTTTACGCTTTTGATTGTTTCCACTCAATCGCGGCTCATACACTTTTACCTGGCCATCGCCGCGCAGCAAGCCATCGCGGCGGACGGGCTGGCGGCGCAGGCCTGAACCACTTTCGGGCTCGCAGTCATATTGCGGGTGCAAAGCGTCGAAGGATTGATTGCTGTCCTGACGCCGGCGGTCGTTACAATCTTATTCGCCGCCAGGCGCGGCGCGGTATACTCAGCCGAAGTCAGCCCGAACGCAACCAGGTTGGGATCGTTGTTTGTTCCGGCCGTCCGGATGATTTGATTGCCTGCGGCTCGCGGAGAAAGCAACGCTCCGGAAGCGCTGAAGCTGAGGGTCAACGCGGCCGCGGCGACCGCACCAAGTGTGATCAGGTTATTACGAATTTTCATTTTAATTTTCTTTCGGTTTTGGCGGAGCTTCATTGCTTCGCCGAATGTTTGTACTAGTGATACACCGCCGGCGAGAAAATCCCGCGCGATATTGTAAAATTATATTTCAGTTTAATTCGCAAAAAGTTTGCGTGATTTTTCCTTGATCGGTGTAGATAAGGGAAATGGCATCCGGATGGGATGTCTGAATCGGCAAAAGTATAAAATATATGAAAATCACGAAGACAATTTTTGCTGCCTGTGCCGGCGGACTGTTGCTGGCAAACATTGCGCGCGCGGACGATTCGGCGTTGTCTGCGCCCGTCAGGTCCGTTTACGACAATTATCTGAAAATCCAGGCCGCCCTGGCGGGCGATTCGACACAGGACATCGCCAAAGATGCCGGCGCCATTGTCAAACTGGTCAACGGTGATGCCAAAGTGCTGCCGCCAGAAGTGGCTGCGGAAGCCCGGGATTTGGCAAAGGCAACCGATCTTTCGTCCGCTCGCGCGGCGTTTAAGCCGTTGAGTAATTCACTCATTCAGTTCCTCGCCGACCACAACGCCACGAACGTTTATGTGCACGTTTTCTGTCCCATGGCCAACGCGGATTGGCTGCAGGCGGACAGGGACATAAAAAACCCTTATCTTGGCCGGGCCATGTCGGGATGCGGCGAAATCAAGAATTAACGGGTAATGGACAGGCCAAAAATTGACATGCAATAGGCAATAGACGTTTAGCTTTCTCTTCTCACGCCCGTAGTGTGCCTGGTGCCGGCGCAATGTTTCTGTCGATGATCGTTTTTTTGAAGTTTGTGTGCCGTCAAAAATTATGAAGCCAGTTGTTATTTTGAGTGTGTTTGCCGCGGTTGCGCTTGCGCTCGGCGGTTGCCGGGGTATTTCCACGGCGGGTGAACGGCAGGAGCGCCACGACTTCGCCACTGTCGCCGATAATTATCGTCCTAAAAACGCGCCTCCGGCTCTTCCGGGACTCACCGCGCCATCCAGTCTGAGCAATTTTGTTGAATATGCGCTGCTCAATTCGCCAACGGTCGAGGCGGCTTTCGATGATTGGTCCGCTTCGGTGGAAAACATTACGGTCACCCGTTCGATGCCGGACCCAAAGCTGACTTTTCAGGCCTATATTCAGAGTGCCCTGACTTCCCTGATGCCCGGCTTAATGCAGGATATTCCTGGCCCGGGAAAGCTCAAGACCGCCGCGCGCGTGGCCGCCGCCGATAGCCAGGCCAAATATTTTGCCTTTGAATCCTCTGTCTTGCAGGCCGCATTCGACGTGAAAAGCGCATATTACAATCTCTATTTTCTCGACGAACAGATTCGCATTGACCGCCAAACGCTTACTCTGCTGGCCGACCTGGATCGGGCCGCCCGCGCGCAGAATGAAGTCGGCCGGGGAACTTTGCAGGACGTCTATCGCGCGCAAATTGACGAAGACCAACTCACAACGGACATCACCAACCTTGCAGACTCGCGGCAGCCGTTGTACGCCCGGTTCAAGGCGGCGCTGGGATTGACACGCGACCAACAGGACCCGCCGCTCCCAACAAGATTTGAAAGCACCCCGTTGGATTTAAACGCAAACGACCTTTTGAACACGGCATTCGCGCGCAATCCGCAACTCAAGTCAATGGAAACAGAAGTTCGTAGCGCGGAAGCTTCTATCGCGCAGGCCCGGAAATCCAATCTGCCCGACTTTTCGGCCAGTCTCCAGGCCGAGGTCTATCACCCGCCATTTTACTGGCCTCAGGCCAGCATAACGCTGCCGATTTGGCGCGATAAAGTCGCGGCGGAAATCGCGGCGGCCCAGGCCGGCAAACGCGCCGCCCAGGCGCGCCTGACGGCCGAACAAATTGACCTGACGGTGAGTGTCGCATCCGGAACGTTTGATTATCGCGAAAGCACTCGAAATCTAACGCTCCTGGAGAATCACCTCATTCCAACGGCCCATCAGTCATTGGACGTCGCTCGCGCCGGTTACCTGTCGGGCCAAATAGATTTTTCCAGCTTGATTGACGCCGAGCGCAGTTGGTTGAATTTTCAACTCCAGGCGGTCCAGGAACGCGCGCGCCGCGAAATTATCCTGGCTAGCTTGTCCCTGCTGATCGCCGGTGTGCCGCCGCCGGGCGCTCCCGTGTTGGCCATGCCGCCTGAGGCCTCAAACGCTTCTCATCCCAAATAGCTATGAAAATCAAAATTTTTCTCATCATATTTGCCATCCTTGTTGTCGGTGGATTCTTTATCAACCGCTCAATCAGCCAACAGCAGCCACCGGCTGCCGGCAGCGCGACATCAACCAAAGGCAAGACTCTCTACACCTGTGGGATGCACCCGTGGATCATCCAGGATCATCCGGGCAACTGCCCGATTTGCGGCATGAAATTGGTGCCGATTCATAATCCCGGCGGCGCCGTTTCCGGCCCCAATAAATCGGATGAGAATTCGTCTGCGATTGCCATTGACCCGGCGACGATTCAACTGATGAACATCCAGACAACAGAAGTCATGCGTGGCCCGTTGCGCAGAACCATTCGCACCGTTGGAACGATTGATTATAACGAAACGGCGCTGGCGGACGTAACGACCAAATTCAAAGGTTGGATTGAAAAATTGGACGTGGACACCACCGGCGAACTGGTCCATAAGGGCGAGCCGTTGTTTGAAATCTATTCGCCGGACCTATATAGCGCCCAGGCCGAATATCTCTCGGTTCTGGATTCGTCCAACGGTCCCGACTCCTCGACTTTGCGCGATGCCGCCCTGGACAAGTTGAGATTCTTCGATATTTCGGACGCCCAAATTGCCGCATTGCAAAAATCACGCGAGGCACAAAAGACAATGGAAATACAAGCGCCGGAAGACGGCTTTGTGATCGAGAAAAACGTGGTCCAGGGACAAATGGTCGATGCGGGTATGACACTTTATCGCCTCGCCGACCTCGGCCTCGTTTGGGTTTACGCGCAGGTCTATGAACAGGATTTGCCTTATGTCCAGCTCGGGCAGGAAGCCGTGGTGAAGCTGTCGTCCCTGCCGGATCGCGAATTTCGCGGGCGCGTCACCTACATTTATCCCGAGGTGGATGAAAAAACGCGCACCGCCAAAGTGCGGCTGGAATTTGAAAATCCCGGTTACTTTCTCAAGCCGGGCATGTTCGTCTCGGCGGAACTCACCGCCGAACTGGAACCTTCGGCGTTACTTGTGCCGGATTCAGCGGTGTTGCGCAGCGGCGAAAAAAACACGGTCTTTGTGGCGCTGCCGGATGGAAAATTTGACCCGCGCGCCGTTGAACTGGGGCCGGAATCAGAAAATGACATGGTGGAAATCACCGGCGGCTTGCAGGAGGGCGAGCGCATCGTCAGCAGCGGCCAATTCATGCTCGATTCAGAAAGTCAATTGCGCGAGGCAATTAAGAAAATGGGCAACGCAGCGGGCACAACGGAAACGCCTCCTTCTACAAACGTCCCAGCCGCGGCGCCTTCCACAAACTCCGAAAATAAAGACGTCGTTTACGTCTGTCCCATGCCGGAGCACGTCTCGATCGTCTACGATCATCCCGGCAAATGTCCCATCTGCGGGATGACGCTCGTGCCGGTGACCCGAAGTGAACTGGCGCAGATTCAACCCGGCCGCAAAGTCCTCTACTACACCTGCCCGATGCCCGAGCACAGTTTTATTCATGAAGACAAGCCCGGCAAATGCCCCATTTGCGGAATGACACTCATCCCCGTAATGGCATCGCCGGAAACAGCCACGAGCGCTAATCCGGCAAACACCAACGGTCCCGTAAATACCAGGCCCGCAGCCAAACAGCTTTACACCTGCCCGATGCATCCGGACGTGATTTCAGATAAGCCGGGGACATGCCCGAAGTGCGGGATGACTCTGGTTCCAATTCCAAATACCGCGAAATAGCGGGAACTCACATGCTTCAACGCATCATCGATTTTTCTCTCAGGAACAAGTTCATCGTCGTGCTGGTGACGGTCGCGCTGGTGCTTGGGGGCGTTTATTCTATCAAAAACATTCCGCTCGACGCCATCCCGGACCTTTCGGACACACAGGTGATTATCTATACACCGTGGGAAGGCCAGGCCCCAAACATCGTCGAAGACCAGGTGACTTATCCCATTACGACCAAAATGCTCTCCGTGCCGCGGGCGAAAGTGGTGCGCGGTTATTCCTTTTACGGTTATTCCTTCGTCTATGTCATCTTTGACGATGGCACGGACCCGTACTGGGCGCGCAGCCGGGTGCTGGAATATTTGAGCAGCCTCGGCGGCCAATTGCCGCGCGGCGTAACGCCCTCGCTCGGCCCGGACGCCACGGGCGTTGGCTGGGCCTTCATGTATTCCATCAACTCCACAAACCGCAACCTCGCTGATCTTCGCTCCATCCAGGATTGGTATTTGAAATATCAATTGTCCGCGGCGCCGGGCGTTGCCGAAGTCGCGTCCATCGGCGGCTTCGTCAAGCAATACCAGGTAACAGTGGACCCGACAAAACTGCGAGCCTACAACCTTTCGCTCCAGGATGTCAGCCGCGCCGTCGAGCGCAGCAACGGGGAAGTTGGCGGCCGGTCCATTGAGCTGGCCGAAACCGAATTTATTCTGCGCGTTAAAGGCTACATTCAAAATCTCGATGACTTGAGAAATGTGGCCGTAGGCGTGGGACAAAGTGGCGTTCCCATCCTCTTGCGCGATGTGGCGAACATCCAATTTGGACCCGATGAACGGCGCGGGATTGCCGATTTAAACGGGGATGGCGAAACCGTCGGCGGCATCGTTGTTGTCCGCTACGGCGCGAATGCATACAAGGTCATTCAGGACGTAAAACAACGCCTGGCGTCGGCAATGCAGGCGCTGCCGCCGGATGTCAAAGTGACCGTGGTTTATGACCGAACGGCCTTAATTGATCGCGCGGTCAATACGCTGGAGGAAAAGCTCATCGAGGAAAGCGTGGTTGTGGCGCTGGTATGCCTGGCCTTTTTGCTGCATTTGCGCAGCGCCCTGGTGGCCATCATCATTTTGCCCGTCGCCGTGCTGGTTTCATTCCTCGTCATGTTCGGGCAGGGCCTCAGCTCGAACATCATGTCATTGGGCGGCATTGCCATCGCCATTGGCGCGATGGTGGATGCGGTCATCATCATGATCGAAAATGCGCACAAACATCTTGAGCGCGACCAGGACAAAAAACCGCATTGGGCAATCATTCGGGATGCTTCGGTTGAGGTCGGGCCGGCGCTGTTTTATTCCCTGCTGGTGATCACGGTTTCATTTCTTCCGGTATTCACGTTGCAGGAACAGGAAGGGCGGTTGTTCAAGCCGCTGGCCTATACCAAGACATGGTCCATGGCCGCCGCCGCGCTGCTTTCCATCACCCTGGCGCCGGTGCTGATGGGCTGGTTTATTCGCGGCAAAATTCCGAAAGAGGAAAAAAATCCCATCAACCATTTTTTGATTTGGCTCTACAAACCGGTTGTTGACTTCGCCGTTCGATTTCGCTGGCTTGTATTGATACTCGGAGCCATTTTTGTCGGCTGGGTATTCTTTCCGTGGAATCTGCTCGTGGCGCGCGTCCTGCCGCCAGGCCGCGGGCAGGACATGGCATTCGCCGCAGGCAAATTCTTTCCGTATCAAAGCATCGGCTCTGAATTCATGCCGCCGCTCTACGAAGGCGATTTGCTTTATATGCCGACAACGTTCCCGGGACTTTCCCCGACCAAAGCCCGGCAGTTGATCCAGGTAACCGACCGCATCATAAAGTCATTCCCGGAAGTCGAGACCGTCTTCGGCAAAGCCGGCCGCGCCGATACCGCGACCGACCCCGCCCCCATGGACATGATTGAAACGACCATCCGTCTCAAACTGGAGGACCAATGGCCCGCCATGGATATCAAAGATGACTCCGGCAAAGTCATCGCGCACCGCCGCCGGACCCCGGAGGAACTCGTGGATGCCATGAATGATGCCGTGCAAATTCCCGGCCTCAACAACGCCTGGACGATGCCCATCCGCACCCGTATTGACATGCTTTCCACCGGCATTAAAACACCCGTCGGCGTCAAAATCGCCGGGCCGGACCTGGCCACGCTCGAACGCATCGGCACGGAAGTCGAAGCCGTCGTTCGCAAGGTCCCCGGCACCGCCAGCGCCTTTGCCGAGCGCGTCACCGGCGGACATTATATCGAGTTCGAAATTGACCGGGGCGCCATTGCCCGTTACGGCCTGACAGTTGGTGACGTGCAGGACGTGCTGTCGGTCGCCCTCGGCGGGATGCCCTTGACGACGACGGTCGAAGGATTGCAGCGTTATACGGTCAACCTTCGTTACGACCGGGATTTTCGTTCCGACCTGGATTCGCTCCGGCGTGATATCGTCATTCCCACTCCAACCGGCGCGCAGATTCCTTTGGGGGAACTCGCCGCAATTAAAGTCGTCAATGGGCCGATGGAGATCAAAACCGAGGGCGCCGTGCCTAATGACTGGGTCTACGTGGACATCCGGGACGTGGACATCGGGACATATGTTCAAAACGCGATGCATGCCGTAAACCAGGCGATTGCCGGCGGTCAAATCGAGTTGCCCGCCGGTTACAATCTGTTCTGGAGCGGCCAATACGAGTATATGCTTCGCGCCCGGGACCGTTTGCTCATGGTCGTGCCGCTCACGCTGCTCATCATCACGCTCATTATCTATTTGAACACGCGTTCGATGCTCAAAACGGCCATCGTGCTCCTGGCCGTGCCGTTCTCGCTCGTGGGCACATTCTGGACGCTCTACCTGCTGCACTACAATTTGAGCGTCGCAGTCTGGATTGGCATCATCGCCCTCGCGGGCCTCGACGCCGAAACCGGGGTTATCATGCTCCTCTATCTCGATCTGGCCTATGACGAATGGAAACAAAAGGGTTTGATGAAGAGCCTCGACGATCTGCGCGAGGCCATCTATCAGGGAGCCGTAAAGCGGCTGCGCCCTAAAATCATGACCGCTTGCGTGATCATCGCAGGCCTGGCGCCAATTCTTTGGAGCAACGGCGCCGGCGCCGACGTGATGAAACGCATCGCCGCCCCGATGATCGGCGGAGTCATCACCTCCACCATCAGCGTCCTGGTCGTCTATCCCGCCATCTACTTCCTCTGGCGCTCGCGGCAGGTCAAAACGAATGGGCCGTAAGTTCGGCGTCTTCCCGCGCCAAAGTCAGGCGAAGGCGGGTGTGGTTAAGTCCTCTTTCGTGTATTTTGTCTCTTTCGCGGTAACAATGATTTTACCCGCCCCGAAAAGACAATTCGGACGAACGGGAAAAATGGAAGCAAAAACGCCTTGTATTTGCGATATATTGGGCGGTGTTTTCGCAGGGAATTGTCCCCCCACCCTGAGGGAATGTTTGGGACAGTTGCCTCTTCCGGTTTTGCATAACTCTTTGTATTTTTGGGCTTTGCGATAAAATGGAACTGTCCCTTGCATTTTGCCGGAGACAGTTCGGAATAGGTTCGCGTGATGAACGCGAAGGCCGCGATGACAGAGCCTATTTTTCACGCAAAGGTCGCAAGGGCCGCAAAGATCCATCACTGGGTGGATGGATGGATATTTGGATTACCACTTTTTACAACTGCCGGAACGAATCAACTGGATCGGTCGTAACTGCTTGATCTTTTTGCGCCAAGCTTCCGACTTCGCTCCGAAGCTACGCCGGACAGGTCGTCGTTCGGCGCTTTGGCTCGTTCGCGCCCGCTCACCCGGCCCTTTGGGCCTTGCTTTCGCTACGCTCTTGCAATCCCATTCGCGGCTTCCCAAGCCGCTCAAGTCAGATGGATAAACGATGCCGACTCACGCCTCGCTTTGCGCAAAAATCTCTGCGCAGATGGGGCTCGTGTTTTCGTGTAATTGGCATTGAGGGTTGCATGTTGCGACAGTTTTTCGCACCAGTTTTATCGGATTCTGATCAGACATACCCCATATTTTGTGGCCTCCGTGGGCCGCTAATTGTATTTGTAACGAAGTTGTTCACACAATTCACATACTAATTTGAAACTAAAATCGTAAAATTTAGGAGTTGACGCATTACTAATTTTAATTAAATTAGTATTCAATTAGTAATTACACGAGCATGAAAATTCCAGAGACACCGCCGCCACTGCGTTTTGATCTGTGGCAAGATCCGAATAATCTCAGCCGTGTATTCGAGCTCGCGCAAAATCCCCATATTTCTCGCCATTATCTGCATTGGGACAAGGTAAAACACCTGAAAATTGATGGATGGAAGCCGGAGGATGTGTGGATGGTCATCAAATTTCAAAGGGGAGGTCATTATAAGGCGGTTCCGTTGGTGGATAAAAAGCACATGCAATTTCGATTTAGCGTTCCCGAGCTGGTGCACGAAAGTTTGCATGAAATTGACGTTGGTGCAGGGGCGGCTATTGGAGTGCCTGAGCCAATTACAAATCCACAGACGAAGGACAAGTACTTGATTCGCTCTTTAATGGAGGAGGCGATTACGTCTAGCCAGCTAGAGGGCGCGGCGACGACGCGCGATGTTGCCAAGGAAATGATCCGAAGCGGGCGACCACCGCGTGATACAGACGAGCAGATGATTTTAAACAACTATGTGACGATGCAACGCATCAGTCAGCTAAAAGAAAAGGAGCTGACTCCAGAAATTGTGTTTGAGATTCATCGGCTGGTGACGGAGAAGACGCTGCCGGCCGATTGTGCCGACGGCGCAGGTCGCTTCCGGCGAGACGACGAGGTGCGCGTTGTCGGCGACGATTTTGGCGCCGTATTTCATGAGCCTCCGCCCGCGTCGGAGCTTGAGGACCGGCTTAAATTGATGTGCGATTTCGCGAATGGAAAAACGCCTGGCTATTTTATCCATCCCGTTATTCGGGCCATTATCCTGCATTTTTGGCTGGCTTATGACCATCCCTTTGTGGATGGAAACGGGAGGACGGCGCGCGCCTTGTTTTATTGGTGCATGTTGCATAATGGGTATTGGCTTTTTGAGTTTATTTCAATTTCCACCATTCTTCGGAAAGCGCCCGTAAAATATGGACGTTCGTTCCTTTATACGGAAACGGATGATAATGACCTTACTTACTTTATAGTTGCTCAAGCCAGGGTTATGGAGAAGGCGATTGAAGAGTTGCATAAATATATTGACCAAAAATGTCAAGAATTGAGCGCGCTTGAATCTCAAATCAGGGCGTTGGACTTCTTTAATCACCGGCAGGTGGATTTGATTCGGTACGCGTTAAAGCACCCGTTTACGCATTATACAATAGAGGGTCATAGAACCAGCCACAATATTGTTTACCAGACGGCAAGAACCGACATGCTCGACCTTCACTCAAGGGGACTTCTTGAACAACGAACGATTGGCAAAAAGCTAATTTTTACGCCAGCCAAGAATTTGAGCGAAAAGCTCCTTAAAATGGGGAAGAGGCTGACGAGAAAATGATGAATGGGCCATGCAGCACGGCCAGAGATTTGATTTAAAAACCAGTTGTTTGGGCTCTTTCTTTTCCTTTCTGAGAAAGTTGAACATATTGGAGTATCAGATTTTGGCCCGCTTTGAAATTCGACGCCGCGCCGGGGGGAGGATTTGAACCTCCCTCCGCCGTCATACCCGGATTTCCCGGGACTCGCCCTCTTTGGCGTTCGTTGCCGGCATTGCTGCCGACAGAGCGGACTGTGCTTGTTACGGGCGCGGCCAATCTAACCGCATAGCCCGGACCCCCACTGGGGGCTGATTATGGAAGAAACTCTCAGTATTGCTGTCGCGATTTTACCATATGGCCTGTTTTTGATATGTCGCTCAAAATGAACAACTTGCAAAATGAGTTTCTTAAGAGAACTCAAAGAACACAAAGAACGCTGAGATCATACCAGTTAGCAGCCTTGGCAACGTCCTGCTCCACTTGGGGACGGAACAGCACGCGCCATTTCATGACTTGGAGCGCAGGCGTTTTTTCATTTCCTTCAGCGGCACGGACGATTCGGGATTGGCGCGGTGCGCGGCCAGCCGCGATTCGACGACCCGGCCTACAACGCTGCTCTATGTGATTTTTGCGATCTTTGAGGTTAACTCCAGCAAGTTCCTTCGCGGGCTTCCCGGCCTTCGCGCGAAATCTTCCCTTTTTCCTTTTTCCTTTTTCCTTTTTAATTCTAAAATTCCCGCCCATGAGCAAAGTCACAAAACTGCTGCACACGCGTTATCGCGTGAATGATTTGGATCGGACGGTCAAATTTTATCGCGACGTCCTGGGCCTCGAAGAAATCCGGCGCAACAAATCGCCCCGGGGATCGGAACTGGTCTTTTTGAAAGCGCCGGGCAGCGAGGAACAAATTGAGATCACATACTATCCCGCCGGCGGGCCGGTGCAGGTCCAGCCGGACCTGACGCATCTGGCCTTTGAAGTGGATAGCCTGGAGGAATTCGCAAAACACCTGGCAAAGCTGGGTATAAAGTATTCCGACGGCCCCACGACGAGTTCGAGCGGAAGCACATTTGCTTTTATTGACGCGCCGGAGGGATACGAAATTGAGTTAATTGAAAAACGAAAATAAATGAGTGTACTGATCGTCGGTTCCACGGCGCTGGATTCCATCAAAACACCGAAAGCGGAAAATCCACGGCTGCTGGGCGGTTCGGCCAGCCATGCGGCGGTGGCGGCAAGTTTTTTTTCACCGGTGAAACTCGTGGGAGTAGTCGGCGACGATTTTCCAAAGGAATACGTCGCGCTTTACCGCAAGCACCGGATTGACTTGAGCGGACTTCAGATGGTCTCGGGCAAAACGTTTCATTGGTCGGGAGAATACGAAGTGAATATGAACAACCGGCGCACGTTGTTAACGGAGCTGGGCGTGTTCGAGCGGTTCACGCCGCATCTGCCGGATGGACACAAGGCGTCGCAATTCGTGTTGCTGGCGAACATCGCGCCTTCCCTTCAACATCACGTATTGGACCAGATGACGCGGCCCAAATTTGTGGCGGCGGACACCATGGACCTGTGGCTCAACATTGCGCTGGACGACCTGCTGCGACTGCTGCCGCGGATTGATTGTTTCGTGCTCAATGACGGAGAAGCGCATCAGTTGACGAAAGAAGATAACGTGTTTGCGGCGATGAAAAAGATCCACAAGCTCGGACCCAAATACGTCATAGTCAAAAAAGGTTCGCACGGCTCGATTTTGTCCGGTCCCAAAGGCCATTTTATTTGCCCGGCTTATCCGTTGCGCGATGTGTGCGACCCGACCGGCGCGGGCGACTCGTTTGTGGGCGGGATGATCGGTTATCTGGCCACGGCGCGGGGCCCGATTGAGAAGCATTTTCGCCGCGCGATGGTTTACGGCAGCATCGTGGCGTCGTTTTGTTGCGAAGGTTTCGGACTGAGCCGGACGAACAAAATCAAGCGAACCGATATCGAGAAACGCGCGAAAGAATTGGAGAAGTTGACGCGGTTTTGACGATGCGAAGCGTTGAAGCTAAAAATCGACGACGATGACGAAAATGAGAAAATTATGGTAACGATTCACAGGCATCACACAGAAGCATGAGGATGAGGCAAAGGGGATGGTTTTCCGCGAGATTTGAAGTATCAGCGGAACCGGAGCGTTAAGACTTTTAGGGGAGTTTACATGCGGCGGCGTTCATTCAATGTGATCTGTTTT
>DASYYL010000089.1:0-7197 GCA_035933915.1 Verrucomicrobiia bacterium
ACAAGTAATTTCCATGTGCGAGAAGATCGCCGGCACAAAGATTCCGATTGTTGAAAAACCGCGGCGTCCGGGAGATTCACCCAAACTGGTGGCCGCAGCCGAAAAAGCGATTCGCGACCTGGGCTGGAAACCGAAATTTCCGAAGTTGGAGAATATTGTGGCGACAGCGTGGGCGTGGCATAAGCGTAATCCCAACGGATATCCCGATTAATTGGCAAAAAAGGCACAGGGTCTGCGAATGCGTTTTCGGCAACGTGGTGCGTGGTGCGTGGTGCGTCAAGTATCGTTGAACGATTACCAGCGATGGCAGCGACACTTGCCAAGACTCGCTTGCACTGTTGGGCTATTATATTTGACCGTCCCCTACCCGAACCCTTACCTCACCCTGACCCTCTCCCCTCCCATCAGAATGGGAGCGGAGAGGGAACAGCAAGTGGACGCAGCATATAATTCGGAAATCAAACGGCCCTTGCCAGGTTCAGGGGCTCAGTGCGCAAAACGACTTTCAGGGAAACCTTACAGGGCTTTCAGTTGGCGGCTTCGCCGACAATCCACAATTTAGACGTGCCGGCAATTGCCGGCCTGGTTCTCAGCGTCGCGGTCTTGCAAGAATAGCCGCGCTTTTTCGTAGCTTTTCTTGTGAAGGTAGTGCAACAGGGCTGGATCGGAGTTGCGCGGAAGTTTCTTTGTGAGTTCGTCAATGCGAATGAACAACGGCACCAGGTTCGGTTTTGGATTGGCGGCGGGCATGGTTTTTACCGCGGCATCCAAATCTGTAAGCGCGTCGAGCAAATTCTTTTCCAGGTCGTTTTCCACAGAGATAGTTTATACGCGATTGGGTGAGTGACAAAGAGGTTTGTTTGCGTGAGTTGCGTGAACCCGACAGGGACAAAAAGGACATAAGGGACGCAAGGGCCAGAGTCTCGGCGCCAGGAATGTGCCCGGGAAGGGGTGGCCTCCATATGAGCCCTTACCTTCTCAAGAAATGAAAGGAAAATTCCAAATATGCTTTTACATGGAACGTTTGGGTGATTTACTGAGGGTGTGAACGTGAACCTGGGCATTTGGAGCAAGCTGACCAATGTGGTCGTGGCGCTGGTTGTCGTTGCCATCCTGCTGCTCATCGGGGAGTGCTATCTTCCGGTCATCCAGGAAAACGCGCGGATGCAGCGCCAGATCTGGAAGCTGGAATCGGAGCTTAAGACGGAACAACAAAAGTCGGAAGCATTGCAAAGCGAGATCGAAGCGCTGCAAAATGATCCCAAAACGGTTGAACGCCTGACGCGCGAGAAATTAGGCTACGCCCGCCCGAATGAAACGGTGATTTATTTTGAAGGAACCAACCAGGGGCAATAACGGGGCCCGCCGGTGAAGTAAGTGGGAAAATCAATCGGCGCAGACGAAACTGCAAATCCGCTCACTCACGGTCGCGGCTCTTAGAGAATCATGGCCGTTGCTTGCAGTTTTGAAGGTTTTTTAAATCCTCCGCCAGGAACTGGGTTACGTCCTTGAAACGGGGGACGTTGTCCGGATTAACGGCCATCAGGGCCTCGTGCGCTTCGAGGCTGGTGCGGGTAATTTCCTCGTGTGAAGGATTGACCGGGGTGGGGATGCACTCTTCACCTGACAGTTGCAGGGAACCGTTGATGATTTTGAACAATTGGAGGACGCCGAGGTTTTCGAGCAATTCGGTGACGCGGGCGTTTGGATTGGACAATTCGATGCGGGCGTCGAGCGAGGCAGGCGGCTGGTTCAACTTGATGCCGAAACCGGCCAGGACGCCCAGAAACGTGCTGTCCATGAGAACGCATTCGGACAAATCAATGATGAAATGGCCGTAGCCTTTTTGGAGCAGTTCCGCGATTAGCGTTTTGAAATCAGGGCTGAAGCTAAAGTTCGCCCGGCCCGTGATTTTCACGCAGGCAAAATCTTTGCCGACTAAAACGGACAATCTAGCCGATGGTAGTGCCATGTTGGGTTTAAAGTCATTGACTACGCCGTTATTGCCTGAGGCGCCGCAATTTCCACTACTATTTGCTGCAACATGAACGCTTTGTCAAGCCCGCTGGTGACCAGACGGCGGTTGCAGCGCAGCAGAAGGTCCATAGCGCGGACGAGTTCTTCCCGGCTATATCGTTTGGCCTGCGGCAGCGCCCTGAACAGGACGTAAGGATTCAGGGCCAGGGGATTAAATCGTTTATCGGCGGGAAGGCGCTCAGCCGGAACATGCGTGAGCTGGGTCTTGAAGCGGTTGTAGTCAGTTTCCGGCTTGATCCAGCCTTCGCGCAGCATTTCCTTGAGCATCAACATGGCCCGAACTTTGGAAATGAGCCCATAGAGCAGGCCGATGGGGGATCTTTGTGAATCAAACTTCATTTCCCAGAGTTCTTCGTCCAGACGTTTCAACAGCCGCGGCAAATCACGGTCTCCCAACGCATCGCCCAGCGCAAAAGCGCGGGCCGTTTTATTGCGGGAACAAACCGAGGCAACGTCTTTAAATTCAATCGTTTGCCGCGCGCCGACGAACAAGTCCAGCTTTTCCGCTTCGTTTTCGAGCTGTTGCGGGTTGGGGCCGACGCGAGTGACGAGCTCAGCCAGCGCCTCTTCAGTGATTTCCTTTCCACGCCGCCGGACAGCGCCGCGAGCGATGCCTTCGGCCCGTTCGGCCCAATCCCTGTCGTCCGCCGAGAGGGCTTCAAAATTTTCGACCGACCCGATTTTATCGAGCGTTTTAAAAAATGTCTTCCGTTTGTCGACCTTGCCGGCGCTAATGAGAAGTCGGACATTATCCCATTTGAAACTCTTCAATTCGGCGGCCAGATCGGCCAGGGTATCCACGACGGCCTGGGCCGAGGCGGCGCGTTCTTCACCCAAAAAGCTGCAATCGCGCAGCCAGACGATTTTGGACGAGCCGAAGAATGGAAGCGTTTGGATGGCTTCGCGCAGTTTGGCAATGGCATTGAGCGCGTCGCCACTGTTGGATACGGCGGCATCAATGATTTCCTGATCCATGCCCCCGGATTCGGCCGCCCAGGCCTGGAAGATTTCCCTTGCGCGTTTTTTTACGGTAAACTCGTCGTTGCCGCAAATGAACGCGAGGGGGGAAACGGATTTTGCGGCTGGCATTTTTATTCGGCGGACTCGCCGGCGCCACTCTCATTGATGCGATTGAGCACTTCGCTCATGTCTTCGACCTGCTCGAAGAGCTCGGATGAGACAAAGATTGGCTTTTTTTGGGCCGAAGCGATGGCGAGACAATCGCTTGGGCGCGCGTCGACTTCCACAATTTTCCGAGCGGTATGCAATTCGTTTTGTTGCTGCAAAATGAGGCGCGCGAAATAGGTGGAATTTTTCAGGTCGGTAATGATAACGCGCTCGACGGTGATGCCAAAGCCCTGAAAGATGCGGTTGATGAGGTCATGAGTCAGGGGCCGTTCCTTGGGTTGCTGGCGCAAAAACATGCCGATGATGACGCCCATTTGCGGCTCGACGTTAATGACAAAAACCTTTTCGTCATTGCCCACAAAGAGCGCGCAGCCGTTATTAGCGGGAAGGATCCCGCGAATTTGAATGGGCACGACGTCGTTTTTCATGCTTCAAGTTTATCGGAAAAAAAGAAAAAGACAAGTCAGGGCCGCCGTTTCGGCCGCGGCGAAAGAGCGGCGGAGGTTTTGTCGGCCATAACCGCCGTGGCCTGAGCCCCACCCCAAACCGCTCCCTCACGGTCGCGGCTCTGCTGAGGGTACGGTTTCTCGTCCATAAACCAAACGGCGGCTGTGCCCAGGAACCAGGCCGTAAAAAATGGATAATAATACCGGCCAACAATCCCGCAGGCGAAGTCGATGCCTGACTGCAAATCATCCTTTTTCAGGCAGGAAACGACGAAAGATAAAAAGGTAAAGGTCACGAGTACAACCGCGGAGAGAAGGCCAACAACGAGACGTCCGCGCGATTTATAAACAATGGAAAGCAGGAGCAACGCCGCGAGAAGCCAGGGCAGAACCGCAAGCTGATCGTTAACAAAGCTGCTCAACCCATTCCAGTGGCCAATCCATTGCAAGCGCTCACCATTGGCCTGCCAGTGGAAGAACGCCGGGTTGAAAAAGCGGGCGAAAACGTCCAGAAACCAGATCTGGGGAAAGCGATGTAAAACCGCGCCGGGGGTCGCCATGCCGCTGTGAAACCAAGCGGATTCGACGTTGGGCACAGGTTTTAAAAGCCGATAAACGAGATAGGGCACAATGCACACAACGGCGGCCGCCGCACTGGTCCACAGCGCGCGACTTTTCAGCCATCCGCGCTGCAGGGCAAACGGAAATAGAGCGCACGAAGTGAAGGCGGCAAAGAGGACGCCTTCAAATTTTGTCGAGAAACAGCCGGCCAGGACCAGAACCAGCGCCGCAGGCGCAAGTTCATTTCGGGAATATAGCGCGTTCACCAGGAATAGCACGGCTGTGCTTGTGTAAAAAACCATGGGAATAGTTCCGCCTTCGTTTCGAATAAATTCCAGGCTGGCAGGCAGGAACGCGATGAGCGTGACGACGGCAATGGGCAAGGGCCGCGGATTTTTCCAAAGCCGCGCGGCGGAAACGATGCCCGCGCAAAGGGCGACCATCATCCAAAAGGGCCAAACCTTGTTGACGAATTCATCCACGCGGCCGACCAGACCGTAATCAAGGGTGTAAAGACAAGGAACCAGCATGGGATAATCCATGTGAGCGTACCCGAGGTTGACGTCGCGTAGAACGTGAATGAGGTTCTTCCCCTGTTCCAGATATAGAATCTTTGATTTAAAGACCCAAAAGACGTTGGCATCGAATTCCAGGGTGCCTTCCAGCGTGGAGAGCCGCCCGAAAACCCACCAGGAATAGACCAGCGGCAGTAACAGCAGCAGCCACATATGCGCGGGCTGAAATTGGACGCTCTTGGAGGCAGCGGGAAGTTTCACCAGGACCAAAGCCAATTCCACGATGGCCCAAACAAGTGCGAGCCAGGATAAGAACGACGAAGCATTAAATCCAGCGAGGGCCGACAATAAGGTCGCCTGGGAAAAAACAAGCATCCCAACAGCAAGCCCGAGGGTAAACCGAAGGCCAAAGCAAAATTGCTCTGAAAATCTCCCGCCGAAGATGAGCGAAACGAAACGCATTCCGACCATAGCTGTCGCGGGCGGCAAAAGAAATGCGGCAAACTCGATCATTGGGAATGCGGCACGCCTTTTGGAGTTAGAGGGATCAAATTGGGACGGTTGTCGCTGAAGTCGAGCAGCACATCGAATCCATTACTTCGAAGAATACCCGGCGAATCACACGGAATACCGTACAAGCCGTCTTTGCCGCAGGGGGATTTGCCATCCAGGGAAATTTCAACGTCCCGCGGAAAAAGATAATCTTTCAGGAAATAGTAATAACCCGCTTTAGGGTTGTTTGTGGGGCCGAGCATCCCACTGACAAAGACGCGCGCATCCGGCGCGAGCGCGGCGTCCAGTTGCCTGCCCATGGCAGAGAGGCCAATGCAGTGGCTATCACGCTCGATCCAATTGGTGATGGACGCCATTTCGGAGGCCCGTTTGTCCAAATTTGCGAGCGATAATTGGCTTGAGGGGTCGTCCGCCCAGGAGAACTGGGCCACGACCAGGCCAAAGGCGACGGCGGCTATCAGCAGGATGACAACAACGCCCGGCCATCGAGCGACTGCGGCCGGCGGCGGAGCCTCTGGTTTTGCAGTTTTTTGTTTCAACAAGTCAGGCAGCTTGAGGCAATTGTGCTGGCTTTGAAACAAAAAAGTTCTTTATAAAGGTCTCGAAATAGGCGTCCTTGCGCGGCGCGGCCATCAAACCATCGTATCGAAATCCCGGCACGTTGTTAAAGACGAGCGCGGGAGAATTTCGAAATTTGATATAGAGTTGCTTGCCCCTAAGAACGTAGCCCACGGCTTCAAACGTTTCCGCGTCCACGGGGACCATTTTTACGACCATTTCACTTTGCGGCATCATAATGTTCCTTTCTCCGAAGCTACTGGTTTAATGATTTGCGGGCGTTCTGTCCAGCGCAATTATCCCGAGATGACGGCGCCAACCTATCCTTATTGATTCGTCAAAGCCTCGCACCTCGGCTCGAAAGAGATCGCCTTCACCATAAACCGTCCCACCACCCTTACCCTCTCCCCTCCCGTCAGAATGGGAGAGGAGAGGGAACAGCAGTCTGCCGGCATCTGTAACTCGGAAACGAGCCAGTGGTCACCGGTTCAGCGGTTCAACGCCCTATTACACACTGGCATTGGCGGATTTTTTGAGTAGAATCGCGGCGCGCAATGAGCAAACCGTTTTACATCACGACCGCCATTGATTATGTCAACGGCCAGCCGCACCTGGGCCACGCCTACGAAAAAATTATCGCCGACGTTATCGCGCGCTCGCGGCGCAGCCTCGGCAGGGAAGTTTTTTTTCTGACGGGCCTGGACGAACACGGGCAGAAGGTACAGCAGGCCGCCATTGCGGACAAGAAAAGCCCCCAGGCCTATTGCGATGCCCTGGCCGTAGATTGGAAAGCGTTTGCAAAGAAACTCGGGCTGACCAATAACGACTTCGTACGGACGACGGAACCGCGCCATAAAGAAGCGGTGCAGGCCTGCCTGGAGAAGGCGCGCGCGGCCGGGCACTTTTATAAGAAGACATATTCCGGTTTTTATTCGCTCAAGGAAGAAACGTTTTTGACCGCCAAGGATCGATTGCCCGACGGCTCGTTTGACGCTGCCTGGGGCGAAGTCATTGAGTTAAAGGAGGAAGACTATTTTTTCAAGTTGAGTGACCATCAACAGTGGTTGATGGATTTTATTTCCCAAAACCCGAATTTTGTCGTGCCGGAGTATCGCCGGAACGAAGTCATGGGCTTGCTCAAAAGCAGCGCCCTGGAAGACCTGTGCATCAGCCGGCCGGTGTCGCGGCTGAACTGGGGCATCCCTATTCCTTTCGACGCCGAGTACGTTACCTACGTATGGTTTGATGCGCTGGTCAATTACATTTCCGTACCAGCCGCGCACGGCGACCAGACCGTCAGAGCCGCAATTGGGGAAACCGGCGCCGCATCGGAATCCCTTTCATTGTGGCCCGCTGATGTTCACGTGATAGGCAAAGACATCCTGAAATTTCACG
Organism: Verrucomicrobiia bacterium; assembly: GCA_035933915.1. GTDB lineage: Bacteria > Verrucomicrobiota > Verrucomicrobiia > Limisphaerales > UBA11358 > UBA11358. The sequence continues at coordinate 7,154 of DASYYL010000089.1, forward strand.
CCGTGTATTGGCCGATCATGCTCAAGGCGCTTGGGCTGCCGTTA
>DASYYL010000096.1:0-7001 GCA_035933915.1 Verrucomicrobiia bacterium
CGCCCACAAACGGGATAAATGCGGGAGTCGTCACCTTGAGTTTGCACCATTTTGCGGCGATGAGGTGCCCACATTCGTGCACGAATATCAGAAGGACAAAACCAACGGCAAATTGCCAGCCCCAATAAATCGCGTAAGCCCAGATCGAAATCAACATCGTTGCCCCGGTCTTCAGGAACGGCAGCAAAAACTTGAGTTTCGCCAGATATTTCAGGCACAGAAGAAATGCCACTCCGACCGGCGCAAAAAACTTTTTGATTTTTTGCCCAAGCGTGGGTTCAATCGGCCGCCCATCAGGAGCGTACTGCTTCTGAGCGTATTCGTTCCGGGCTATTTCGTTTTGGTTTTCGTCCATGGGACTCATGGTATTTTCCGCTCCCTTCGGTCGCGGCGCTGTTCGCTACGTCGTCTCCAAAATCATGGCGGGCCTTTCCCGCCAGCCGAACATCTTCTCCTTTTTGATGATTTCGACAATGGGCGCGGGCACCTCGTTTTCCCAGGAAATGTCTCCGGATTGAAGCTTGGAAAGCACAAACGGCGGGAAAAGGCCCAGGTAATCGGGGTTGTAATTTTGAATGCCGGTAATATAACCGTTTTCGATCAGGTGGGCGTATAGATGGCTCAGATTGGGGGCGACTTTTAGATTGTCCGGCGTGACGATTTCGTTGCTGACGGATTGACGCCGCCAGATTCCGCTGTCGCCGCCGGGAGCAGAGACGGCGGCCAGGGCGTTGGCGGAGGGTTCGCGCATGGGATATACGTAAAGCTTGGTCATATCCTTGAACAAGCGGCCCAGGGATTCGAGGAGGCCGCCGGACAGGTCAGTGTAGAATTTCTCGTCGAAGATGCTGCGCAGGCTGGGGATGCCGAGCGCGATGCCCTTCATCTTTTGAGTGTACCGCGACAGGTACTCGACGAGGCGATAGTAACGGCCGAAATTGGAGATGAGCACGGGCTTGCCGAGCGTGCTCAGCAGGTCAACGCGATCGAGAAAGTCCTTGTGCGCAAGGGTGGCGTCTTCAAGAACGCTATGAAGGGTCATTTCCATGAGGACAACGGGAGATTCGCCCTGCATCTGGGGTTCGCGCAGGAATTGTTCCTGGGCGCGTTCCAAAATATCCAGCGTAGTCTTGGTAATGGGGCGGAAACTGCCCCGTTCCACCAGAACAGGTTTCTTATAAAGGACTTCGCTGGGAATGACGACTTCGCCGTCGGACGTAAACATCGCGGCGTCAGCGACATTTTGCTGCACGAGTTGCAGGCTCATCAGGCGATTGTCTACTTTGGCAAAGCAGGGACCGGAAAACTTGATCGTTTCAATTTCAATGCGTTCCCGGTTGAGATCATCTATGAGCATGGAAATGATTTTCTCCGGCTCGTTATGATGATAGAGGGCGGCGTGGATAAGATTGACGCCGATCATTCCCAGCGCTTCCTGTTCGCGAACAACAACTTTATCCAGGAGCCGGGTATGGATGATAATTTGCGAGGCTTCCTCGCGCGGCCGGGCCTGAAATTTGATGCCCAGCCAGCCGTGGCCGTCAGATTGACGGGAAAAGCTGTGAGTCGCCACGGTATCGGCAAAGACAAAAAATGCGGTCTTGTCGCCGCGTTTTTTATCGAGCCGCTGGAGGAGCAAATTGTATTCGTAATCCAGCATGGCTTGCAGACGCTGGCGGCTCACATAACGGTCGGAGGCGCCGTAGATGGCATCGCTGACGGCCATGTCGTAGGCGGAGATGGTTTTTGCGACGGTGCCGGATGCGCCCCCTACATGAAAAAACCAGCGGCAGACCTCCTGCCCGGCGCCAATTTCCGCAAAAGTGCCGTATTTGGTGGCATCCAAATTGATGTGGAGCGCCTTTTGGCCCGGATCCTTTTTGTCCCCGTCGTTTTCGTTCATAGATGGCGAACCCAAGTTATCGAAAAGCCATCTCGTTGTCCAACGTTGCTCCGCGGCAGAACGGCGCTCCTCGCCAGGCACGCGCCACAATCGCAAGTGCGGCTCGCATCGCGCGCCGTTAAATCATTGGCTGTTCGGCGTTGGGCGTTCGGCGTTCGATGTTTGGTAATTTGATTCGGAAAAAAATAAGGCCGGAATACAGGCAAATTCCGGCCCTTTGGGGGTAACTGGCGCTTGTTGATTGCGCCGGGGAGATTGATTTATGCAGCCATGCGCATGTCTTCGCCGCCTCTGGCGGACGGGTTACATTGCTCCAGGGCAATTTTATTCAACTTGGCATCAGCGGCCTTTTCTTCGGCCAAAATACTGTCAAGAACTCCCGCAACATCTTCGCGTTGCAGGGCTTTTGCCCATTCGCGCAGGGTGCCGTAGGTGGCGATTTCATAATGCTCGGCTTTTTGCCCGCCCAGCACCAGAGCCGCGTTGATGGTCGGCGATTTCTTGTTTTCAGAAATCAAATCCTCCGCCTCGTCGATGATGCCTAAAATAGCCGGACATCGTTTAGCTTTGGCTTTCTTTCCAAACATTTCAAAAACTTCCTCGCATTTTGCCGCATGACCCTCAGTTTCAGTGAGATGCGATTCAAAGGCTGCTTTCAAATCTTCGTGCGTTGCGGACCTCGCCATTTTGGGCAGCGCTTTTTCGAGCTGCTGCTCGCAGTAATAGATATCCGCCAAAGCATCCAAAAATAAGTCTTCGAGCATTTTCATAATAATCCCTTTATTTCCCTTTTTTACCTTCGACTTGCTGATAACTGCCGTTGCCGGGTGTTTTAGCAATGGGCGTGCCGGGTAGATTAATTGGAAAAAACGGGCATTTTGTAAGATTGACCAAAATCACACGCTCAAAAAAATTGCAGACCGCAATCTTTTGCCCGGTGAGGTTGCAGGTTGCAACTTGCACTAGACCAATTTCGTCTTAGGCAGAAAAACCGCTCCCTCACGGTCGCGGCTCTGTTGGCTACAACTGCCTTAGGCGGCTTCAACCGCTTCCGCCGTCTCAACGGGCCGGGGCGGCTCGGCGGGGAGAGTGAAATAAAAAGTCGCGCCTTTGCCCGGTTCGCTGGTCGCCCAGACCTCGCCACCGTGATTTTGAACGATGTGTTTAACGATGGAAAGTCCGAGACCAGTGCCTCCCTGCTCCCGGGAGCGTGCCTTGTCTACCCGATAAAATCGCTCAAAGACGCGATCCAGCGATTCGGCTGGAATTCCGGCGCCGTCATCCTTGATAAAGACCTGGATTTTGCCATTATCCAGGGTTTCGGCGCCCGCGGTCACGCTGCCGTGCGCGCGACCATATTTGATTGCGTTATCAACCAGATTGGCCAGGACCTGTTCGAGCCGATTTTCGTCGGCATGAGCGGTGAGGTCGGGCAATTCGTTTCGCAATGTCACTTCCCTGGCGGATGCGCGGGACTTAAGGTCGGCAAAGACCTTTTCGGCCACAGCGCGAAGCGATACGGGCTGCAGTTGAAGCTGGACGCGCCCGGATTCCAACGCCGAAATCGTCAGCAGGTCCTGGATCAGCAAGTCCAGGCGTTCGGCGTTGCGGGAGATGATTCGAAGAAAATGTTCGGAAACGTCCGGATTATTGCGCGCGCCGTCGAGCAGCGTTTCCACGTAGCCTTTGATCAGTGACAGAGGGGTCCGCAGTTCGTGGCTGACATTGGCGACGAATTCCTCGCGCGTGCGCTCGAGCTGCCTGAGGCGTGTCAGATCGTGAAAGACCAGGATCGTCCCTTCACGCTCGCCGGCGGAATTGGAGATGAGGGCGGCATTGACCTGCAACCAGCGTTCATTGAGTTCCGGCACTTTCAATTCGTAATCGAACACCTGCTTTTCGGATTCCGCACGCTCGACCAGTTCGGCCAGTTCGTGAAGGCGCAGGACTTCCATAACAGTTTTGCCGCGCAATTCGGTTTTGACGCCGAACAGGTTTTTGAACGCCCGGTTGGCAAGGTAGATTTTTCGGCTGCGATTTAGCAGCAATAATCCCTCGAGCATGGAATTGAAGAGCACCTGCTGCTGCGCGCGGGCATCAATGGTGGTTTGTTGCTGGCGCCGCTGAAAATCCTCCATATCCCCCTGGGCTTTGACTTCGAGGCGCGTGAATTTCCTGTGCCAAAACGCGTAAATGACGCCGGCGGCGACAGTCGCAAGAATGGTCAGCAAAGGCCACATATCCTGGCACTGGCAATCGGCGGTCTCAATTCGATGATCACTGACGTCCCGCCGTATTCCATTTATTCCATAAAGCGATACCCGACGCCGCGCACCGTGTCCAGATGCTTTGATGCCGGACCCAATTTTTCGCGCAGGCGGCGCATGTGCGTGTCCACAGTGCGGGTATCAATGAGGCTGTCGTATTCCCAAACATCGCGAAGAAGCTGGTCGCGGGATTGGACGCGTCCCGCGCGTTGCGCCAGGGTGGTCAGGAGCTTGAATTCGGTGGCGGTCAACTCAATCGTTTTCCCCTTCCAACTGGCCAGATGCCGGGGCAAGTCAATCACCAGGTCCCCGAACCGCATCTGTTCCCTCGGCCTTTCGGCCGATGCCCCGCGAGCGAGGATTTTCTTGATCCGCAGCAGCAATTCACGCGGGCTGAATGGTTTGGTTAAATAATCATCGGCGCCCAATTCAAGACCGAGCACGCGGTCAATCTCGGCGGCCTTGGCGGTGAGCATAAGAATCGGCACCCGCGACGTCGCGGGTTCGAGGCGAAGATTTTTGCACACCTCAAAACCGTCCATCTCCGGCAGCATGACGTCGAGCACCACCATGTCCGGGGTCTGGGCACGGGCCTTTTTCAGCGCGGCAGCTCCGTCACCGGCTGCGCTCACGGCGTAACCGGCCTGTTTCAGGTTGAACTCCAGGAGTTCCACCGCCTCCGGTTCGTCATCCACGACCAAAATCTTCGGCTTCACGCTCCGTGAATACCATTTTCGTTTCAGTTACACAATCTAAACCCGGCGACAAGACTGTTACGGAAATGTGACAGCCAGGTTACGGTATCGGATGCTTCCATTTTTCATTTTTCATTTTTCATTTTTCGGGGAAACTTTCCGGATGGCATTACCAGTCATCACGGTGGCGCAAATGCGCGAATGGGAAAAGGCGACGTGGGCCTCGGGCCAAACGGAAGCGGAGGTCATTCGGCGCGTGGGCAAACGTGTCGCCAGACGCGCCCGCAAGCTGACGCGCTCCGGCGACGGCATCCTCGTTTTGGCGGGCAAAGGAAATAACGGCAACGACGCCCGGGCTGCCGTTGAGTGGCTGGACGACCGGCGACTTGAAGTTTTCAACGTTACTGCGCCCGAAGCCGACACGCCAAAGCTTCAGGATTTGTTGGGTCAAAAATTTGCCCTGATCATTGACGGTCTATTCGGCATCGGCCTCAACCGCCCGCTGGATGAACATTTGCAAAAACTCATCTTAACGGTTAATCAATCCAGGTTACCCGTATTGGCCATTGACGCGCCATCGGGCTTGAATTGCGATACCGGCGTTCCTCAAGGAGCCGCGGTCGAAGCGATGCTGACACTCACAGTCGGCGCGCCCAAGGCAGGATTGCTGGCTCAAACGGCGTGGCCATTTGTGGGGCGATTGGAAGTCATGGAAGACGTCGGCCTGGTCCCCTGCCCGCTCACGTCGGAATACGTTTGGACGCATAAGGACGATTTTGAACAGTTTCCGCCGCGCCGCGCCGAAGCGGGTCATAAAGGATTGTATGGCCACCTGGCTATTGTGGCCGGAAGCATGGGCTTTCATGGGGCGTCGGTGCTGGCCGCGCGCGCGGCGCAACGCGCTCAACCGGGGCTCATCACCTTATTCACGGATGAATCTGTCTATCCCGTTGTTGCGCCACAATTGCAGGCTGTGATGGCCGGCATTTTCCAGCCGGAAATGAAATTCCCGGAAAGCACGACGGCAATTTTAATCGGGCCCGGCCTGCACGCGCCCGGAGTGGCCGATGCGATGCGAAGAACCGTCCAGAGAATTTGGCGCGATTGGCCCTGGCCGGTCGTGGTGGACGCCAGCGCGCTGGACTTGCTCTCACCCGGTGTTCTGTCCAAGGCCGCTCGTGTGATCACGCCCCACCCGGGCGAAGCGGCGCGCATGCTCAATTCCAACTCCAAACAGGTCCAGGCCGACCGGCCGCGGGCATTGCGCGAGCTGTCAAAGAGGTTTGGGAATTGTTGGGTGGTTTTGAAGGGGCATCAAACATTGGTCGGAGGCAAGGACGGAGATATCTACGTGAATTCGTCGGGTAATCCCTATTTGGGCCAGGGCGGCAGCGGCGACGTGCTGAGCGGCTATATTGCCGGCCTGCTCGCGCAGCCCGTATTACAGTCGGACATTGGTAAAACCCTCCGATTTGCCGTCTGGCAGCACGGCGCGACGGCTGACGCGTTGCAGGACAAACAAAAAATCTGGGTCATCGAAGATTTGGCCTCCGAATTGGGAAACGTCCGGTAGGGACGGCACCGATGGCAAGTGGCGCTGCCACCGACGCTACGCAGACGAGGACTTCGTTAAGCGAAATCGTGTGTATAGGTTTTGCAGAACTTAACGAGCTTAACGAAGGCCTTAACGAGCCGTTAAGTGCGATGAACAGGGGGGGCTTTTTATTGGCAATTTCTGGAAACTTGACTTAACGAAGGAGCCCGTTTTTGTACATAAGAGGGCAAGAGCTTTTGGCGTGTTCGTTAAGCAGTTGCCGCGCACTTCAAGCGGCGGTAGCCCGACTTCCGCTATTCGGCACACGGTGAAGCGTAAGTCTTTGGAAATCAACGAAATGTTTCCAAAGGTCTGCACTACAACAGGGTTCAATGAAGCAGTTTGCCTTCTGGAGTAATCCTTGGGGGAGGCTGTTCGGGCAGTTCAAGCTTGAGTTGATTGAGCAGAACCTGAAGTTCCTTCTCCGGGTGCGTATAACGTGGCAGGATTACGCGTCGGCCGTCGCTTGTGGGTAGATGCACATCGACCATTTGGACCGCAGCGAACTTCTCCAGCACTGATCGGGGAGTCAAGCCCGGCGC
>DASYYL010000192.1:0-15648 GCA_035933915.1 Verrucomicrobiia bacterium
AGAAAATGCTCCCGTAAGATTTTGACCTTCTCCTGGCTGGAGAAATGTCGTCGTTGTTGTTCTGCCATATCGGTCCTTTCGTTGCGCCCCGATTATATAACTCAACCCACCCCTTTTTCCAATTCCAGGAGAAGCAGCACAAATTGGACGAAGGCCGCGGCACTTTGGACTATTGCCCCGCCAGACTCCTTTGATTCTGCGTTCGAGTACTCTGGTGGGGAATCACAGCTTTTGCGCCTCTTTTGCCCAGGTGTCTTTTAGCGTGATGGCGCGGTTGAAGATCAATTGCGAGGTGTGCGAATCTTTGTCGAGCGTAAAATATCCCAGGCGTTCGAATTGGTAGCGTAATTCAGAACTGGCGTCTTGTAACGAAGGCTCACACTTCGCGTTGACGGTTTCAAGTGAATGCGGATTCAAAAACGCTTTGAAGTCCCCGGTGGCATCGGGTTCGGGCGCTGTAAAGAGACGATCGTAAAGGCGTATTTCTGCGTCGATTGCGTGGCCGGCGCTCACCCAGTGAATCGTTCCCTTTACTTTCCGGTTGGCTGTTGGGCCGCCCGTTTTGCTTTTAAGATCAACCGTGCACCGGAGTTCAACGATCTTTCCGGCGGCGTCTTTCACGACTTCGTCGCACTTGATGATGTAAGCGTATTTCAGGCGCACTTCGCCGCATGGTTTGAGCCGGAAAAATTTTGGCGGCGCGGTTTCCCTAAAGTCGTCCTGTTCAATGAACAGTTCGCGGCTGAACGGAATTTTTCGAGTGCCTGCGTTTGGATCCTCGGGATTGTTGACAGCGTCCAGTTCTTCAGATTTGCCTTCGGGATAATTTGTCAGGACGATCTTGAGCGGACGCAGAACTGCCAGGCGACGGAGCGCTATTTTATTCAGGTCGTCGCGAATAATGTGCTCAAAGACGGCCATATCCGTGAGGCTGATGAATTTCGTGACTCCGACTCCAATGGCAAATCGTCGCAGTGTCGAGGCGGGAATGCCGCGCCGGCGAATACCTGAAATTGTGGGCATTCGAGGATCATCCCAGCCAGTGACAATCTTATCATTTACCAGTTGTATCAGCTTGCGTTTGGACACAATGGTGTGGCTCGGGATTAATTTTGCAAACTCGTATTGATGAGGCAGTGGGCGGGGCAATTCAAGGCTATCAAGAATCCAATCGTAAAGCGGACGGTGAACTTCGAATTCCAGCGTGCATATCGAGTGAGTAATACCTTCGATATAATCGCTCAGGCAATGCGCGAAGTCGTACATGGGATAGATGACCCATTTGGCGCCGGTATGATGGTGTTCCGCGTGGCGAATGCGATAGAGCAGGGGATCACGCAGCCAAATGTTTGGCGCCGCGACGTCGATTTTTGCGCGCAAGGAGCGCTTGCCATCAGGGAATTCTCCGGCTTTCATACGCGCGAACAGGCCCAGGTTTTCTTCAATGCTGCGGTCCCGGTACGGAGATGCTTTGGCGTTGCGGCGGTACTCGTCGGTTTCGTCGGGCGTCAAGTCGCAGACGAATGCCTTGCGCCGTTTGATCAATTCCACGGCATACTGATAAATCTGGTCAAAATAATCCGAAGCGTAGAACGGCTCGGCTGGGATAGAGCCGGTCAATGGGACTGGCGCCAGATGGAAATCCGTTTTGCCATTGGATGAAGTGCTGTCGGGAGCCTTGCCTTTTTGCTTGAGGCCCAGGTTGTTGTCGGCCCAGCCGGACACGAGCCAATTTACGTCTTCCCGGATCGAGTCCACATATTCCACGTCTTCCTTGGTGGGATTTGTGTCGTCCATCCGTAGATTGCAGACGCCACCAAATTCCTGGGCGATGCCAAAATTCAGGCAAATGCTTTTGGCGTGGCCGATGTGGAGATAGCCGTTGGGTTCGGGCGGAAAGCGAGTATGAATCCGCGGATATTTCTTCTGCGCGACGTCTTTGGCCACGACATCGCGGATGAAATCGGATGGTGCAGGAGCGGTATTTTCCAGGCTCATAAATCAGGCAATGGTAACAAACGGGAACGAGGTTGTCTATGAACGCCATGAATCAGGATTGATTGCGACGAAATGCCCTGCCAAATTAAGGCGCGTGGCAAAGCTGCGGTTAAAAGTCGGAAAAATTTTGAGGAATCGATTGTTTATTCTGCTGGCGTTGGCCGGAGCGGGCGCGGCGCACGAACCGAACCAGAAACCGATTGCTGTGGCGCAGGGATTGACGACGGCCCCACGCCAGCTTTGCGTAAGCCTGCAATGGGAACCGGCGCCTGGATCTGAAGGTTATGAGATTCAGCGTTCGGGGACCCCGTTTGGGCCATTCCGGACGCTGCCCAATAATCTGCCGCAATTAACGCTCTATAATGATTTTTTGGGCAAAGCGGCTACAAACTTTTACCGTGTGCGCTCGATACAAACCAATAACGAGGGCCATCCATTGCCGTCGGATTGGTCAAAGGCGGTGGAAGGCAGTTCCGAGGCATTGAACGAGGAACAACTGCTCACAGACGTACAACGGGCGAGCTTCAATTATTTTTACCTGTATGCTCACCCGATATCGGGACTGGCCAGAGCATCCGTCCGGCGCGACCCCGATATTTGCACCATTGGAGCCAGCGGTATGGGTTTTTTTAACCTGGGTGTGGGAACCGAAAGAGGTTTCATTACGCGAAAGGACGGCGCGGACCTGGCGTTGAAAGAGCTGAGATTTCTTTCGAACAAAGCAGACCGTTTCCACGGCGCCTTTCCGCATTTTATCAATGGGAAGACGGGTGAGGTGATTCCTTTCAGCAAATATGATGATGGCGCGGACATTGTGGAAACGGCGTTTTTGATGGAGGGTGTGCTCTTTGCGCGCGAATATTTTTCCCAAACGAATTCAGGGGAAGCTGAAATCCGCACGCTGGCGGACGGCCTGTGGCGGGGTGTGGAGTGGGACTGGTTCGTCAGGCAAACCGATCCAATCCCGGCCATGATTTGGCATTGGTCGCCTCGTTATGGGTGGAAAAAGAATTTGTACATTCTGGGATTCAACGAATGTCAGATTGTTTATGTGCTGGCGCTGGCGTCGCCCACGCATTCGATCAAGCCGGAATGCTATTGGAAGGGGTGGGAATCGGGAAAATATGCCGTGAACAGCACGCAATTCGGAATTCATGTTGAGTTGGGAGGATGCCGCGATGTGGGGCCGCCGCTCTTTTTTGCTCATTTTTCGTATTTGGGTTTGGACCCACACGACCTGATGTTTCGTGGCAGGAGCTATTTTGACCATTTCAGAGATTTCTGCCTCGTGCAGAACCTGTATGCGGAATCCAGAAAGGCCGTCCATAAAGGTTATGGCCCGCTTTGGGGCATCACTGCCAGCGCGGGGCCGGACGGTTACCGGGCGTTTGCGCCGGGATTGCACGACAACGGTACGCTGGCGCCGACGGCGTCGCTTTCTTCAATGCCTTATGTCCCCGCGGAAAGCATGTCGTGCCTCCTGGAAATGTATCGAAAATATGGTTCGCAGCTGTGGGGTCCATTTGGATTCTATGATGCGTTTAATTTTTCGCGAAATTGGGTATCGAAGACTTATTTGTGCATAGATGAAGGGCCGATTGCGCCGATGATTGAAAACTATCGGACGGGCCTATGCTGGAAGACATTTATGAAGGCCCCTGAATTCGAGCCTGTGGTGAAGATGCTGAATCAAGGGCAAGATTTGCGGGACACGGAGGCAGTGGCGGCAAAGCCTCGATCTAATTAACCATTTTTGTCCATTGCCAGCCAGGGTCGTAACTGACAGACGGGAATGAGCCTGATTCTATTTGGCCCCAGTCCCGCGCAGGACGGCGGGGATGGTGAGGAGCAAAATCTTCACATCGAGCCAAAGCGACCAGTTGTCAATATATTCCAGATCCAGGCGAACCCATTCTTTAAAATCGAAGATTTGATTGCGCCCGCCAATTTGCCAAAGGCAGGTGAGGCCGGGTTTGACGCTCAGCCGTCGGCGGTGGGCAAGGTCGCTGAAACGCTTGACCTCATCCACTGGCAGGGGGCGCGGGCCGACCAGACTCATGTCGCCACGAAGCACATTCCAGAGTTGGGGCAGCTCATCAAGGCTGTATTTTCGGAGAAATTTTCCAACGGATGTCACACGTGGGTCGTTTGTGAGTTTGAAGACGGGGCCGCGCATTTCGTTCATGGCTTCCAATTCGTGTTTGTATTGCTCCGCGTTTGTGACCATGGTTCGGAATTTAAAAAGCGTAAACGGGCGTCCGTTCTGGCCCGAACGCTGTTGTTTGAAAAATACCGGGCCCCGTGAAGAGATTTTGATTGCAACCGCAATTATGGGGAATACGAGAGTTCCTAAAATGCCAAGCAAAATGAACGAACCGCCGAAATCCAGAAGTGTTTTGGCGATGCTGTGCCAGGACGATTCGGGGGTCGTGCGAAAGATGAGCAGAGGATGTCCAAGCAGTTCATCAATGCTAGTGCGGGAAATCTGCGTGGCAAAAAAATCTGCCATGAGCCAGACCTCGACGCCTTCGAGTTCGCAGGCTTTGATAACATTTTCGATTTGCTCAAAATAGGTGTGGCGCGCTCTCAAAATGACGCCATAGGCCGAATGTTCGTGCAAAAGTTGGATCAGTTCCTGTGCGCCCATTTGATTCATATTCAGTGCGGCGACGATCTCGATGCCTTCGTCTCCCTGGGCCTGGATTTCCTGGCGCATTTTGGCAATTTCCTTTTCGGTTCCAGCGATGATAAAGCGCCGGCGGTATTGCGAGCGCGCCATTTTGCTTTTCATGAACAACCTGACCACTTCTTCCTTCAAAAAGACGGCGAAAAATGAGATGAAGCCGAATACGATCACGATGAAACGGGCCACCGCCAAATGGAAAACATAGGCGACTATTATCAAGCCCACGGTGGCAACGGCGCAGCCCCTCAACAGAGGCCAAAGAATTGCTGATCGCGGCGCCAGGGGCGGACGATTATAAAATCCCTGCCATTCCAAAATGAGCGGAGCTCCGGGAAAGAGCACGAAAAACAATTTTGCAAAATCATTAAACGGAGTCGAGTGTACGAGGCCAAACGCCTCGATGATCCGGGGGTCCGATCGCAACAGATAGGCGACGAGAAAACTGGCGGAAAATATGCAGGCATCCGCAATCTGATTTACTTGCGTTCGGATTTGTTGGTCGCGTCGGAGCATGTTTATTCGCGGCGCAGCGGCAGTTGAAATTGTGGAACCTGGGCCATGATCAGGCGTTTCATCTCCCCGAACGCCGCGTCCTGTTGTCCGGGCTCGCAAACAGTGAAATAGGAAATATAGGCCCATCGTTGCAATTCCCCGGTGCGAAACAAATTCAGAGTCAAGTGCTCCAGCATCTTGTTATGGTCAGGCGTTTCGTCGTTTTTCGTCACGTACCAATAAACATAGATAGCGAAAGCTGTGGCCTTGCTGCCATCGGGCTGCTGTATGGATGTGCTGAGATTCCAACGTGCGACCTGGAATTGATAAGGCGGACTATCGGTAATTGGAATGGTCACAGTTTCCTTTTTATCAATGTTCCAGCCCTGGCCAGGCAGGCAGTATTCCGGGCGGTGGATGCTGGAACGGTCCGCGCCCATCAATATCGCGGTGGATTGAATCCGCAATCCATCCGGATCAAAATACACGCGCTCAGCGTAGCTGGTATCTGCGGGGAAATAGCCGATGGCAACGGCGGGTTCAGGAATGTTTGTGGACGTGAAGTCCAATACGCGCTCGGGCAGGTCGATCTTCATTTGGACCTGGCCGGGGATGGGTGCGGCTTCAATGCCGGGTGCGCCAAGCCTCTGATTTGCACGCAGCCACGCCAATGCTGCGGCGGTCCCGGCCATTAAAACCATCGCCACGATTAGGAATGTCCATTTCCGATTCTTCATCCTGGTTTTGAGGCGACTGTTGATTTGGCTTCTTCTCCTGGTGCGGCAGCTAATTTCATCTCGCTTCTTTCGAGCCATTGCCCGACGAACATGAATCCCGTAAACGCCAGCACATAGGGAATTATACTGGTGAACCAATTGTCATGGACCCAATCGCCCGCTTTTTGGCCGCCGATTTCCGCGGTCACAATGACCATTAACAGGCGCAACATGTTGGCTAACACGGCCAATGGGGCGGCAAGCGCTATGGTGAACAATCGTTTCCACGCGGATTGGAATGTGAAAAACGCATATACTGTTGCCAATAGGAATATTGCGATCAGGCTTCGAATACCGCTGCAGGCAGGGGCGACGTCATATTGGAACGTGCCAGAGGGATCTATCAACTCAGTCCCCAGACGTATCACACCGATGCCAAATATGTGGGAAACGACCTCAACAAGCCACGTAACAAGCAGCCGTAACGGAAATGTCAGGAATATGGCGTGGGTGCCCATCGGCATGTAAAACGCGAAGAGAAAGAAAGGGAAAAGGCTTTTGCGCAGCCAGTCGGTTCCCCAAGCCAGTCCCATTAAGCCAAAGATTCCAACAAACAGCGCAACGATTGACAATTGCGGCACCTGAACGCCATATGCCAGAATCTGCAGCACCATCCCGAGGGCCAAAATTGCCAGGCCTGGACCCCAGAATTGCAGCCTCGAATCCAGCAACTTATGCCGTTTCCACCAGAATAGCCCGATGACCAGAAACGGAACGAAATTACAGTATGCGTCGTCGCCTTCACCGGTCGTCGTGCTGTCGTACACCCAGGAGAACAATGAGCGCGTATGCACGTAACCGAGGATCGAATTGCCCAAAAATTGAAAGAGCCCTAGCCATGCCGCCAGCAGAACGAAGAAGAAGGACTTGTTCGGCAAACGTTGCCAGCAATCAGATGTGTCCTGCCAGAAGTCGCTTATGTTTCTTATGGGTTCGGGTCCGTTCATTGACGCGCCTATCCACCGTTAGACTGCCAAATCGGGGAAAAGACTCAATAAAAAAACGTTAAAGTATTTACGGGTCAGATGTTTGCGGCAACCGCAAATTTCGCGAATTACCCGGCCAAACAGAATTTACATGCTTGCGGATAGAGACCAGGTCCGACAATTTGATGCCCACACGACTTTTGGGCGCCGTACACGTTGAAATTTCAGAACCCGGTATCTTTCATGTCCACATTTGTGAAGTTATGGATTTTGCTTTCCGCTTTTGCCGTCGGCGCCGGATGGCTTTTGTCGGCAGTCCACGAACTTAACCGTTCCGGATATGTCGCCGCGTTTGCGCTGGCGGCGGTTGTCTTCGTTTCTGTTTTTAGGAATCCGGAACGCCGCCCGCAGATTGATTGGTTTCGATTTATTTCAAGAGTCCGACACCGCTTTAGACGTCCCGCACCGTGTCTTTTCCTTCTGCTGGCGTGCCTGTCACTGGCCGCAGGATTTCTTTATGTCCCGGCCGACGGAGATTCGGACGCCTATCGAATTCCGCGGGTGTTGCACTGGCTGGGGGCCCAACAATGGCATTGGATTGCCACCCTGGACATCCGCATGAACATCAGCGGCTGCGGGTCTGAGTGGCTTTCAGCCCCGGTGATATTATTCACGGATTCCTTTCGATTTATCTTCTTAATCAATTGGCTTTCGTTTTTGATGCTGCCCGGTCTGATTTTTTCGGTCTTTGTCCGATTGCAGGTTCCGCGTCGTGTGGCGTGGTGGTGGATGTGGTTGCTGGCTTCGGGTTGGTGTTGCCATGCAGGCGCCCTCGATTATCAACGACAGCTTTGCGACCGTCTATGCGTTGGCGTCTGTGGATTTCGCGTTGCGGGCGCGCGAAGGAAGAAAAATTACCGACGTCTGGCTTTCGCTGATTGCCGCTCCCGATGGGAAGTCGCACGGTCGAGCGCATTCTGCCAGAAACGACCCCCGGTGAGCTGTTCCAAAAACATATTCATTACATTTTAATAGGCGATGAATTTTTTTGGCTGGCAAAGGATAGGAACATCGAAGGATGGCTCAATGATTATGATGGACAGTTGATCGATCAAATGACCTATTATTACGGTCCCGCCGGGCCGATTCGGACTTTGTATCTGGTTCGCTTGCTCCACGACTGATAACAATCCGTTTGACGGCTGTTTAAAATCCAAATAGCGTACGGTCTTCTAAAAATGTCTCGCCGGCCTATTCTTCAGCTTTGGATTTGGCTTTCAGCTTTCGCTACACTCGCGGGTTGGACTCTCTCGGCGCTTGGAGAGCTGAATCGGACAGGTTATGTGGTGGCGTTTGTGATCTTTGCAGGATTTATCATTCTCCAGCATCGCAGTTTGGGATTCTCAAAGGAAACGCTGTCGATGGCCGTGCGAAAGGCATTTCGCCGGTTTCACCGTCCGCTGCCTTGCTCTTTCTTTGTGCTTGCCATCTTGGTCTTTGTCGGCGGGGCGATTCATCCGCCCGCGAATTATACAGGATTAACGTATCGTGCCGGCCGGGTGTTGCAATGGCTTTCGCACGGTCATTGGTTTTGGATACACACGACCGATTATAGGATGAACGACCGTGCGTGCGGCATGGAATGGCTCTCGGCGCCCATTCTGCTTTTTACCCAATCCACGCGCGGCCTGTTTCTGCTCAATTTTTTGCCATTTCTGCTTTTGCCCGGATTGATTTATAGCGTTTTTATTCAATTGGGCGTGCGCGGACGTGTTGCCTGGTATTGGATGTGGTTGCTTCCTGCCGGATATACATTTCTCTTGCAGGCGGGAGGCAACGCGAATGACACCTTTCCGACCATTTATGCGCTGGGAGCGATCTATTTTGCTATGCGCGCCGCGTCCAGGCGGGAACCGGACAAGGCGACGCCACCCGGGGCGATTGGAGATTTATTGCTCTCAATTCTTGCCGCAGCATTGTTGACCGGCGCCAAAGCAAGCAATTTGCCGTTACTGTTGCCGTGGGCAATTGCCGCGGCGGCGTGCTTTCCTCTGTTGAAGAGAAACACTGTCGGCACAGCGGCTGTGATAGTGGTCGCGGCTGCGGTGTCATTTTTGCCGAGCGCAATTCTGAACTGGCATTATCTCCAGGGGGATTGGTCCGGATTGTCCATAGAACACGAAGGGATGAATATGAAAAATCCACTTGTGGGCATTTGGGGCAACGCATTTTTACTCCTGCTGGACAATTTTACCCCACCGTTTTTTCCACTCGCCGGCTGGTGGAATCAACATGCGCTGTCGGCGCTGCCCCAGTGTATTACCGGGCCAATGCTCCGCAATTTTGAGGAAGGTTTTATATGGCTCGGTGAATTGCCTACCGAGGACTGGAGCGGTCTTGGATTTGGTCTGAGTCTGTTGTTGGCAGTTTCAGTTATTGCGGGTTCTCTTGTCTCGTGCGGGAGGAGATCTTTCCGAAACCGCTCCATCCATGTTGCGCAGGCAGAGACATGGCATCGTGCTATCCTTGCTAAATTTGTTTTGCTGGGGCCGTGGGCGGCATTGTTGGCTTACTGCATGAAAACAGGGATGGTTACGCCCGACCGGCTGATTGCGCCCTATTATCCTTTGCTGGCGCCACTATTGCTGATCGGCCGCAGCCAGTCAGAAATCGTTCGTCGCACATGGTGGCGCGCACTTGCGGGCGGCACCGTGGTGCTGGCGTTCATGGTCCTGGTGTTGTTGCCGGACCGGCCCCTTTGGCCGGCGCAAAACGTTCTGGGATGGCTGGCCGCGCGGCATCCGGCCAGTCATTTGATTGTGCGCGCGCAAAATGTGTATGTCGTCTATGCCAAACGTTCGGACCCGCTGGCTGACGTGCGAACCTTGCTGCCGCCCGGCATCAAAGTCATTGGTTTTATCGGCGCCGAGGACGACTGCGATATTTCGTTCTGGCTGCCGTTTGGCTCTCGGCGGGTGGAGCATTTTCTCTTGAGCGATCCGCCTGAACGCTTTCGAAAGGAAAATGTTGAATACGCCGTGGTTGGCGGCCTGAATTTGAAATTGCGCGGTATCACGCTGAATGAGTGGCTGCAAAGAACTGGGGCGCAAATTGTGGCCGAGACGAATGGGACGCTGAAAGTGACGGAAGGACCAGAGAGATGGTATGTGGCGAAAATGAAGAAAGGCTTCGATTAGCTGCGCATTTTGCAATTCTTACGTTGGTACTTGGAATTTCGTAGTGGTTCTGGCATTGTGTTTCCATGGCGGCCTCGCCTACATCACGATCTATCCGCGATCCCAAAACGCGCCTGAACTGGCGCGTGAGCAAGGTGATTCGCTGGACGATGTCGTGCTGGCTTGAAATTCGGGCCAAAATCACCGGGCGAAAATACGTTTGTACCGTTCTCCAGGGCGAATCCGAGTATAATATGACGATCAATTCGGATTTGACCGTTTCGTGCAATTGCCAGGATTACGACGGCAGCGGGCATATTGGCGATCTGAAAAAGAACTCATTTGAAGAAATCTTTTTTGGCGAGACGGCCCAGCGGTTTCGTGACGAGTTGGCCCGGGGAAAAATTCCGATTCCTACGTGCGCGCGGTGTGAACTGCGGCAGCTGAACCGCGGTGAGACGCCGCCGAAGCCGCGGTTACCTTATCGCGGAATGCTCCTGGAAAACACCGTGATATGCAACGTGGATTGCATCGGTTGCGCGCGTGAAGGGGCGGCAAACATCCGGACCAAAAAGACAATGCCTCTGGATCAATTGGGTCAGATGGCCGATATCGCCGCGCGATTGGGAATGCAGCGGATTTTTTATTTGAACCTGGGCGAACCATTTTTATCGCCGGGCATTTGCCAGGAACTGCCATTACTACGCTCGAAAAATCCAAATGCCTACATTCGTGTTTCCACCAACGGCGTATTGCTGAACACCGACGCCAAGCGCGAAGCGGCGTTGAACCTGAGCGATATTCAATTTTCAGTCCATGGCATCAGCGAAGAAATGTGTGGCAAATACATGAAGCGCGGCAGTTTTGAAAAGGCCTACGATGCAATGAAGCAGATGGTGGCTTATCGCGATGCACGCACATTAAAGATGCCCATTCTGGAGTGGAAATATCTCTTGTTTAACTGGAACGACTCCCCCAAAGTAATTCAGCGGGCGATTGAGATGGCAAAAGAGATTGGCGTGGACATGATTTCATTTTGGCCTACGGGGAATCCGTTTTACGGGGTTTCGTGGCGTTATCGATTGGGCGGTTTCAACCACATCGGCAGGCCCAGTTGGAAGGGGCGTGAAGTTATTTTACGTCCGGAAAACGCCGCCGCTGCCAAATAATATTCGCGTTTCTTCAGTCCCTCTACGGCCAAACCTTTTTAGCGCGTTTTTGGGCTTCGATGAGAAAGGTGTCGATTAAAGATGTTTTGCGGCCGCGCCAAAGGGCGCCGATGATGAGTGGAGGAAAACCTTCCAGCGGCAGGGCGCGCACGGCAGGCGACAGGCCTTTGCTTGGAATGGCGATGGATACGCCAATACCCAGGCCGCTGGCGACATAGGCTTCAATCAAATCCACGGAACTGGCCTCGATAGTTGGAAACCAGTCCACGGCGCGTTTTTGCAATTCGTCCTGGAATTTCTTGCAGATGCTTTCGGCGGCGGGCAGGCAGATGAGAGGTTCGTCAATTTTATCGCGCCGCCAAAGGTCGCCGGCTGACCGGAAGGAGCTTTCCTTTTGCACCAGCAGCACCAGGGGCAATTCGAGTAACGTCATTGAATGTGCTCCGGCCGGGGCCTTTTTTTCAACGACGGTGAATACAATGTCCACTTCATCCTGTTCTAGCAATTCTTCAAGTTGGGCGGGATAGCCCTCGCGGAGGGAGAGTTTCAGGCCCGGAAATTTCTTTCGGATAGTATGGAAAACCTCCGGCAAATGATCACGAAGAACGATGGTGGACGCGCCGATGCGAATTTGCCGGGTTTGGCCGCCCTGGAGATCGGTGGCGATTTTGTCCAGGTTGGAAAAAAAGGGCTGGATGAATTGGAAGAGCCTTTCGCCTTCGGGAGTGAGCGCGAAGGGCCGGCGCTGGAACAAGGTCGTGCCCAAATGTTCCTCGAGTTGGGCAATCTGCGAACTGACGGCCGGCTGCTGGATTCCGTAAGGGATATTGCGGACGGCAGGCATGATGCCGCCATGCCGCGCAACGTAATAAAAAAGTTCAAGATGATGGACGTTCATTGAGTCGGTCGATGTCCGCAAAGTTTTATCAATTAACGCCCCCAAGGCAAGGTGAGTTAAATGGGCAGTATGCAAAGTGAATTTGCAACAACATCAACCGCGCAGGCTGAAATGGACTTGTCACGGGGCCCCGGCGCGCACGAACAAACTCCAACTGCAATACCAAAGGAATCCAATGAAAACCGCACTGCTCATTCTTGTAAAGCTTGCCGCAACTGTACTTGCCGCGGACTTTGTCGGCGGACTAGTCCATTGGCTTGAGGATGCTTACATACGCGAGGACACTCCGTGGATTGGCCGGATCGTCGCCCGGCCAAACATCGTGCACCACCACTATCCGCGCTATATGACGCGGCATAGTTGGTGGCGGACGTCGTGGGACCTGGCGATAATGTCGGCCATCCTTGTCATTGCGGCTTGGTTAGCGGGATTGCTGACGTGGGAAGTGTGGCTGTTTGCGATTCTGAGTGCCAATGCGAATGAGTTTCACAAATGGGCCCATCGCACGCGCAGGGAGAATGGATGGCTGATTTCTTTCTTGCAGGACGTCAGGTTGTTGCAAACGGCCGGGCACCATGCGCGTCATCACACGGACCCTAAGAATAGCCATTATTGCACAATGACAAATGTGTTAAATCCGGTGCTTGATAGGCTCGGTTTCTGGAACGGCACGGAATGGGCTCTGGCGCGGACGGTGCGGCTGGAGAGGCGAGAGGATACATCGGTGCGCGGACATGGACCGGGGCCGGAATGGCTGGCGGAATACCGAAGGTAAAAGGAAGCACCAAAATCCAAGAACCAAACACCAGCCCCGCAAGGTTCCGGGGTTCAGAATATTCAAGCGCCAGGCACGCAACGAGCGACCTATTAGGTTTGGAGGTTCTCTGGTGGCTGGCGCTTTGAGCTTGGTGCTTACGACGCCGAAATCCATTGCATCGTCTTTTCTGCCAGCTTGTTAAACGCGATCACCGCCAACTCAATGTGCTCCTCTTTTGTGTCTTCGATTTTATTGTGACTGATGCCGTGCAGGCTTTGGACAAACATCATTACCGTGGGCACGCCGGTGGCGGCGACCTCGGCGGCGTCATGCAGCGGACCGCTGGGCATGCGATGAGTTTTGCCGCAGGTTTCGCGGATAGCCTGTTCGCAAAGTCCAATCAGTTCATCATGGAATGGGCGCGGGGCGATATGCCAAAGACGCTCCCATGAGACTGAGATCCTCCCATCGTGTGCGAATTGCGCGCTGGCAGCGCGTGCGTCCGCCAGCATGGTCGCGAGTGCCGTGGGATCGAGATGCCGCTGGTCCAGCGTGATGCGGCAGTCTTCGACGACGCTGGTCACAATGCCGGGCCGCGTCACGCAAGAGCCGATAGTGCAGACGCCGTTACCACTTCGGGCGGCGATTCGGTAGATTTCCTGCGCCATTCGTCCAGCGGCCAGGAAGGCGTCTTTGCGGCGGCTCATCGGCGTGCTGCCGGAATGCGCCGCCTGGCCGTGAAATGTGATGGCGTGCCGCTCCACCCCGAACGTTCCCAATACAACGGCCAACGGCAAATCCAGGTCCAGGAGCACCGGGCCTTGCTCAATGTGAAGCTCGAGATAGGCGGCAGCGTTCTTCAATTCAGCGCGGCTCTCCTTGACGCGCTCGAATTCAGTGCCGACAGTACGTAAAGCATCAGGCAAGCGGATGCCGTCCTTATCTTTTAGATTTCGCGCTTCATCCAGGTTCAGGTTGCCAGAGCAGGCGGAGGAGCCGAACAGGCTTTTGCCAAAGCGCGCGCCTTCCTCGTCCACCCAATCCACAAGTCGGACGGTCACGGGAGGTTTGCCGTTGTATTGGGTGTTGATGCGGCGCAAAATTTCGACGCCTGCGAGGACGTTTAGTGAGCCATCGAGCCAGCCGCCATTGGGAACGGAATCCATATGTCCACCGATCAGCAGGCATTCATTGGATGCGCCCGCCAATGTGAACCACATGTTGCCGGCGGCATCGTTATGGACTTCGATTGGAAGGCCATTGAGTTTTTCACGGAGCCATTGACGGGCGGTGAGCCAGGTCTTCGTGAACGCAACTCGTTGCGCGCCGTTTTCATCGGCAGTCAGGCCGCGCAATTCTTTAAGTTCTGCAACGGTGCGTTTTGGATCAACGGCGCACATTTTATTAATCGCAGAAAGCTTAATGGTTGTCATACTGCGTGGAAAGAGCTATAGGATGTTCCAGGGGCAATGGGTCAGTTTCCAGATTTGATGAGCAAAACATTATGCCGACGTTAAAAACCACTGTGGACGGCCTGAAACTGCCGAACCCGTTTGTTATCGGGTCCGGGCCGCCGGGCACGAACTTGAATGTTATCATTAAAGCGTTCCGGGAAGGCTGGGGGGCGGTGGTTGCCAAGACAGTGAGCCTGGATGCCTCGAAGGTGGTCAATGTAACCCCGCGTTATGCCAAATTGCATTCCGAGGACGGGAAGGAAATCATTGGATGGGAAAACATCGAATTAATCAGCGACCGTCCATTCAAGTTATGGGAAGAGGAATTCAAGAAATGCAAAGACATGTTTCCGGACCGGATACTCATCGCGTCCATCATGGAGGAATATCGCAAAGAGGCGTGGCTGGAGATCGTGGAGCGATGCCAGGCTTGCGGCGTGGATGGATTTGAACTGAATTTTTCCTGTCCGCACGGATTGCCCGAGCGAAAGATGGGCGCGGCCATGGGCGAAAATCCCGAAATCCTTGAAGAGGTTGTCGGCTGGGTAATGAGCGCGGCGAAGAAGCCCGTCTGGGCTAAAATGACTCCAAACGTGACTCACATTGAAGACCCCAGCCGGGCGGCGCTCAAGGCCGGCGCGACAGGCATCAGCGCCATCAATACCATTCGCAGCGTGATGAGCGTGAATCTGGAAACACTAAGGCCTGAACCGTCGGTGGAAGGTTATACAACCCCCGGCGGCTACTCTTCCCGCGCAGTAAAGCCAATCGCCCTGAGGATGGTAATGGAAGTGGCGCAAGTGATTCGCAAAGAATTTCCTGGACGCTCTCTTTCCGCTATCGGCGGCGTCGAGAGCGGCAATGACGCGGCGGAATTTATTTTGCTGGGCGCGGACACGGTGCAGGTCTGCACCGGCGTGATGAAGTTTGGCTACGAACATATTAAACCCATGTGCGAGCAATTGCTGGCGTTTATGGAGAAACACAAGTTTGAGACCGTGAGTGATTTCAAAGGGAAGAGTCTGGATTATTTCACGACGCACGCTGATTTGGTGAAACGGCAGAATGACCGCAAAGCAGCGCAAAAGGCGGCCGCGGCGGCCAAAGTGGTCAAGAGTGATGGCGAATGGAGTGGCGAAGAGTTTGTGAGGCAGTCAGAAGCGCTGTCGAGATAAATTTTTCCGGCTTCGTTAAGCGAAAATGTGTGTCTAGGTTTTGCAGAACTTAACGAGCTTAACGAAGGCCTTAACGAGTCGTTAAGGGGCAAAGAAGAAGGTGTTTTTATTGGCAAATTCACGGAAATGACTTAACGAATG
>DASYYL010000035.1:0-20116 GCA_035933915.1 Verrucomicrobiia bacterium
CCGGATTTCTCTCCCAAAGCAATTCATTGTATAGCCTGGACTGAGCAATGGCGTCATCTCTTCGCTTGTATTTTCGTCGCATTGGTAAACGCCACTGGATCAATTTTTAGGAGAGCGTCGTGGGCGGCCACCTGTGCATCGTCGTCGTCGGCATGGAGCAGCGGAATAATTTTGGGGACCGCGGGGCGCGCCAGGCTCCCATATTCTCCCAGTGCACTCGCCGCTTCATCGTCCAGGTCGTCGTCAGTCAGATACTTCATCAGGAAAGGAATGACAACATCAGGCTGCGAATGGATTTTTCCCAACGACGTAATGGCGGGCTCATGGATGTTTGCATCCCCGCTTTGGACTGCCTGCATTAATGCTGGAGTGGCCGCCCTGCCTGCCGGGCCGAACACTCCCAGGTCGGCCGCTGCCATCGAACGCCGCGCCGGGGCCTCATAATAGTCGACGTAGGAAATCCAAACCACATGATCCAGCGCATTAATGACCATTAAACGAATCTTCGAATCATTAGTATCATGAAACATGCGGTCCGTGAGCTGCGGAATGATTTCCTGGTTCAATATCGCATTGGCCCGATTGCTCACCGAGACGTCATTGGACTCAACCTCAACAGCCCAAAAATCCAGCGTATGACCATGAAACCGGGGCCGGCTGTTGTTAGCTAAGGCTTTGCTTAGTACCCACGTCCCGGCAACAAAAATAACACTGCCCACGATAACGCCCGCCAGGATTCGCAGCGCTTTAGCGATTTGGCTTTTCATAGAGTTCCAGTCTGCCACCTGGTAGCACCAGCGTATGCAGAAGCACGAGCCTGGCAAGGCGAAACAATTATTTTGTCGTTTCCACAAAATCGGGCAAAGCCGCGGCGATTGACAGATTTATTACTTCTCCTCCGTCCTTGCGACCCGCCGCCCAAATCGAATGAGCAAATAATAAACCACGGGCGTGGCGATGAGCGAGAGCATAACGGAAATGAAGAGCGCGCCGATAACGGCAACGCCCAGTGGCTGGAGCATTTGGGCACCTGTGCCGGCGCCTTTGGCCAGCGGCAACATACCCAGCGCTGCCGCCAGCGACGTCATGAGGACCGGACGCAAGCGCCGGTGGCCCGCTTGCACCAGCGCTTCGACCAGTTCCACACCCCGTGCCTGAAGTTGCTGGAAATAGTCGAGCACCAGGATGCCGTTCTTTGCGACAATGCCGACGCCGATGATCATACCGAGATACGAGATGATGTTCAGCGAAATACCGGTAATCCACAGCGCCGCCAGGGCGCCGAACAGTGCCAGTACGGAGCCGAAGACAATTGCAATTGGCTCGTAGAAGGAGCGGAATTCAATTAGCAGGACGGTAAACACCAGCAGAATCGCAGCGAGCAACACGACCAGCAAATTGGCGAAGGATTGCTGCTGCAACTGGTAAAGGCCGGCATATTCCACCGCGCCTGACGGCAGCCAGTTGTCCTTGCTTAATTGCGCCTGGACTTTCCGCATGCCGGTGCCCAGGTCAACCCCTTCCAACCGCGCGGTTACCATGTCGTCCTGTCGCAAGTCGTCACGGTTCAACTCATACTCGGCCGGGGCGATCGACAGATCAGCCACTTGATCCAGCTTCACGACCACCCCCGTCGTCGTGCGGATTGGCAAATCGCGCAGCTTGGCAATGGTGTCCACCGTGTTCGTCTCGGCCATCACCCGAATATCGACAACACGGTCGCCCTGGATCACATAGGAGGAAATCTGCCCGAGCAGAGCCGTATTGACGGCATCGGCAATGTTTTGGGCCGTTAGGCCAAAACGCTGGGCGTCAGCCGGACGAACCCGGAGGTTGACGGACGGCCCCGTTTCGGTCAGACCGTTAAACGTGTCCACCATGCCGGGGATTTTTTGGATTTGCGCCTCGACGCGGGGGGCGACTGTTTGCAGCCAGGCCATGTCCGGCGAAAATATCTTGATTTGGATCGGGTCCGGCGCCATTTGCAAATCGCCGATCAGATCATCGAGATACCCGTGAAAATCCCAGGTCACCATGGGAAAGCGCTGGTCGAAGTCAGCGCGCATGGCATCGAGCACTTGTTCGGTAGTGTGTTTCCGGCTGGCTTTGAGCTTGATGAGATAGTCGCCCACGTAAGGCTCGGTGATGAAGGGTCCCAGTTGAGTGCCGAGTCGGCGGGAATAGCCTTCCACGTCCGCATTGGTGCGGATGCTCTGTTCTGCCTCATCGAGCACCCGCGACGTTTCAGCCAGGCTGGTGCCGGGAATGGCCGTATAATCCATCACGAAGCCGCCTTCATCGAAGTTTGGCAAGAAATTCGTGTCCAGTTGCCGGAAAATGAAAATGCTCGCGACTAGAATCACCGCACACGCCAGCAACGTCAGCCAGGCGTGCCGCAAGGACAAGCGCACGGTTGCTTCGTAAATCCGCAGCACCGGCCGCAGGATGAATCCGGCTTCCTGCCCGGTCGAGGCCGCCGTAGTCCTGCCGCGAATGAACCATGCGGCCAGCGACGGGGTGAGCGTCACCGCCAGGACCAGGGACACCAGCAGCGATACCACCATTGTCAGCCCGAGAGCGCGGAAGAACACCCCGGGCATTTCGCCCAAAAACGCCAGCGGCAGGAATACCACCACCGGCGTCAGCGTCGAGCCCACAAGCGCGGTCAGGATTTCGCCCATCGCTTCATGGATGGATCGCAGCCGCGGGCCACCGGCAGCCAACCGGTGGCACATGGCTTCCACCACGACAATCGCGTTGTCAATGATGAGGCCGATGGACGCCGCGATGCCGCCCAGCGTCATCATATTGAAGCTCATGTTCATCAGCTTCATCACGACGATCGTAATGAGCACCGAAATGGGAATGGTCACGATTGCCGTCAAGACGCTGCCCCAGTTCTTCAGGAAGAAATAAAGGATGAGTACCGACAGTATTAGTCCAAAGATGATCGCGCTCCAGACGCTGCTGACCGAGTCGCGCACAAACTGCGATTGGTCGTAGAAAAATGCCAAATGCATATCCGGAGGCAATTCTCGGTGGAGTTGCGCCAGGTCGTTTTGCAACTCCGCGGCGATTTGCAGAATACTCGCATCGGGCTGGCTTTCGATGTTGAACAATACCGCTGAACGGCCTTGCGCCGTGATGTCCGTGAAAGCCGGCGCCGGGCCGCGTTCCACCCTCGCCACGTCCGCAATGCGAACGGGATGGCCGCCGTTAACCGCGATGACCACGTTGCCAATGTCCTCCGGCGAATGGACACGCCCGTCTACTGTGGTCAGATAGAGATGATAGTTCTCGACGATCATCCCGGCGGCGGCGACAAGGTTGTTTTGCGTCAACGCGTCGCTGACAGCCTGCAGATCCAGATGAGCCGCTTGCAATTTAAGCGGATCCACTACCACGTGATATTCCGGCTCCTTGCCGCCCAGGATTTCGACACCTGCAACCCCGGGGATTTGTAGAAAGAGCGGTTTAATCGTGTATGTCGCCGTGTTCCACAAGTCCATTTGGTTGCGAGTGTCACTGGTGAGACTGATGCCGATGATGGGGTAGCTGAGCGAGAAGGCGACCGGCGATACATCAGTCGACGCGGTTGACGGAAGATCGCTGCGGATTTCAGAAAGCTGGCCGAGCACGTATAAATCGGCGCGCTGCATGTCCGTGCCCCAACTGAAGATGACGTTGATGATTGCCGAGCCTCGGGTGGTCGAAGACTGAACCGAAACAACCCCAGGTATACTTTTCATGGATTCCTCGATGGGCCGGGTGACGGTGGCCATCATTTCATTGGCGGGCATGATACCATTATTGACCATGACAACAATGCGCGGAAAATTGGTGACCGGAAAAACTGAAGATCCGGTTTTGTGCGCGCAAAAGATTCCCGCCAGACACAGGATCACGGTGATGAAGGCGATGGAAAGAGCCTGGCGTGTTGCAAATTGACCCAGTCGTGATGATTCAGGTGTGGGTTGGGAATTCATTTAGCCTTATTTCGTAATCGGACTAAGCGAGCAGTCCTTTTCCGATTTTATCCGTGTTTCATCTGTGTTCATCTGTGGCTAAATAAATTTGTTACTGCGGCAAATTTGGAGTGCTCTTTTCGTTGCTCGGATTCGATACTTTAATCCTGGTGGAGTCGGGCAGACCGTACGCGCCAACCGTGACCACTGTGTCGCCCGCCTTCAGCCCCGATGATTTAATTTCAACCCAGTCGCCTTCGCGCAAACCAACCTCCACGTTTGTTTTCGTCGCCTGATCGCCATTTACCAGCCACACAGCACTCTCACCGCTTTCATCCGTGACAACGCCTTCGCTGGGCGCGGCCAGGCAATTAGTTTGTGTTTCCGTCACCACTTTGAATGGAACAAATTCCCCCGGCCGCAATCCGTTATTCGCAGGAAGCTGTGCCCACGCCATGACCGTGCCATCCGCAGGGTCCACAGTGGACCCGACGAAGGACAATGGCGCCGTAACCGGAGATTCTGACGCGATTTGCGTTTCCTGGCCCGCTTGCAATTGTCCAGACTGCGCCGACGGAATTTTTATGCTCAACGCTAGGCGATCCAAATCGATGACGTCTGCAACCGTTGTGGTGGAGTCCACGGATTGACCCGGTTGAACACTCACGCTGGTTACCGTGCCGGAAACCGGCGCGACGACTTCAAGCGATGCCACCTGCGCCACGGCGTCCTCTACGTTTTTGAGCGATGTGTTTTGTTGAGCGAACAATTTCCTTTGACGCTCCAATTGGGCTTTTGCGTATTCGAACGTTGCAGTGGCGGAATTCAAAGTCATTAAAATATCGCCCTCCTGTACCCGCTGGCCGGCAACGACATTTATCTTTGCAACAATTCCGGCCGAGGGCGCGGCGAGCGCTCCGCCTGCCGCAGGATGGTTAGCGACGGCCGGCGCAGCCTCAATCGTCCCGTAACCGCTAATGTAACGATGCAGCGTGATATTTGTGAGCTCACCCACCTGGACGCTCACGATGGTAGGAACGTTTTCATCCGCAGACTCATCCGCCCCGGTGCCGGCGGTCCCGCGCAGTTTAACAAATGCAAAGATGCCCGCCGCCGCGCAGATGAGCGCAATGCCGCCAATGAGAATCTGTTTTGGTCTCATACTTTAATATACATGGTTTCCATTACGCCCCGTCTTCCAGTCGTTTTGTAAATTTTCCATAACGCAGGGCCAGCGTGGGCAGCACCAGGAGATTCAACAGGGTCGAGGTGATCAGGCCGCCAACAATTACGATAGCCATGGGACCTTCAATTTCCCGTCCCGCATCGCCGCTGCCAATCGCCAGCGGCAACAATCCCAGGCCGGTGATCGAAGCAGTCATCAGAATTGGCAAAAGGCGCTCTGAAGTGCCCCGAAAGGCAGCTTCCGGTCCCCACGTCATGCCCTCCTTGTTAACGAGATGGTCAAAATGGGAAATGAGCATAATTGAATTGCGCAGGGAAATCCCAAACAATGTGACAAAGCCAATAAGAGAGCCGACTGACAATAAACCACCGCTCGCGAAAACCGCCAGGACTCCGCCAACCAGGGCAAAGGGCAGGTTCGTCAGAATCAGCAAGACCGGCCGCGCGGAGCGAAACAACGTGGCCAACAACAAGACGATGCACGTTCCCGCCAATAATGAATGAACGATTAAATCACGTCGCGCCTGCTCCTCGGCTTTTGCCGCGCCGGTATACACGGCGTATGTACCTGACGGAAAATGAATTTTGGTTGCCACGGCCTGTCGGACAGCGGCCGCAAACGACGCCACGTCCCTTCCCGCCACATTGCACGTTACCTGTTGCAATCGTTGTCCGCCTTCGTGCATGACATCATAGCGACCGTCGGTCAATTCGATTGATGCCAATTCGCGCAAGGGTACGACGAGACCTTGCCCATTACGCAATTGTAGTGAACCAATCGTCTCTGGATCGGTCCGGTCTTTATCGTCCAGGATCACCACGACGTCAAAGACACGATTGCCATCATAAATCTGGGAGACAGCAGTCCCTTCATAGGCAGTTTCGATGGCATTGAGGACGCCTCCGGGGCGAAATCCATATTGAAGTAGCCGATCAGGCAAAAGGCGAACCGACAATTCGGGCAGGCCGGGCTGCGTCGTAAGGCTGATATCCACGGCTCCGGGAACCTGTGACAACACGCGCTGTACTTCGCCTGCCTTCTTATCAATTGTATCCAGGTCGTTGCCAAAAATATTGATAACAAATTCCGCCGAGGCCCCGGATATCGTTTCTTCCATTCGTTCGGCGAGGAAAGACTCGACCGTAAACGTCAGTCCGGGAAATTCGCCCAGGATGGACCGAATTTGCGCCTGGACGTCATCGGGGTCAACGTCGCCCAATGGGCCCAAATCCACGTGCAGTTCGCTGTAATGCGGGCCATCGGTGTCCTCGCCATTCTCAGTGCGGCCAGCCTGCTGTTCCACCGAGCGCACATAACGGTTTTTTAAAAGCCGCGCGGCGACGATCTTTCCCAGCCTGATAGATTCGCGCAGTGAAGTTCCCGGAACGGCCGACATGTGCAGGACGTAATGGCCTTCCTGCAAATCAGGCATAAATTCGCCGCCAAAAGACGGCAGGGTCGCCGCTGCACCGCAACAAACAATCACGGCCAGCCACATCACAGTACGCGGACGGCGGCTGAGAATTTCGAGGCGGCGAACATGCCGCTCCCTGAGCCACCGAACGTAGCCGGGCTCCAAATGAGGCGCGACTCTGGACAAAACAAGATAACAAAGAGCCGGCGTCACCGTGAGCGCAACGGCGAGCGACGAGAGGGTGGCGAATATGAAAGAAATCCCCAATGGCGCGAAAAGCCGCCCTTCAACGCCGCCCATCATCAGCACCGGCAAAAACACGAGCGCGACGATAAAAGTGGCATAAACAACAGCGCTCCGGACTTCCAGCGACGCGCCAAGCACGACTTGGAGCAAAGAACGCGGACCAGGCAACGCGGAATTCTCCCGCAGGCGTCGCAATATATTTTCCACGTCAATAATCGCATCGTCCACCACCACGCCGATGGCGATGGCAAATCCGCCAAGCGTAATCGTGTTTACTGAGACGCCAAGCCAGTTCAAAACAATCACGGCCGACAACAGGGAAAGCGGAATTGAAACGAATGAAATCAACGCCGTACGCCAGTCTAGCAGAAAGAGGAACAGGACAGCCCCGACCAGGACAGCACCAATGAACAATGAATGCTTTACGTTTCGAAGCGCAGCTTCAATAAAATTGGCCGGGCGAAACAGGGTGGCATCGACGTTTATCTTTTCCGCGGACAGGGCCGATTTCATCCGGGCGAGGGAATTGTCAAGCGCCCGGGTCACATCAAGGGTGTTGGCGTTGTATTGGGCATAAACAAGCAGGACGACACTCGATTGGCCATTGACCTGGGCATCGCCGAATTTGGGTGCCGGGGCGTCCAGCACGTCAGCCACGTCCCTCAATCTGACGTTCAATCCGTCGTGGGCAACCAGAACGACATCGCCGAGCTGTTGCGGCGTAAGCGATTGTCCGAGCGTTTGAATGACGATCCGTTGGTTTGGATTTTCGACATAACCCGCCCCACGCATGCCCCCAGCAGCCTGGGCGGCCGCCAAAACGTCGTTCACCGAGAGGCCGTAGGCGCGCAAACGATCCGGTTTGATCTGAACCTGAAGTTGCCGGATATCACCGCCAAAGAGGTCCACGGTTGCGACTCCAGGCACACTCAACAGATAAGGACGCAACGTCCAATCCGCAAACGTCCGCAAATCCATGGGCGTCCGATTGGTGGCAGTCAGTCCAATGACCATTGTCAGGCTGGTGGACGAAGTGAGCGGACCCATGCGCGGCGGACCGGCGCCTTGAGGGAGGCGATTGACGACTTCGCCGAGTTTCTCTGTCACGAGCTGGCGGTCGCGAAAAATATCTGTGTTATCACGGAAAACCATCGTGATGACCGAAAGCCCCTGAATGGACTGAGACCGAATGGAGTCCAGGCCGGGTGTACCGTTCAAACTGGATTCGAGGGGTGTGGTGACCATTTGCTCGACTTCTTCCGGTGACAGGCCGGGCGCTTCGGTCTGCAGTTCCACTTGCGGCGGGGAAAATTCAGGAAATACGTCAAGCCGCGTGCGCGCAACGGTATAAAGCCCATAAACAATGACCACGACCGCAAGGGCCACAACCACGCCACGATGACGCAAGGCGAATTGGACGATGTGATTGAGCACGGAATCAATCCCCCATTTGGATTTCCGCTTTGTGCTCCTCTGAAAGCAAATCCTGCGCGCCGGTAACGATGATATTGTCGTTGGGCGCTATATTGTTCGTCACAAACCATCCGTCGTTCATAGGCCGGTCCAGTATAATTCTTCGCCGTTCGAAGTTGGTCTGATTAGCCTGAACATAAATCCAATCGCCGCCATCGAAACGGACCACGGCGGCGTCCGGAACAATGGTTCCGCTTGCCGTCCCGCCTGGCAATTGCAGGAAACCAGTGACTGCCAGCCCCGGTGTCAGCACGGCCGGGGCGTTGGTCACTGCAAAAATGAACCCGGCGCCCTGGACCATTGGATCGGTGGCTGCGGCGCGCCCAATAAAATCAGCGTCAATAGGCCTGGATGCGACCGGAGAAAGCAGTTGTCCGGCGACCGGAGAATCCGCCGGCCAGTCTCCTGCCGCGGCATCAAGCCGTATTAACACGGATTTTTGCTCAGCCAGGCCCTTAAAAAAATCCTCAGGTTCGCTCAGAATGGCAGCGCTGGTCGCAGCCACGAGTTGCGCTTTGGCTGTATCAAGAGCGCTTTGGTCATGTCTCAATTGCGCTTCCGCCGTTTCCAGCGCCTGGGCGGATGCGTTGTTCTGCGACGCCAATTGCTTGAGACGCAGATACTGTTGTTGTGACGCCTGCAATGAGGCGTCTGCAGCCAGGACATCGCTACGAAGAGAAATCAGTGTCGCAGAATCCAACACACGTCCATAAGCTTTGATTTCGATCGGAGCTGTCGCCGGGGTCAGCGCGGCGATTTGCAATCCAATGAGTTGCTGCGTTTTCAAGTCCAGCGAGACGGTCGTTAGTCCATTGGAGTCTGTTTGAACACTTGATGCCGCGGTAACAGGTTGGTCTTCCTGCGCGTCTAAAACGCGTTCTTTGCTCATTTGCAGGTATGCGAAAATCAATACAGCCACGACGCCCGCAACGACCACTCCTGCCAAAATGATTCTCAGCTTCATTATTGTGCTACGGACAGGTTTTTTTGAACCGAATCTAGGATCTGCGGCGGCAATGTCAAAGGACTTTGGACCGCGTCTTCCAATGCGCCAAGGGCCTGCTGCGCTTTGACCAGGGCATTGAGGTGGTCTTGCTCGCCCGTGTAGTATGCCGATTCGGCGTCGGCCAGGGCCAGGGCATCTGCCTCTCCCAATTTCGCCTGGGCCTTGACTGAATCCAACTGGCGGCGCAAATCATCTCGCAAGGATTTGGCCGTGGCTGATTCTTTTAGGGCTGCGTTATATCCGGCAAGGGCACTATCAATTTCAGATATCGCTCCTGCCTGGACAGAGAGAAAATGCGCGGCCGATTGGGTCCGCTTCGCTTCCGCTTCAGCAATGGCGCCTTGATTTTGGTTGAGTAGCGGCAGCGTGACTGTGAGCCCCAATTGCCATTCGTTGTCTCCCGCGTTGCCGCTGTTGTAGGCGTAACCGGGCCCAAGATGAATGTCCGGATATTGATTGGCGATTTCGATTTGGAGAGCAGCCTGGCTGGCGGCGTAGTCGGCCAATGCGCCCCGCACGTCGGCCCGATTGAAAAGCGCCTGCCGCCGCGCTTCCGGCCGGGTCAAGTCGCGTGGCAGCCGGTCCAGCGGTCCAAATGAGAATTTTATGCCGTTGAGCGCCCGCAGGGGAACACCGAGCGCTCCGGCCAGCGCTGCGCGCGCCTGCCCGAGTTGGCCACTGGCGTCCTGCCGCGCCAACTGCGTCGTTTCGAATGTGACGCGCGCCTGTGTCACTTCGTAGTCAGAAACTGAACCCGCGGCGCGTTGACCTTCCAGCAGCCGCACCACATTGCTCTGCGCGAGCATCTGCCCCGTCAGTAAAGATTCAGTCTCTCGCGCCGCAAGGAAATTGAGCAATGCCACCCGCACCTTGCTGCGCGTCTGCCATGCCACGGAAATAAAATCCCATCGCGCGGATTCAGAAAGTTGTTCGGCTTCGGCCATGCGTTTGCCGCGCTTGCCGGCCGTTTCAATCGGCACGTCAAATGTTACCGGGATTATCCACGGAGTCGGCGAGCCAGGAACCCCGCTGTCATAGGACGGCGTGACCGTTATGGAAGGATTCGGCCGCTCGCCGGCGGTGATTTCGGCAGCCTGCGCCGCGGCCCAGGTCGCCCGCGCCTCCGAAAAGGCAGGTTGATAATAAAAAGCAACGAGAGTTAGCGTTCCCAAATCCCAGGATTGCCTCGGCCACGGACGATCCACATGATTCGTTTCCAAAAACGCCCGCAGGTCTTCATTGGTGAACGAACGCGCGTCAAAGTCGTTTGCGGTTTTCTCGGGCGAAATCGGCCGGGGATGATATGCGGCGCAGCCTCCCAATAGAATCATCCCGATGATAAATAGCAAAAGTCTCATCATCAGGCTATTGCTCACCCATTCCATAAACCAAAATCCGCATCGTTCCGGGAATCATGCGTGGCCGACGCCGGCGCTCTCCGCCGGAGGGCGCATTGGTTGGCGAAGCCGCAAAATCCGCCGTCGCCAGGTAAATATTATGCGTCTCAGGGTCCAGCGCCATGGTGCGCGCCCCGCGCTGCGTCTTGAGCGTCTGAACCACAGTCAATTCATCGGGCGAATCTTCATGGGCAATCGTCGTGGTGCCATCGCCGCATGAAGCAAAAGCCAGTTTGGTTTTTGGATCAAAAGCATCAGCATCTACCCCCTGCCCTATTGGTACAGTAGCGATAACCTGGCCATTGCGGTTGTCCATCATCACCATCTTCTGGTTATGGCAACCAATAAACAGCCGATGGTTCTTCACGTCTATCGCCATGCCCGAAGCGCTCTCGCCCGGCGCAATCGGCCAATTCGTTACCACCGTGTGCGCGGCGCCGTCAATGACCGCCACTTCGCTTTTGTCTTCCAGATTATCATAGACACGATTGGCCTTTGGATCGGCCTGCGCAAACTCCGGCCGCCCATCCAGCGGAACCGTGGCGACCACTTTCTGTCCTTTCACGTCTACCACCGTCGCTGCCTTTGCCTCGCCGCAAAACAAATACGCCTCGCCCGCGCCCGGATTATAAATCATTCCATCCGGGCCTTCAGAAGTATCCACTTTGGACAAAGTTTCCAGCGTCTTCAAATCCACGATGCCCGCCTTGTTCTCCCGGCCGTTGCTCGTGACGCCCAGGCCCAATTTTGGCGCCAGGGCAACACCATGAACGCCTGGCGTGTTGGTGATCTCGCCGACGATTTGATTACTTTTCAAATCGATGACCACAACTTTCGTCGCGTGCGAGACGTAAAGGCGATGGGCCTCCGGATCAATCGACAGATAATCCCATCCGCCCTCGCCGCCGATGGGAATTTGCGTAATGAAATGGTAAAGGTCGTCCGCTTTGCAAACGCCGTGAACTAAGGCGATCGACACGGTTGCAATCGCCACAAGATTCAGGAACCTGGCTTTCATATAGTGTTGTGACAAATACTTTTCAATCCTTGTGCTCAATGTTCGCCTGCAATCTTTACAAAGCAACCCTTACCGGGGCGAGAAAAATCCGCGAAATGACAAAGATTTCATTTTGCGTTTATCACCAATAAAACAAGGTAATTGGCTTCCCTTTCGTCGAGAATGCCAAATCTGCTATTGCTCATTATAAAATGGCCAATATCGGCTCCACTCTGCTTTCTTGCTTCCAGTTTCCTCACTCTCTATTTTCTATTTTATGTCTCCAACCGCTTCACCGCACCGGAGTTGGCTATTTGCCCTTTTTTTGGTTGCCGCCACGTTTATCGCGTACTATCCGGCATGGCACGGGGGCTTTCTTTGGGACGATGGTAACTTTGTTCCTCAAGGTTTCTCGCAATCCCGTTATTATTCGTTGTCCGGACTGGCTGACATATGGTTTCACCGGTCCTTTCACGAGCCTCACCAGTATTATCCACTCTCTTATACAATTTGCTGGGTGGGGTATCGCCTCTGGGGGCCTAATACGACGGGTTTCCACCTGATGAACATTTTGCTGCATGCCTTAAATGCGATTCTTCTTTGGCTGGTTTTGCGGCGCTTGAAAGTGCCCGGCGCATGGCTGGCCGGGGCGGTTTTTGCGCTGCACCCGGTCAATGTTGAATCCGCCGCATGGATAGCCGAAACCAAAAACACCCTGTCCTGCTTCTTTTTTCTCTGCTCAATCCTCGCCGGCATGAGATTCTGGCTTCCGGAACTTTTTCCCAAAACCCAGGTCGAAAGTCCATCCACCGTCGCCGGGGCTGCGGTGGACAGGCAGTCCACAGTCCACAGTCCACGGTCACCCGTCCATCTTCCATCTTCTATCTGCCATCTTCGATTTTACTGGCTTTCTTTCGCCTTTTTCGTTTGCGCCCTGTTGAGCAAGACGAGCACCCTCCCCTTGCCTGCGGTGTTGTTGTTGTTGGTCTGGTGGAAACGCGGGAAAATTGCCCGGGCTGACGTTTATCAAATGGTGCTCTTTTTTGCCACGGCATTCGGAATGGGCTTGATCACCCATTACGAGGAACACAATTTGGGAGCGCACGGCACGGATTTTCAAATCTCTTTGGTGGATCGCTTCCTGATTGCGGGCCGGGATTTTTGGTTTTATCTCGAGAAACTGTTTTGGCCGCGCCCGCTGATGACAGTTTATCCCCGGTGGAAAATCGCGCCGTCGCCTCCGCTGGCATGGCTTTCCCTTCTGGCCTTTATACCGGTGGCAATCATCCTTTGGATGGCGCGCCATAGCTGGGGCCGTCCCGTTTTTGTCGCGCTGGCTTATTTCGGAGGAATGCTGTTTCTAGTGCTTGGATTCTTCAATGTTTATTTCTTCATCTATTCGTTCGTGGCGGATCATTTTCAATATCTCGCTCTGATGGGGCCTTTGGCCCTGGCGTGTGCGGGAATTGGCTTGCTTTTCCGGCGTCTCGGCCAAGCGCAACTCATCTTCGAGCCCGTCCTGGCCGGCTGTCTGCTGGCGCTTTTGGGATTCATGACCTGGGGCCGATGCCGCGCGTATGCCGACATGGAAACCCTTTGGCGAGTAGCGCTGGCGCAGAACCCGGACGCCTACATGGCATACGCCAACCTGGGCGATTTTTTGCTAACCGAGGGAAAAGCGGATGCCGCGATCGAACAGTTTCAAAAAGCGCTCGCACTCCATCCGGACGCCGAGAGTTACCATAATCTCGGTACCGCCTGCCTTAAGGACGGCAAGACAGACGAAGCGTATGCCGATTTTAAAAAGTCATTGGACGTCCGGCCTGATTATGCTGTGGGCTATGGTGATCTGGGGACTTATTTCCTTCAAAAAGGCTCGCCACATTTTGCAATCGAATATCTTCTGAAAGCGATGAAGATGGACACGAATGACCCGTTTTTTCCCTATAACCTCGGCAACGCCTACAGCCAAAAAGGACAACCAGATGTGGCCATTCGCTATTGGGAAAATGCCGTGGCCGTTGCCCCTGATTTTGCCCCGGCCCATAACGCCCTGGGGAACGCCTTTTCCTCAAAAGGTCAAGCCGCCAACGCGATCCAGCATTGGCGCAGCGCCCTGGCGGCCCAGCCCGACCTCGTTTCCGCGCAAGTCAACCTGGCCTGGGTTTTGGCCACATCCACAGAGGACCCGTTGCGAAACGGGTCCGACGCAGTAGAATTGGCCAAACGCGCCAACGAGCTTACCGGCGGCCAGGATCCAATGATTCTCAAAACGCTCGCGGCAGCCTATGCCGAAAATAGCGACTTTCCCGACGCCATAAAGACGGCGCAACAGGCAATTCAAATAGCTACCCGCCAGGACGATACGCCTTCAGTAAACGCTTTACAGCGACAGATGAATTTATATCAAAACAACCAGCCCTATCGCGAAACAGTCACGGCGCCTGTTTATGATCAATAACGGATTTTCCTTGAATGCTTCAATGACTGCTTTGCAGCGCCAGTGCCACCTCTTTATTTGCCAATTCACTCTGCAAGGTCATTTGCGCGACGTTTTGCTCCAGGCTGCCCGGCGGAAGCGCGGCAATTTTGTTCTGGGTATCCGCCAGACCGGAGGTCAATATATTTGGCTGAACCAGGGCCGCGATCGCGTAGGCGCGTGCCGATGGGTCCGGGAGACCCGAGGCCGCGTCCCAATATCCCGTCAGTCCGCTGCCGCTCAGATTTGCGGCCGCTCCGTTTGGTATGAGTTCGGATGTTGCAGGATAGGCAGCGAGAATGTCCTGGATCGAGGTATGCGGGTTTGAGGTCGTGTATTGCTGGTACACTTCGGCAATGGCCTGTCCCTTTGCGTTTTGGTCAGATAGCGAATCAGCCCACGTAATCGCTTGTTGCGCATTACCGGAAAGAACCATCCCTTGCGCAATTGCGGCCGCGGCGCCGGGCAGGCTTTGCGCCTGCGGTGTGCCGGCCAGCCACGCAGCGGTATTATTCAGATTTTCCATGGCCAGCCGCTGGAAGAGCAACTGAGAGAAAGCAGTCGAGCCGTTGGGATCGATCTGCTCACAGACGTCCATGAGATGGTTCAAATCACTCGTGGAGATATGATACGCGGCATCCTGGAGGGCCGCGGCGCGCGCGGCGTCCGGCAACGTGGCGATCATCGCCAGTGCCTGGCTCTCGGACGTCCCGGCATATTCCCCAAGCAAAGCAGCCACATTAAGGTCATGCCGTCCAGTCGTCGCCAGGAACGTCGCGCCCCATTGCGCCGCCGACGGCAAATCCATCTGTCCATATGCGTCAGCTATCGGGAACACGTCGCCGCCGTCTGCATCCGGCCAGAGCGTCAGGGCATTCGCCAGCAGCGGCACCAGCGTCCTTCGCGTTTCCAAAGGCGTCTTGCTCAGGGCCAGGAGCGCTTGAAACAAGTGTTTCGAGTCTTCCTGATGCAGCTCCTTCAGCAAGGCCGCCATCTCTGCCGGACTCGCGTGCTTTCGCCATAATTCCAGAATCTGATTCTGAAACGGGTCAGTCACCGGGGCGAGCGCGACGGGCGATTGAACATTCGTTACCGGTTCGGCTGGAAAAGATGGTTTGATATCAAGTGATGGCGGCGGAAGGGCTGCTTTGGCTTTCGGTGTTTCGTCAACTGCAACCCTTTTTTGGGCAGGATGATGTTGAAATAAGAGCAGCGCCACTAAAACAGCTAGGGCGAATACGATGGCTAAAAGAAGAGACTTTTTCATATGTGCGCAGAATTGGTAAAAAAGAGGAGCGGCAACCCACTCCTCTTTTATTGTAATCGCATCTGTAACCCGACAGGCTGGCTGCCATTACCACAGCGATGTCAGCTCTGTCATCAACGACCAGTTTACCCACTGCCCGTTGTCGGTGTTCACAAACAACCGGTAGGAGTCGCCGTCCTTCCACATAGGCCAATAAACCAGGCCAATCTGCAAGTTTTTCGTCTCTTGCCCAACGCCTTGAATAAAGCTGATGTATCGGTTGCCGGAATTTTGCGTCTGGTAGTTATAATACGGATTGGTTGAATAAGCTCCCATTTCCGTGATCGTCGCCCGATTCTGGTAACCGCCAATCCGGTTATTCAAAGCCGTTTCCCATTGTCCGGTGCTGGTATAGTTGTCCCAGTACGGATAGATGTGCAAGGCCAGGTCGCAACCGCTGAGCGAGGAGTCGGAGCCTATGCCCGCAAGGTGATCGGCATAACCGGTGCCATCCAGAAGAATGCGCTGCTGGCTTTTAGAAACGATTGGAAGAAAGTCGTTTAAATAAAGGCTTTGCAGCGCGGTGGTAGAATAGCCAAACGGTTCGTTAATCGGCTCATAAAAGATATTCCAATTACCCGAATACACGCTGTCCACCGTCTCCCACATGGTCTGCCAGGCGGACAGGTCATCGACGGTTCCGACTGTGTTCTTTTCGGTCCAACAGCACAGGTCCACGTAGAGTCCGTCTTTTACCAGTTCGTTGACGTAAGCCTGGACGATTGTCCAGTAGCTGCTGGCAACAGTCGGTGGATTGATTGGTACCCGGACCATGTTGCCGCCGACGTATTTTATATTGCTCGCTATTTGGTCGGCCTTTGCCTGGGCTCCCGCCACCGTTTCACTGGAGGTAAGCCCGGAGGGAATGACCCAGCCCGTGTTATAGTTATCGCGGGAATCGGCCCAATTGCCTCCCTTCACCCACCACAAATTCGTGGCGTTGGCAAACGGAGCAGCAACAAGCGCGCCTGCGGCAATGAGCATGACCGGTGTGATTTTTATTGAATACGTTTTCATCCATTTTCTTTTTTTTGGAGTTGTTGTTGACCTTTCCCGGCAAGAGACGGTTACCATTTATTACCCATCCCATGCCTCCAATTGATAAAGCCCAAAACAAGCACTGTCCCATAGTGAGTGTGGCAATGCCGCGGGATTATCGTAACCGAACATTATCACAGTAACGGACAAAGCGCTACTAGCCAACTGGACAGGGACCCCGGGTAGTCGAAAGGTCATTAAAATGACAAAGATTTCATTTTGTGTTCATCGCACTGTCATGGATAAATGTTCAAGTATCCGTGTCACGGACGCCAATGGAACAATCAATTCAAATTAAACTATGAAAATGAAAATAATGAGAATCAACATACCGACCGCCCTTTCTTTGGGGCTGGCGGCGGGTTTGCTGGCCGGTTGCGCTTCCGAAGACGAAAAGGGCGAGAAATCTGATAGCCAGGTCCAGCTTCAGTCCCAGGCAAAAATCACCAAGGAACAAGCTGAGGCTATCGCCATGGCCAAGGTGCCCAATGGCACCATCAAGGAGAGCGAACTCGAAAAGGAAAACGGGCACCTACAATGGTCTTTCGACATGACCGTGCCTGACCGGAAGGATATTACCGAAGTCAACATTGACGCCAAAACCGGCGATGTGCTCAACATCGGGCACGAAGCCCCGGATGCGGACTGATCATTCTATCGTGAACGATGGAAAAAGCCCGGCGGGATTAGAGTTTTACGTTTCGTGTGGTTGCGTGGTGCGTAGTGCGTATTACGTCAAGTATGACCGCTTCTCGCACCCCTATACTTGACGCGCCACGCAACATGTAACATACGCTACGAATGAACTGAGCTTGGTACCGGTAATTTGGTGTTCCGTGGCAGGAAAGTCATATACCCTACTCGCCATGCGCGTCCTGGTCGTTGAAGACGAAAAGAAAACCGCCTCGTTCATCCGCAAGGCGCTTCAGGGCGAAGGATTCGCGGTGGACGTTTGCCACTGCGGTAACGACGCCCTCGCCGCCGTCACCGCCACGCCGTTCGACGGCGTTGTTCTGGACATCATGCTTCCCGGGCGCGACGGATTGAGCGTGCTGCGGCAATTGCGCGAGCGAAATGACCACACGCCGGTGCTCCTGCTTTCCGCTCGCGGTGAAGTCAATGAACGCGTGGAAGGCCTGAACGCGGGCGCTGACGATTATCTGCCCAAACCCTTCGCCATCGCCGAACTCGTCGCCCGCGTGCGCGCCCTGGGACGGCGCGGCGCGGAGTCCAAATCGCCGCTCCTGCGGGTCGGCGACCTCACTCTCGATACCATCATGCACCGCGCGGAACGGGGCGGAAAATTCTTCGATCTGACGGCCCGCGAATTCCGATTGCTTGAGTTTCTGATGCGCTCCGCGGGCCGCATCTGCGGGCGCATGAGCATTATCGAAAAGGTCTGGGACTACGATTTTGACCCCGGCACCAATCTTGTGGACGTCTATGTGAAGCGTCTGCGTGAGAAGGTTGACGAGGGCTTTGAGCCCAAGTTGTTGCACACCGTGCGCGGCGCCGGTTATGTTCTGAAAGAATGAAAATCCGCGCCCGCCTGACCCTGTGGTATGCGACGATCCTCATCATTTCGCTTACTGTTATCGGCGTGGGCACCTACCAGGAAATTGCCGAACAAATGGAATACCATCATCGGCATCATATCTGGGAAGAAGCGCTGGATGAAACGAGCGAGTTGATTTTTCCAGTCGGATTACCGGCAATTTTCCTGGGGTTGCTGGGCGGCTGGTGGATCACCCGCAAGGCCCTGGCCCCGGTGACAGCTTTGACTCGCGGAGTTGAACGGATCCACGATGGCAATTTGCGCGAGCAATTACCGCGCTCAGGCAACGGTGATGAATTGGACCGCCTGACCGAAGTCTTTAACGCCATGACCGCGCGGCTGGATGGCTCGTTCCAGCGCATCCGCGAATTTACCTTGCACGCCTCGCATGAACTCAAAACGCCGCTCACCGTGATTCGCGGTGAACTGGAGACGGCCTTGAACGAGAACGACTTCACGCCGGAGCAAAGGGAATGGGTCTTAAATCAAATCGATGAAATCGAGCGGCTTGCCAAGATCGTAGACGGCTTGACATTGTTGACAAAAGCCGACGCCGGCCAAGTCAACCTGAAATTTGAACCCGTGCGTCTCGACGACCTCGTCCGCGAAAATGTCGCCGATGCCAAAATCCTGGCGCAGCCTCAAAATATCCGCGTCAATCTGGGCGCGTGCGACGAACTCACCATTTCTGGCGACCGGCATCGCCTCAGGCAATTGCTTTTAAACCTGACGGACAACGCCATCAAATACAATTGTCCCAACGGTTCAGTCGGCATTTCATTGCAACGCAACAATGGATTCGCCGAATTGAAAGTCGAAAACACAGGCGCCGGCCTCGCGCCGGACCTGCAACCACGAGTCTTCGATCGCTTTTTCCGCGGCGACACCAGTCACTCCAGCGCCGCGGACGGCTGCGGCCTCGGTCTGAGCATCGCCCAGTGGATCGCCCTGGCCCACCGCGGCTCCATCGAATTCGCTTCGGAACCAAATAAACGCACCACCGTAACCGTCAAACTCCCAAATTCGTAATTCGCGTAGCAGCGGACTTGTGTCCGCTCTGACTAATTCGCGGCTGAATCGTCCTATGTCCTTGTTACCCAGCCTGTCAAACCGTCAGCATATAATTCGTCTCACGCTCTTCTCGTCTCACGCTCTCACGTTCGTTCCAAAATAACCCCGTCCCATTTTTAACATTCACCATCAGCCCACAAAGAGCTACACTGATTTCGTGTCTGATTCTTTGGTCATCAACGAAATCTATTTGAGTCTGCAAGGCGAGAGCTCCTTCGCCGGCCTGCCCTGCGTCTTTGTGCGCCTGACCGCCTGCGACCTCCGCTGCTCCTATTGCGACACCGCCTACGCCTTTAAAAAAGGCAAAAAAATGTCCATTGCCGACGTGCTGGCCAAAGTGAAAACCCTGGCCACGCCCTTCAAACGCCCCGCATTGCCCCTCGTAGAACTCACTGGCGGCGAACCGCTGCTCCAAAAAAACTCACTGACCCTCATGACACAACTCTGCGACAACAGCTTCACCGTTTTGCTCGAAACCAGCGGCGCACACGACATTTCCAACGTGGACCTGCGCGTCCATCGCATCATGGACTTGAAATGTCCGTCCAGCGGCGAATCGGACCGGAATCATATGGCAAATCTGGGGCACCTGAAAGCCACTGACGAAATCAAATTCGTCATCGGCACTCGTGAAGATTACGAGTGGTCAAAGGAACAAATCGCGCAGCATCAGTTACAAAATGTATGTCCCCTTCTCTTTTCCTGGGTCCATCCGCTCGCGCCAGACCA
Organism: Verrucomicrobiia bacterium; assembly: GCA_035933915.1. Taxonomy (GTDB): domain Bacteria; phylum Verrucomicrobiota; class Verrucomicrobiia; order Limisphaerales; family UBA11358; genus UBA11358. The sequence continues at coordinate 19,863 of DASYYL010000035.1, forward strand.
GCAAAATCCGTCCCTCAAAAAAGTGCCGCCCGGCCAAACCCCCATCGGGCGGCGCGAACTGGCCGAACAAATCATCGCCGACGCCCTGCCCGTCCGCTTCCAGGCCCAATTGCACAAAATCATCTGGCCACCGGAACAGAGGGGAGTATAGCGATTGCCGAATGCGGAATGCGAAATAAAGCAGAATTGGCGAGTACCGGCTACTTCCCGAATCACCTAAATTGTCCGATCGCTGTTCCCTCTCCGCTCCCATC
>DASYYL010000079.1:0-2436 GCA_035933915.1 Verrucomicrobiia bacterium
CTAGTGTAGTGTCTCTGAATTGGGTTGACATTTCTGTTGGTTGAGGGCTTCGCGTGCCCGCTGGATTTTGGCCAGAATCTCGGCACCTTTGGCTTTCCAGACGTAGCGTTTGGGGCACAGATTGCGCTCGGCCAGGTAGCCGGTGATGCTCTGCACCAATTCCTGAACGCTGCCGAAACTGCCGGCCCGCACGACGTCCTGGGTTAAATCCCGAAAAAATCGCTCCACCAAGTTCAGCCAGGAACTGGACGTGGGAATAAAATGCAACACCAGCCGGTCCGACCCGCCCGTCTTTTGCTGGCGCTGGTTGCGCCAGCGCATCCACGATTTGACCTTCGGATGCTTGTGCGTGCTGTAGTTGTCGGCGATCAAATGAAGCGTCAAATCCGCCGGTGTCTGGGCATCCAGTTCTTTGAGGAAAGCCAGCCATTGCCGATGCGTGTGTTTGGCCGCCGTCGTGCTGAAGATTTTGCCATCCAGATACGACAAGGCCGCAAAGAGCGTGATCGTCCCGTGTCGTTTGTAATCATGCGTGCGGGTGCAGGGATGGCCGCCCTTCAAGGGCAAACTGGGTTGGGTGCGCTCCAATGCCTGGCACTGGCTCTTTTCGTCACAGCACAGCACCAACGCCCGATCCGGCGGATTCAAATAGAGTCCGATCACATCCCAGAACTTGGCCTCAAACTGTTGGTCATTGGACAGTTTGAAGGTGCGAACCACGTGAGGCTTGATGTCATTGGCGCTCCAAAGTCGCTGCACCGTCGCCTTGGACACGCCGCTGGCCTGGGCCATGGTGCGCACCGACCACCGGGAACGGTTGGCCGGAGGCTGGGTGGCCCGCACCAGGATTTTCTGGCGCACTTGTGGATCAATCGAAGGCTTGCGTCCGCGGCCTTTGGCGTCGGCCAAACCCGCCAAACCCGCCTGACGGAAACGTTGTTCCCATTGAATGACCACGGGGCGGGCCACTCCCACCCTGGCGGCAGTTTGGTTCTGGCTCAAGCCCTCAGCCCGGTTGAGAATAATCCACGCGCGCCGGTTTTCCCGATGAGCGGCAGTCGGGCGGTTGACGATGGCGCGCAGTTCGCGCCGTTGTTCAGCAGTGATCACCAATGGTCTAATCGGTCGTGCCATGTCATCCAGCATCGCAAACCCCCTCTGTTATGTCAATACATTTAGGAGACACTACACTAGTTTGAACTTCTTGCGACTTGTAGAGTTGGTAAAAATCCAAACCTACTGTGTCAACCTTGCCTGGGTCGATTTTGCCGTAGTATATTCTACCAGGGTAACCTGCCACTTTGAGTTTAACAGTTTCGGCACTTGCATTATTCAATGGGGATAAAATAACATCAACGAACAGTTTTTGATCAATCCAGGCGAGTTCAGAAAAGTCGTCGAAAAACACAAACAGGCGCACAAGGCCGACTCCAGCCAATAGCTCCCGAATCCTGGCCAGCAATTCTTGGAATGGGAACGATCTAAGAACGGCGTCAGCATATTCTTGGTAAAGTTCATTGTCAGCGATGCTCTCGTCAAATGATTCATATCCAACGGGAATCTTCAATTCTGGTTTTGGTCCCAATTTTGCGTCAACCTTCACATTAGCCGTTGAAGATTGTTTCGCCGTGGTTCCGGCCTTTGATTTGGCTGTAATCATCTGGAGAATCGGGATCTCTTCCTTCGAAAGTTTTGCAGTCTTCACATCCGCCACCAATATTTCTAACTCCCCAATGACCTCGTGGTATCCTCGGGCTTTACCGACCCAACGCTGAATCAGCGAGCGGGTTTCATAGGCATTCTTTAACTCTCGAATAAGGTCTGAAATTACTGTGCCAAGAAATCCCTTGCGCAAACTATGCGCCCTAAAAATAGGCTCCGAAATAGAGGCATCGTGGAGGGACTGAATAACTGGCTCGTTAGTGTTCAGCAATTCATGAAGGCTTTTTACGTCCACATAAATTGAAATAGCATCTGTCCGCTTGCGCAACTCAATCTGCGCTTTTGCAAAAACCGTGCTTTTGCCCGTGCCTTTTCGCCCAACAAGGAATGTCGTGTTGTTGAGCAATACCGTCTTTAGGACAGCGTCCGACTCGAGCGGATCCACGTAAAGTGATTCTATCGGATTTCCACCGACGTCATTCTGGAAGTCAGACAATTCAGCGCGCCTATATTGGCGCAAGGAATCTGCAATTTTGGCAAAACGATCGGGAGTTAAAGCCATGAGGCGAAGTATGCGCCGGAAATGGGGCAGCGTCAATTCACGCCTGCCGTTGGACAGCCATTGGACGTGTCGGCGACGGCGAAATTACTGGGTTTTGCAGAGCATGATATTCCGGTTTTGGTGGGGGCAGGCAAGCTGGCACCATTGGGTGATCCGGCACCGAATGCGCCGAAATGGTTTGGGGCGGTCGAGGTCATTCGTCTTGCGACAGA
>DASYYL010000090.1:0-8498 GCA_035933915.1 Verrucomicrobiia bacterium
GAAATCGCCGCTGCCCGGGTGCAGTTGGGTGGGATGGAATTCAAAACATCCAATTTCCATTCATCCCGTTGGAGCCAGCAGGCAGCGTTCACGACGACGGACGGACAGAAGGGCACAGTTGAAGTCGTTTATTTGGCGAAACGTCCGCTGGCAGTGGAGGGGCCGTTTTTAACCGAGGAACGAAATCTCATAGATGCGGTGGCGGAGAATTTGAAGCTGTATCTGGATCGGAAACATTTGGAATCTGAAATCCTGGAAATCAGCGAGCGCGAGCAGCGCCGGATCGGGCAGGATCTGCACGACGGCTTGAGCCAGCGTCTGCGCGGCATCGCGTATCTCAGCCATGTGCTCGCAGAGGAACTGGTTCAGAAATCGTTGCCGGCAGCCAGAGACGCGCGTCGAATTACGCAGCTTCTCGGTAAGGCCATCCTTGAAGCGCATGGCCTGGCGCGTGGCCTTTTCCCCATTAGTTTGGAAGTGGATGGTCTGATGACCGCATTGAAGGAGCTGGCCTCCAACATCAGAAGTATCTACCGAATTTCCTGCCGGCTCGTGTGCCTCAAGTCGGTGTCCATCGCCGACAGTTCCATTGCTATCAACCTGTTTCGGATTGCCCAGGAAGCTGTCCAAAATGCCCTCAAGCACGGCAAGGCAACACGCATTGTGATTCGGTTGGCCCAAAAGGGCGACTGCGTTGAACTGGTGGTAAAGGACAATGGCCGTGGATTGCCCAGGCATTTTGAGAAGCGTCGGGGAATGGGATTGAAGATCATGGATTATCGGGCCAGCATGATTGGAGCCGAGTTGCAAGTGCGCCGGGGCAAAGGCGGCGGCACGTGGTTGACCTGCTCGCTGCGGAGCAAACTTGATAAACTCTTAAATTCAAAAGTATGAGCCTCAAAGAATCTCCCCAAAAAGGCAAGGAGCCAAAGCCGCTTCGGGTGGCGAAACTTACAAAAACCAAGGTGCTGTTGGTCGACGATCACCCGACGATGCGGGAAGGTCTGATGCGCGTGATTGAACGCGAGGCCGATATGGCGGTGTGCGGCGAAGCCGAATCCATCCAGCGGGCTTTGGAAGTGGTTGAAATGTCCAAACCAGATATTGCGATTGTGGACATTTCTTTGGCCGGTCAAAACGGCATTGAACTCATCAAAGACCTCAAAGTCCGCCATCCACACCTGCCGGTGCTGGTGCATTCCATGCACGACGAGTCGGTGTATGCGGAGCGCTCGCTCCGCGCTGGCGCCAAAGGCTACATCAGCAAAAAGGAACCGCCACAGAAATTGTTGCAGGCCATCCGCGATGTGTTGCATGGAGAAATTTCGTTGAGCGCAACCATGACGCGCCACATTCTGCACACCGTTGGAGGCGACCGGGCGGACCGAAAAACCTCGCCGTTTCGCGAATTGAGTGACCGGGAGTTTGAAGTGTTCGAGTTAACCGGCCAGGGACTAGGAACAAAAGAGATCGCCGGGACTCTCCATTTGAGCGAAAAGACCGTTCAGGCTCATCGAGATCATATCCGTCAAAAGCTGCATTTGCCGGATGGACGCAGCCTGACCGGGTTTGCCATCCGCTGGGTGGAATCTCAAAGCTGATATTGAGCCGCGCTCCCCACCCCGAAAATTCTCGCTGGGATATTGCTCCTTACGCCTGACTAACGCAGTCGTTCCTCGTGTGTTTTTTATTGGATCTGAACTTGCGGATTTGCACTGTTGGTCGGCGACGAGAAACGCTTTTAGGAGCTTTGCTTACTTGATCTAGTCTTTGAGCGGAAAACGAATCAGCAGGATGCCGGGTTGCATCCAACTAAAGGGGACGGCAAATTACACACAAGGAAAAGATTCTAATCGCGACGATTGGGCCGGAGGATCGAAACCAACTAACTTCGGGCTTGCCGTCATGGAATGTGGATTTTGAAAAATGATCTAAACAAAAAACCATCAGCATAAACAAATATATGAGTAAGCAATACTTGAAACAAGATACGCATCCCGCTGAACCCGCAAACGAAGAAATCGCTGCGCTGGCGTATTCCTTTTTCGAAGCAGGCGGAAGATTGGATGGGCATGATCTTGAACACTGGCTGCGTGCCAAGGAGCAATTGTCCAAAGATTGTTCGTCCGAAAACAAATCGCAAAAAGACGCGAGAACAGGGAACGGGCGGACCCAAAACGTCACAGCAGAGAAAATATTCGCAGCCCACGCTCCTCGTAGCAGAGGGGGAGATCGTTATGCCGAGAAAGCTAGGGGAGTGGTAAACCCTGCATAAAAAATGTTCAGGCCAGATTGATTGAATCTTGTTATGGCTGCGTTTTTGAATGCGATAATTCCGCACGACTTCAACTGCGTGCGACTCGGTTATATTGGCAGTGAGCTCAACCTGAAAAATAGGACAATAATTGAACATTGAAAATTCAGTTGAGAAATCTGAGGCTTATGTTCTCAGTCATAACAAAGATTCATTCGCGCACACGACTTCTCTTCACTCGCGTTCGGGAGGACCTGCAATCACAATTTCATATCAAACGGGGGTTAATGTGCGTGATATTGCCGAAAAATTGGCTGATACACTCCAGAAATCCGAATCGAGGGGACAACAGCAGTGGACCGCATTTAACCGGCGTATCTTCGAGAGAGCTCTCGAAGAGCAACACTGGCCAAAGGAGTTGGCGGGAACAATCAGCGAAGACAAGCGATTTTTTATTGATGAGTTGATGGACGATCTCTGCGGTTTGCGCCCCCCATCTTGGGTATTGGTGCCCCAATTGGAGAAGACCATATCGAATTTAGCAGCTACAGGCTTCATCATTTTAGTGGGGCATGGCGCAACTGCGGTCACGGCGCGAATGTTGAATGTGCTTCATGTTCGCCTGACCGGTTCATTGCCCAAACGGATTGAGCGCGTGCAAAAGTTGCAAAACCTGACGCTAGAAGGTGCAGCCAAATTCATCAGAAAAGGCGATCACGGACGCGACAAGTTTGTTAAAACGTATTTTCATGCCCGGCTTGAAAATGAATTGCTCTACGACTTGTCGGTCAACACTGACCGAATTTCCGATGACGACGCCGTTGCGGTGATTGCCACGATGGCGCAAAGTTTTTTTTCAACACCATAGGAGACAATTCACAATGACAAACTACGACTATTTGATCATCGGCAGTGGAATGACCGCCGCCGCCGCAGTCGATGGTGTCCGTGAAGTTGATGCCACCGGCCAGATTGGACTGAACGGCATGGAGCCGGACGCTCCCTATGATCGACCTCCGCTTTCGAAGGCGCTTTGGAAAGGCAAATCTTTGGACATTGTCTGGCGCAAGACGGAGAACGCGGAGGTTAAGATTCACTTTGGCCGTGTCGCCAAGGAGATTGTTCCCAAGCAAAAAAAGGTCGTGGATGACAAAGGGAATATTTTCACCTATCAAAAACTTTTGCTGGCCACGGGCGGCAGGCCACGACGCCTCCCATTCGGCGATGAACAAATAATTTACTTCCGCGCCCTGTCGGATTAACCCGCCCATAACTTATGGTCCTAATTATTAAACAAATCTGCGGAGACAAACTCGGCGCGTCGGATGGTGAAATCGGCCACGTGAAGGACTTGTATTTTGATGATCAGAGCTGGGCGGTTCGTTATCTGGTCGCGGACACGGGTTCCTGGATGCCGGGGCGGCTGGTGCTGATCTCTCCCTATGCTTTCAGCAAACTCTATCAAGGCGGCAAGGTATTGCTTGTCAATTTGACTCGTCAACAAATCGAGAACAGTCCTTCGATTGAATCGCACAAGCCGGTATCCCGACAATACGAGGCGGATTATCACCGGTATTACAACTGGCCGTTCTATTGGAAGGGAGATGCCGTGTGGGGCATGAGCGGCTTTCCAATCTTATCGCAACGATCCAAACCTTTCCTGGGTGAGCAGGCCATTGTTGAAAACAAAAAAACAGAGATGGGCGATCCCCATTTACGCAGCGCGAATACGATTGTCGGTTATCACATTCAAGCTGACGATGAAGCAATTGGCCGGGTGACCGACTTTGTAATGGATGAAAAAACCTGGGTGATTCAGCACTTGGTCGTGGATGCCGGGCACTGGTTGATTGGTAAAAAGTTGCTGATTTCACCCGGCCAGATTAAGCGGATCAGTTGGGATGAATCCAAAGTGTTCGTGGACTTGACCAAGGCGGCCGTTCTTGGGTCGCCGGTTTTTGACCCGGCTACATTCGGCATCGTGGAACATGACCCGCGCATTCTTATGTGATTCAAACCAAACCTGTGGCGTGGCCGGAGAAAACTGGAACCAAGGAAAAATATGAATAAAAAACTCGCGGAAGCACCAAAGATGTATGAAACCGAAAACGACATCTCGCTCAAGCGCCGGTCGGAACTGAACGCGCTGATGAACCAGCGTCTGGCGGACGCCGTGGACTTGCAGTTGCAAATGAAGCAGGCCCATTGGAACGTAAAAGGTCCAAGCTTCATCGGCTTGCATGAGCTTTTCGACAAAGTGGACGAAGCCGTGGAATCCTATGTGGATCAGATCGCGGAACGCATCGTGCAACTGGGCGGGGTCGCCGAGGGAACCGTGCGCGTGTCGGCTGTGCGTTCGCGGCTCGCCGAATATCCGCTCACCATCGCCGACGGTCCGGCCCATGTCGAGGCGGTCGCCCGCGCCCTCTCGACGTTTGGACGCGAGGCTCGCAACACAATTAGTGAAGCGGATGAATTGGATGATGCGGACACGGCGGACCTGTTCACCGAAATTTCGCGCGGCATAGATAAATGGCTTTGGTTTGTCGAAGCCCATTCCCAAGCGTCCAAGTGAAATGCGATTTTTACCGAACAACAAAAATAGAATGAAAATAAGATTATGAGCACACCTATCATTGACCGAGATCTGAGCAAACAGGCGCCGTCCAGTCCGCGCGAACGCATCGGCGGGTTCGTCATCGCGAAGCGCACCATTGACAAGTGCCGCGCCAGCCTGGCCGGCAAGCTGGGTGAATATCATTACGATTGCCCACTGGACAACGTGCTTTTCAGCTTCAAGGGCATCAACGGCAGGCAGTTCAGGGCAGCCGTTCAAGCGGCGAAGACTTATGAAGAGGTGGGAAGCTGGCTGCAAGCCAATGGCAAAAAAAAGACACCAGCGGAGATCAAAGCCTGGTCGGATGCGGTGGAGGCTGCAAGCATGATGAATGAGCCGGAAAAACGCGCCTACTTTGTTGAGAACTGCACCAAGCTGGGATTGAAACCGGAAAAGAGCACGACGTTCGATTGGCTCGAGGCGGATGACCGCGCGAGTTTCCAGCCCGCATACGCGTAATTAACGTCAAAAACGACGAAATAAAAATAATTTCCACCAAACACATAAACACAAAACAAGAAAGAATAAGACTATGAATACGCCTATCGTTGACCGGTATCTGACCAAGCCGAAAACGAACCTTAACCTGTTGAAATCGCTCGCGGTTATTCTCGCCTCAATCGCGGTAGCCGCCGTCGGCACCGCCAACGCTGAGGACAATGCGTCCGCATCTGCCCCGACGGATGCCCAAATCGCCATGATCGTTGTCGTAGCGGACACTGTGGATATTGACTACGGCAAACTGGCCGCGGAAAAGACAAGCAATCAAGCGGTCAAAGAATTCGCCGAAACGATGATCCGCGATCACTCGTCGGTGAACGACCAGGCAATTGCCCTGGCTAAAAAACTGGGCGTGACCCCGGAAGCGAGCGAGACCAGCAAGAGCCTGAAGGCGAACGGTATGAAAGAAATGAAGAAGCTTAAGGCATTGACGGGTGCTGAATTTGATAAAGCATACGTAGATAACGAAGTCAGCTACCATGAAGCGGTCATTGGAATGCTCGACAAAACTCTGATTCCTAACACTCGGAACGCCGAATTGAAGAGCCTGCTCGAAAGCGGCCGCCCCATCTTCGTTGCTCATTTGGAGCATGCGAAGAAAGTGCAGGCTTCATTGAACAATTAGCCGGAAGTCTTGCCAGCAGCGACCCGCCTCCCCGCCGGCTTGTGAAGCGAACCGCAAATGAAAAAAAATGATCCAAAAGAGAATCATCTTCACAAGGGAGCAGATGACGTGGCGATAGAGAATGAGCAAAGCGTGCCGGCTTCAATTGAGCCGCAAAAACAAGAGCCGAATGCGGGTCGCGGAACGTCGCGGCTCTGGCTTCCTAGCATTTGCGGAATTGCGATCATCATCGGTGGTGCGCTTCTTGGTTGCTCGCGAGGTTCCAGTAACACAGGCAACGCCGACGTTCCCGCTAAAGCGGTTGCGCCTGCCGTTGCATCCATCGTCGTTCAAGTTTCTATGAAAAACATTCAGTATGATCCGGCGACGGTCGAAGTGAAGAAAGGCGGCGCGGTTGAGTGGAAAAACGAGGACTTGGTTCCTCATACGGTAACCTCGGCGTCATTTAATTCCGGCACGATCGCATCTGGGCAATTGTGGCGTCATACGTTCACTAACTCCGGCAATTTTCCATACGTATGCACCTTTCATCCCCAGATGAAAGGTGTTGTCCTCGTCAAGTAAACCAAAGACTGCTGATTCTTATGAAACCCAACGAACAGGCCATTCAACCTGATGCCAGGACCTTCAATCCGGCATCCGACGAACTGCTGGCCCTGACCGCGCAGCACCCATTTTTCAAGGGACTGGAGGGGCGCCTGATTGATCTGCTCGCAGATTCCATCAGGGAAATACGATTTAAGCCGGGGAGCTGGATTTATCGGCAAGGCGAATCCGCCAATCGGTTTTATCTGATCTTGGAAGGCAAGGTGTTGATTGAATCGGAAGTGAAGGAACAGGGTATGATCCCCATTCGGAGCCTCGGTCCGGGAGATGACTTGGGATGGGCCTGGTTGTTTCCTCCCTATTACATGCATTTCAGCGCATGTGCAGTCGAGCCGACCCGGACCATTTTCATCTATGGAACCCGCCTGCGGGAGAAATGTAAGGCGAATCACGAACTGGGCTATCAGCTTATGAAACGCGTCGCGGAGGCGGTGGTGCGAAATCTCAATGCCACGCAACAACGCCTGCTGGAGCATACCGGCCCGAGGGATCTGCAATAACCAATCACGCTTGAGGCCGATGAAACCTGAATTCAAAATTGGCGATCATGTGGAGTGGAACTCGGAAGCCGGCTGCGTCCGGGGAACGATTCGGAAAAAAGTCATCGCGCCCGTGAGGTTTAAGACCTACACCGTCCACGCCTCGAAGGATGTGCCGCAGTATTTGATCAAGAGCGACCAGACTGATCATCTGGCCATGCATAAAGGTGCGGCCCTCAAGAAAATTACGGCCAGTGCTCACTCGTCACCAAAGCAGTCTACGCGTTCCAAAACGAAATGATGCGATTATTAATTTACAGATTGATCTTGATCAGGCCGCGTCCGGCAACGTCGGGGCCAGCCATTCCACCGGCTACAAGCGATTCGACAGGCGGGAATTTTCAAACTGGGCGCGTCTGTTGAAAGTTGATCGCAACCACGCCAAACAAAATTTCATGAACGCAAATCATTTCGATGTCATCATTATTGGGACCGGCGCCGGCGGCGGCGCTCTCGCGCAACGCCTCGCCCCGAGCGGAAAACGCGTGCTTATTCTGGAACGCGGCACCTTCCTCCCCCAGGAGAAAGAAAACTGGATCACTAAATCCGTCTTCATCGAGAACCGCTATCATACCAATGAGGTTTGGCAGGATAGCGAAGGCAGGCCCTTGCATCCACAAACCGCTTACTGGGTCGGCGGCAATACGAAGGTTTTTGGCGCCGCCCTCTTTCGGCTGCGGGAACGCGACTTCGAAGAGGTCCAGCACGAGGATGGCATCTCGCCCGAGTGGCCGTTGAAATACCGCGATTACCAGTCTTACTACGATCAGGCCGAGCTGCTTTACCAGGCGCATGGCGAGCGCGGCGCCGACCCGACCGAACCGCCGGGTGGCCAGCCCTATCCCCGTCCGCCCGTGAGCAATGAGCCGCGCATTCAGGAAATTTACGATGAGTTGAAGGCGGGCGGCTACCATCCTTTTCCTTGCCCTGTCGGTATCAAATTAAACGAGCAAGTGCGCTGGCAGAGTGAATGTATCCGTTGCGATACCTGCGACGGTTTTCCCTGTCTGGTCGAGGCCAAGTCGGACGCGGATATCAACTGCATTCGCCCCATCTTCGAATTGCCGAACGTGACCTTGCTCACGGGCGCCTACGTCTCCAGGCTCACGACGAATGCCACCGGCGCTGAAGTCAGCAGCGTCGAAGTTGAATTTGATGACGGCAAGCGGAAGGAAACATACTCGGCCAACATCGTGGTCGTCGCGTGCGGGGCGATCAATTCGGCGGCACTGCTCCTGCGCAGCGCCAACGGCTCACATCCGACCGGTTTGGCCAATAGCTCGGACCTGGTCGGGCGAAATTTCATGTTTCACAAGGCGGCCATCGTGCTCTCGATCGGCCTGAAGCCGAATCCGA
>DASYYL010000212.1:0-4472 GCA_035933915.1 Verrucomicrobiia bacterium
CCGGATGCGATATTGTTTTCCACCTGGCGGCCAACGCGGACGTTCGTTTTGGTTTGGAGCATCCGGGCAAGGATTTTCAACAAAATGCGCTTGCGAGCTTCAACGTTCTCGAAGCCATGCGCGTCAGCGGCGTCAACCGCATTGCGTTTAGCTCCACCGGTAGTGTCTATGGTGAGCCGGAAATTTTTCCCACACCGGAGACCGCGCCCTTTCCTATACAAACGTCGCTTTACGCCGCCTCTAAACTTGCAGCTGAGGGATTTATTCACGCCTATTGCGAAGGGTACGGTTTCGAGGGTTATATTTTTCGATTCGTCTCCATTCTGGGCGAACGTTACACTCACGGTCACGTACTGGATTTTTATAAACAACTCCTTACAGACCCCAAAAAGCTCAAGGTTCTCGGCGATGGTTTGCAGCGTAAATCCTATCTCTACGTTGGCGATTGCGTCGATGCCATGCTTCACGTCATTGAGCTCCAAACCGCTAAAAATGCCAAACACCATGTGGAAACCTATAACCTGGGCGCCGATGAGTTCACTCAGGTGAACGATTCCATCCGCTGGATCTGCCAGGCTCTGGGAGTCAAGCCCGTCATCGAATACACCGGCGGCAAACGCGGCTGGGTCGGCGATAATCCATTTATTTTCCTCGATACGAAAAAAATACGCGCCACGGGCTGGAAAACAACGTTGACGATTGAACAGGGAATTGTCCGGACGCTCAAATGGCTGCAAGAAAACCAATGGGCGCTCGAACGACGTTAAGCAAGCCGGGAAGAACGCGACGGGGCGAGGGCGCGGATAAAAAACGCCTTTCCATAATATCCGGCGCCGCGCAACCCGGTGTCCCAGTCATTACCGTCCTTGGCCTCTGGCATCTTGGCTGTGTTACGGCGGCGTGCTGCGCGAAATATTTTCAGGTCGCCGGCCTCGATTTCGACCGAAACGTTATCGCCGAACTAAATTCCGGAAAGGCGCCGCTTATGGAACCCGGGCTGGATGAATTAATTGCCGCCGGCATCGCTTCCAAAAAGCTTTCATTCGAAACAAATCCAAAGACCGCCTGCGCCAATGCCGACGTTCTTTGGGTATGTTATGATACACCGGTAAACGACGACGATGAATCGGACACTGAATTTGTTCTCGCCAACCTTCGCAAGGCTCTAAAAGAACTGCCAGAAAGCGCTCTGGTTTTGATCTCATCCCAGCTTCCAGTCGGCACATGCGCAAACTTGGAAAAGCAATTCCCACGGATTGCTTTTGCGTATTCGCCGGAAAATCTCCGATTGGGCAAGGCCATTGACTCCTTTGAAAGGGCCGACCGGGTGATTATTGGAGTGCGGGATAACGCCAAAAAAGAAGTGCTCCAAAGACTATTTGCCCCATTTACGTCGCAGATTTTATTTATGCGGACTGAATCGGCAGAAATGGTTAAGCATGCCCTCAATTCATTTCTCGCCCTTTCAATTACTTTTATCAACGAAATTGCGCGCCTCTGCGAGCACGTGGGCGCTGACGCAAAGGATGTTGCCGCCGGTCTCAAAAGTGAGCCGCGAATCGGTGCTCGAGCCTATTTAGGCCCTGGCGGCCCATTTGCCGGAGGCACGTTGGCGCGCGACGTCGTTTCTCTTACCAGACTCGGTGAAGCAAACGGCGAACGGCTTTCAGTCATTCCAGCGATTAAACAAAGCAACGATCTGCACCGCGGCTGGGCATTCAAGAGGCTGCGATCCAGCCTGGGCGGTTTGAGGGGCAGGAAGATAGCGATTCTTGGCCTTACTTATACGACCAATACCAACACGCTTCGTCGCAGCGCGGCAGTCGAATTGTGTAAACGACTCATCGGTGCCGGTGCCCAGGTCCGCGCATATGACCCGGCGATACAACGTCTTCCCCAGGGCATGGAATCCGTTTGGCTCGGCGGAAGCGTTTCTGAAGTTTTGGAGGCCGCAGATGCGGCTGCCGTGTGCACGGAATGGCCCCAATTTCGCGAGGTCGATTGGCTCAAAATCGTTCCGCAAATGCGCACTAAAATATTTGTAGATGCAAACCGGTTTTTGGAAAATGAATTGAAGAAAATCCAGGGAGTCAAACTTTTATCGGTTGGACGTTATCAATGAAACTTGAAAACATCAACGCCCTGATTACCGGAGGCAGCCAGGGTCTTGGCAAAGCTATCGCTGAGCATTTTTTGCGCGAAGGCGCAAACGTCTGCATTTGCGCGCGCAACGAAAAGCAATTGGCCGCAACTCAGGAGGAACTAAGGACCGCATTTTCAAAAAGGCGCATTCTGGCCAAACCATGTGATGTCTCAAACGAAACACAAGTCAACCAACTCTCTTCCTTTGTCTTGAATGAGTTCGGTTCGCTTCAGGCGCTCGTATTGAATGCCGGAATTTATGGACCCATGGGTCCTACGGAATCCGTAAATCTGGATGACTGGAGACGTGCGATGGAGATTAACCTATTCGGTGTTTTGCTTCCTTGTCGTGCGTGGATTCCCCATTTCAAAAAGGCCGGCTGCGGCAAAATTATTGTCATAAGCGGGGGTGGCGCCACCAATCCGCTGCCAAATATCAGTTCCTACGCCGCTTCAAAAGCTGCCGTTGTGCGGTTGGCCGAAACGTTAGCAGAAGAATTAAAGCCTTTCCATGTTGACGTTAATGCCATCGCGCCCGGCGCGTTGAGAACACGTTTGGTGCAACAGGTCCTTGATGCCGGGCCTGAAAAAGTGGGTTCCGATTTTTTTGCCAGGAACAAAAAATGGGCGGAAGATGGCGCCGTTCCGCTCGACCTGGGGGCGCGCCTGGCTGTCTATTTGGCCAGCGCCGAAAGCAACGGTATTACCGGCAAACTTATTAGCGCACAATGGGACCCGTGGGACAAGTTGCACGAGTTTAAAGGTGATCTGGCCGGCGACATTTACGCGTTACGTCGTATCGTCCCTAAGGACCGGGGCAAAACCTGGGGTGACAAATGAACTACGCTATCATTGGTTGCGGCTTAATCGGAAAAAAGCGGCTGGCAGCGCTGCCCGCCGGTTCACGACTTGTCATAGCTTGCGACACTGATCTGCCCCGTGCCCGGGCGCTCGTGGATCTCGCAAAGTCAGGCCGGGCGGTTGCGGGCTTTAAGGAAGCCATCACTGATCCCGCCGTGGACGCGGTCATCGTCGCGACCATCAATTCGACACTCGCGGAAATTTCGGCGGCCGCAATTCGGGTCGGAAAGCACGTTATCGTTGAGAAACCTGCCGGAATTTCCGTGCCGGAAATTGAAACCTTGATCGGCCTGGAAGAAAAGCATGGCGTTTGCGTGCGCGTCGGCTTTAACCACCGTTATCATCCGGCATTTCTAAAGGCGCGCGAAATCTTCGAATCCGGTGCCATGGGCGAATTAATGTTTATCCGGGGCCGGTACGGGCACGGCGGCCGGGCGGGTTATGATAAAGAATGGCGCGCGGACCCCAAATTGGCTGGAGGCGGCGAACTCATAGACCAGGGGATTCATTTGATTGACCTTGCCGGATGGTTTTTGGGAGAGTTCAAAAACGTGGCAGGCCACGCGGAAACGTATTTTTGGAAGATGCCTGTCGACGACAACGCGTTTCTGGACTTGCAAACGGCAGGGGGTCAAACCGCGTGGCTGCACGTGAGCTGTACCGAATGGAAAAACCTCTTTTCATTCGAGATTTACGGGCGCAACACAAAATTGCACATTGACGGGCTCGGTGGCAGTTACGGCCTTGAAAAGCTTTTTCATTATCAGATGAAACCGGAGATGGGAATTCCTGACACAAAGGTCTACGAATTCTCCGGCCCGGATGAATCATGGCGAAATGAAATGTTGGCGTTTGAAAAAGACGCCGAACTGAAGCGAAAACCGGACGCCGGACTGGCTCAGGTCCGCGAAGCGCTTCGGATTGTCGAAGCCATTTACGAACGGACCCCAAAAAAAATATGATTATCGCACGATCACCACTGCGCGTTACTCTCGGCGGCGGCGGCACCGATTTGCCGTCGTACTATGAAAGATTTGGCGGGTTCCTTATTGCGGCCGCCATCGACAGATACGTCTACATTACGCTGCACGATACATTCGTGCCGGATTTGATTGTAAAATATTCCGAGCTGGAACGCGTGCCCGACGCATCGAAGCTGCAACACCCCATACTACGCGAGGCTTTCGCGATGCTGGGGATGGACGGTCATTTCCTGGAATTGACTTCCATGGCGGATATTCCGGCCGGGACCGGTTTGGGCTCGTCCGGCAGCTTCACAACCGCTCTCTTAAAAGCATTGCACGCCCACAAACGGAACCTGGTTCATCCCGCGGACCTTGCGGCACAGGCGTGCGAAGTGGAACTGGATCGTCTCAAGGAACCTATCGGCAAACAGGACCAATACATTGCCGCTTACGGCGGCATCACTTGTTTCAAATTTCTGGAGAATGGAAAAGTTGAAGCGTGGC
>DASYYL010000213.1:0-4728 GCA_035933915.1 Verrucomicrobiia bacterium
CCCCAAAGAAAAAGAGGGTAGGTCTGCACTACAGCCCTTTTGAAGCCCTCCCTCAGAGTACAACCCCTTACACTCAAGTACTTACAATGTCGCAGCCTCCCAAATTCCTTTTCCAAGGCTCGAATAGCGGAAGTCGGGCTAGAACTGCAACGTCAAATCCATCTGATAGATGTTGTAATTCTTGATGGGATTGATTTGCGGAATATCGCCTGTGTCGCTGCCTCCGGTGCCCAGCAGGTTATTGATGCGGCTGGCGTGGCCGTAGCGGAAAGTGGCGATGAGGTTGTCGGTGAGACCATAGGCCACGGCCACATAAATGCCTTCCATGTTTTGGGCACCTTCGAAAAAGTCCACGTCCGGCAGATTAGGATCGAGGGCGTATTGTTCGGTGTGCTGCCAGTAAGCCCTGATTTCCCAGTCATGCCGATGGGCGCTGGTCGCATAAACCAATCCTTGCGAGGGGCCATAGACGACGTCGTCGCTCCCGATGCCTATGCCAATCTGGTAGGCTTTCACGTCGCGGGTTTGCGCGGGGAAATTGGTTGCGATCGATTGGTTGTCAACGGCGAAGTTCGCCAAAATAGTCTTATAGGCATTGGCAGCATCCTGCGCACGTTGCGCTCCCAGGAGGTTGTAGGCGAAGTCGCCAAACAGGTGCGCATCCAGCCCGTCGAATTTGTAATTGAGTTCAAACGGAAATTCCAGCACTTCGAGATCGTTGAGGCCGACCTGATTGAAGGGATAGCTCAAACTCGAATAACCGCCGGACGGGGAACCGCCAAAAAATGGCTGCCTGGGATTGTATCCACTGTAGCCGGGAGCAAGACCGCTGGTTGACCTGGCATAATAATAATATGCGCCTTCGCCAACGTAGGGATCGCCGAAATAGGGTGAGTCTGCGAGGGTATTTCCCACACTGCGCTGGAGTCCTACGTAATTATATACGCTTGCCGCGACTTTCGCAGAAAGGCCCGGCGTGATTTGATACTTGAGACCACCCTGCCAGGCAAACATGAAAATGTTGTCCGTGTACTGCCCGGCCCCGGGTCCGGAAGAACTGCCGAACGGGAGTCCGACACCCAGCCCGGGACTGGCGGAGTCAGCGAGGTCCGCATAGAGGAACTGTCCGAAGTTGGCGAAAAATTGGGCCTGGCCGAAAGTATATTTGAAGCGTTCCGCAAAGCCTTCCGGCGTAATATTTGGGCTCCAGACCATCGGCGTCGTGTAAAGGGGGTTATCCATCCTGCCAATCGTAATATCCAGCCAGCTCCAAGGGTGCCAGCCAAAATAGATTTCGCCGACATCAACGCCGTCGTTGGATCTGCCGAACGGTCCCTGATACGGGCCGCTGCTGGCGGAGGTGCCAAAAGTGACCGAGTCAGAACGCGGGCTTGTGCCGGTGTCCAACCGGACACCGTAATAAAACTGGTCAAACAAATCGCCCCGCAAACCCACCTGCAGTGCGTAACGCCACCGCCGCAGGTCGATTGAATTACCGGCGGGGTCAGCCGCATAGCGGTCTTCATACCTCAATCGGGCGTTTCCAAATAATTCAATGTTTCTGATCCCCTTGCTGATATTCCATTTGGACGGCTGCGTCTGGGGGATTTGCGTTTCATTGGTGCGGCGGGACTGGGCCTCGGCCTCCACCCGCTCTGCCTCTTGTTGTGTGAGAATGCCTTTCTGGATCAACAAATCCAAAAGCGGGTCGGGAGCATTGGAAGCGGCGGGAGCGTTTGTGGAATCCTGACAGAAACCTCTTGTGGCTGCGCTCATGGCTGCAATGAGAAAAATAGTCACCACCTGAATTGCCAGCCACCTGGCGTTCTTGAAACGCATAAGGCGCAGATGCTGGCTTCTCCATGTTACGGACTCGTGTCGCGTTTGTTACAAGTCAGCGACAACGGTTTCATGTCGCATGTTGCGTCAAGTATTACCGTCCACGTTACTTTCGTGCGACAAAGCCCTGCGCATTCTGGCAACGTTCGCGACAAGAGCCGCAAGTAACTATAAATGAGACATTTACAAATTAAAAACTGAAGTCCGAAAATCGAAAGTGAATGTCCGTTTTCGTGAAGTAGAGACTGCGCATTGTTTGGTAAAGTGCGGGCTGTCATTTCACTCATGCTAGCTGGGTGGACAAAAACAACAATTATCACAACGTCAATGTAACAGGGAGCATCCTTTATGAAATTACTAACCAGTACGGCGGCACTTTTTGTGGGGGCTATTCTGGCTTCCCCATCCGCCTTCGGTCAAACCTACAGTAGTACGCCCAATGACCTGCTTTTTGGTTTCCAAAATCAGGCCGGGGGGGGATCTGAAGACTACATCATCAATCTTGGATCGGCAGCCAGCCTGATTGACAGCGGCACCGTTGTTAACCTCAGCGGTGACTTCTCGATGAGCGACTTCAATGCGGTTTTGGGCAGTTCGTCCAGCATGTATGGTGGTGTCATCGGCGCGGCGAACACAAGCAGTTCCGGCACACCGAATACGGCGGATGTTTTTCTCACGGAGTTGCGCATCGGCGGGGCGGGCGTTTCCACTGTGGCGGGCTCCGGCCAGCCATCGGGCTTGACGCGTAACGCGGACAATACGGCTTATTCCCAGCTCGGAACTTTGTATTCGCCTGCCGCCGGGACGGGCGGCTTGGATACCGGCAAGACATGGGAAAGTTTGGTTGATCCGGCCAATAACACTGGAAGTTTTTACTCGAATACAGGCGTGAATCCGGACACATCCGTCAGCACTTCCAGCGTGCTTTATGAGGATCTTTGGGGAACCAGTAGCAGCAGTTTTACGGGCGCGCAACCCTTCGTCTACGAGGGTTATTTCACCCTGGATCTAACTGGCGCAAGCCCGGACCTGACCTTTACTCCGGTACCCGAGCCGTCGGGCTACCTGATTTCCAGCCTGGGCGGCATCTTGATGCTGATGCTCCGGTTCCGGCCGGGCCGGCGCAATGCCTGATTTAGGGTCTCAGTTAGAGAAAAAACGTATAATCAACCAAATAACAACCAACGAAAAAGAAACATGAAAAACATCACTAAAATAACGGCCGCGCTAGCTGCCTTGGGCCTTGTGTCCCAGGCGATGGCGACAGATCCTGTCATCTATCTGACAGGTTCGACGGCCTTCCGCTCGACAATATTCAATGCCCTGGCTGACAACACGCACGGTTACCCCGATGCCGTGTTCCAGGCCGACACTGTTACGTACGGCACATGGGGCAACTCCGCCGCCGGCAGTGCCAATTACATGGTCTTCCATGGTACCCTGGCGACCAATGGTCAGGCCTGTTACATAGATTGCGCGTGGAGCGGCTCGGAAGCGGGCATCGCTTCGGCTTGTAACACCACGCTGGGCAACAGCGACCGCAACGGCAATCTCCTTCCCCTGGCCGGTTCGCCTGAGACCTGGGTTGATTACACCACTGCCACATTGGCCTCTGGCGGCAACGTGCAATCAGGCAATCCGGGAGCCAATGGCAGCCCGGCAAATGGGGCGCAGTTGGAAGCCAGCAGCCATGGTTCGGATCTGGCGCAGGCGGACACATCCCAGGCGATTTCCTGGACTCCATTCGTCGCCAATACTCCGACGGCTTTGATTCCGTACGGCTCTGAAGGTGTGGTTACCTTCACAATCACCCGCAATGTGAATCCCGCTCCCGATCAATCCTGGTCGGACTGCACCAACGTTACGCTTCCTGAACTTTATCAATTGACATCGGGCGGCGTTGCTCCTGCGTCGTTCTTCACCGGTAATCCGAACGACAAGGACGCGGTCTATTTGGTTGGCCGTAACCGGGGTTCGGGAACACGCATGAACTATTTGGGAGACAGCACCTATGGCGCCCACAATCCCGTGCAACAATACTCAATCGGTTGGGGCTGTGGCGATCCCAGCGATCCCGCCCAAACGCCCACCACTCTTTGGCTTACCAACGAAAACAACAATGGTTATGAGAGCGGTGGCGGCGTGGGAAAGGCCCTGGCGGACACCGGCGGCAGCGACAGCGCAGGCAGTTGCCAGCAGGCTGATCCGTTTGGCAATGCTCCCAGCGGCTACCACTGGTTTGCCCTCGGCTATATTAGCCCGTCAGACGCCCTCAGCACCGGCAATAACGGCGGTCAACCGACTCCGCTCAACCCCAACACAAATAACTGGGTGACTGTGGACGGCGTGTTCTCGAACAATCAAAACATCGAGAACGGCGCGTGGTGGTATTGGGGCCATGAGAATCTGTATGGCAAGGCAGGCAACAGCGGCCTTCAGGATTTGGCCGGCAGAGGTATCGAAAAAGCCGTTATAGGGCAGTTAGGCCTGACGGGTTTTGGAGTGAGTCCCGGCGGCCATGACGCCGCCATCCCGTATTCGCTGATGAACGTCACGAAGCCCAGTGACACGGCATTCCCGATATTCTAATCGTTTGAATTGATCCGGGAAACGGATTCAGGGTGGCCAGCGCGGAAACATTTCCGCGCTGGCCTTTGGATTTAAGCGCAAGCAGACTCACGGTAGCGAAAACCGATTTTGGTATGACCATGAAAACGAGTTTAGGAATCTCACTGATTCTAAATGTGGCTTTGCTAGTGTAGTGTTACAATAATAACTATACAATTGGCTGGGGTATGGTATCCTCGCAGGCATGTGGCGACCAACCGAGCCTTTGGCCATGACCGACGAACAACGACAGACCTTGCAAGCCTGGGTGGATGCGAAGAC
>DASYYL010000230.1:0-60276 GCA_035933915.1 Verrucomicrobiia bacterium
CCCCAAAGAAAAAGAGGGTAGGTCTGCACTACAGCCCTTTTGAAGCCCTCCCTCAGAGTACAACCCCTTACACTCAAGTACTTACAATGTCGCAGCCTCCCAAATTCCTTTTCCAAGGCTCGAATAGCGGAAGTCGGGCTAACGGCGTTGGAACTTTTTCGCAGTTCATGCCTCATATTCCCGCAACAGTAACAAACTAGAGTAACCGTAAAGGAGTCCATATGATAAAGACAGTTCATGCAAAATCCACGATCTGGCGCGTACCTGCAGCCATGGCGCTGCTCACAGCCGCGCTCGGCGCGTCGGCATTGGAGCTGCCGGGTTCCAGTTTCAATCAGCCGGGTGACATTCTCATTGCCGACCAATTCAATAACCGGGTCATTGAAATCCGGCCGGATGGCAAAATTGTCTGGCAATTTGGACTGGGACCGAATGATTTTTCGCCACGGTCCATCATTGGCTGCAATGATGCCCAGCGTGTAGGGCCGCTCACTCTCATGGCTGGAACCGGCACCCCTGCAGGAGTAGATCCCATAGTGCCGAACGGCGTAGCGGATAATCGCGTGATATTGGTCGATCCTTCCAAGCGGATTCTCTGGCAATACGGACAATTTGGCCAAACCGGCGATGGTCCCAATCTCTTGAGCACTCCAGTCCAATGCACCTGGCTTCCCAACACAGACGTGCTCATTACCGACCAGGGCAACAATCGAATCATTGAAGTAAACTTGAAAAAGCAAATCGTCTGGCAGTTTCCGGCCATAGGCGATACCAATGCCAACGATCAGCTCGCCAGCCCAAACGCCGCCGAACTTCTCGAAGATGGCAATGTCCTCATCTCTGACCAAAATGACAGCCGCGCGATTGAAGTGAACCGCGCTGACCAGATCGTGGCGACTTTCACTGCGGGCGGCACCATCGGATTCGTTGCGTTCGCCAGTCGTCTTCCCAATGGTGATACGCTTTTGACCGACACCAGCAATGCCAACATCGTTGAAGTGGACGCCAACGACGTCATTGTTTGGAATTATTTCACCGATACGGATCCGAATAGCCTTGCGGCGCCATTGCCCACTCGCGCCGTCCGGCTCAGGAACGGCAACACCTTGATCAGCGATCAATTCAACAATCGTGTTATCAGCGTAAACATGGCCAAACAAATTGTAGCCGATTACGGCCTTCCTCTCGCTGACGGAAACAACATCGGTTACGGCGTGCATAACACGCAACAAGGGCTGTACGCCCCGTACGATGCAAAAGTTATCGGAGATTACACAGGATTGACGCCGCCGTTCGATTTTGACAATGACGCGGACGACGGGCGCTGACTGATCCCTTTGGATCACATAAGATCAGCGCACCGGTGAATGGGACAATATCAACCAGTTGTCCCATTCATTCTTTGTACACCGACGTAAAACAATACGTGCCTGAGCCGATATGGTACGCAGCCGAGTCCGGACCGGCGCTGAGAAATCTCACTCCTTCGGCGCGCGCCGCTGGAAGGCCGGATTCGGTTACTGTCCCCGGATTATCGGCCGGCACGATCACAGTGGCCGTCGAATTGGCGGGAATTGTTACTTCCAAATTGAATTGACGGCCTTCGCATTTCCAACCGATGACGATCGGACCCCGGATGGAATCGTAGCTGGATCGGCACCATGAAACTGTCGAGGTTGGGCGGGGCGCTATCGTAAACGATTCATAACCAGGCAACTGTTCATCAGGATTCAGACCGGCGACATTTCGCCAGAGCCATTCGTTTACCGCGCTGTGGGTCCAATGATTTAACGAAAGGTTTCGGCTATTTGCGTTAAACGCCTCCCAAAGCGTCGTGCCATGATTGGCCATGTAACCCCAACTCGGCATATCCTGCTGATTGAGCATCCGCGCCGCTTCACCATTGTAACCGGTGGCGGACAAGGCCAGGAGCAATTCGACGCTGCTCCAAAATCCGGTTGTCGGATGGTCTTTGTTCTTTTTAACCAGTTGATCGAGCCGCGCGACAGCCCGGGATTTCAACGGTTCGTCAAGAAGGCCAAAATCCAGCGCCAGGGCATAACTCCCCTGGGTATCGCCGTCGCCAATCATGGTACCGTCAGAGCCAATGTAATTTTTCACGAATGCCCGCCGTATGTTCTGAAACAACTCACTATAATTGATTGCGTCAGCCTGCCGGCCCAGCGCCTGGGCCATGCGCGCAACCAGGTCAGCGGAGTGGGCGAACATCGCCGTTGCGCCGAGTTCCTTTGGGGTCGGAGGACCTGCGCTCAACCAATCGCCCCAGTCGTTTCCCCGTTCGTTCCTCCAAATCAGATCGGGATTGGCGCCATGGATGAAATCCACCCAGCGTCGCGCGGCGTCGAAATGTTTGGCCAGCATCTGGCGGTCGCCGGTGTTGACATACAGATTCCACGGCAGCGATACGCCCGCATCCGCCCACCCGGGCGAACCTGCGCATTTGGTTGAGCCGCGCAAAATATCGTGGGGACAAATATCGGTAAACCGCCCGTCCGCGGACTGGTCGTCCCGCAGGTCGCGCGCGTACTTTGTTAGAAATGCCGCGGCGTCGAAATTGAACAGCAAGGACTGGACACAAGGGCGGACGTCACCCGTCCACGCCAGGCGTTCGCTGCGCGCGGCGCAGCCGGCCGGCACGTCAAAAAGCAGGTTGGCCTGCGTCCAATACGCGGCTTTTTGAATACGATTATAAAGCGCATTCGAGCACTCGAATTGCCCCGCAACAGACAAACCGGACCGGATGTTGACGGCCACCAGCGTGTCCGCAGCCGGGCGTCCGGGAAGCCCGGATAATTCGACATAGCGAAAACCGTGATAGGTGAAATGCGGCCGAAAAATTTGCGCGCGACCGTCGAGAATATAATCCTCTTCCTGCGGTGTGCCCCACAGGTTTCTGACGTCCAGATTACCGTTGGCATCAATCATCTCGGCGTGGCGCAGGCGGACATGTGTGCCGGCGGGCGCATGTGCCTTTAACCGGCACCAGCCGGTGATTTCCTGACCAAAATCGTAGACGTAAATTCCTGGTTTTGTCTCACGAACGGAAACGGGCCTTAATTCCCCGACTTCGCGCACAGGCTGGCAAAATTGCGATACCAATGGCACGTCATTACGCGGTTGCGTCCACACGGTGGACCATGATTGATCGTCAAAACCGGCCTTGTCCCAGCCCGGCATTTCCCGGCGACTGTCGTAGCCTTCGCCGTCCAACAAGTCCGACCAACGCACAGGACCATTCAAAGTGCTGCGCCAGTTATCATCAGTTGTGATCGTAATCCTTTGACCGTTGGCCAGTTCGATTTCGAGTTGGGCGAGAAATTGAGGGAAGTAACCGTCAATGCAACGAACGCGAGCAAGATTCATGTGCCCGGCATACCAGCCGTAACCCAACAGCGCGCCAATGGCGTTTGGACCGTGCCGTAAAAGACCGGTTACATCAAACGTTTGATACTGGAGACGGGCATAATAATCGGTGAAGCCAGGCGCGAGTAGCTCATCGCCGACTCGTTGGCCGTTGATATGAACTTCATAAAAACCCCTGGCGGACACGTACAATGTCGCTCGCTTCACCCGCCCGTGAAGATCGAAATCCCGACAAAGCATCGGCACGCGCGAAAATGTCCCTTTTGGCTGAACGCCCGGAATGCCTGCGGCCAAAACCGGCGAATCATCGGCGAGAGCGACGTCTGCTTTGCCGTCCGTGAGGAATCGTTTGGAACACACGTCAGATTCGATCGAGTCCGAGCATTCCACGCGGGCGCTGGTGGAAATCGGACGTCCCCGGTCATAGACCACAATACCGCCTAAAGCCAGGCCGTAGTTCTGCCCATCCCAATAGGAAAGGCGGGTGACGGCGAGCCTCACGTAACGCGCAGTAACGGATGTGGGAAATGTAAACGGAGATGAACTGTTGCGCGGATTTGGAAAATCCGATGCCGTCTCGTCAACAACAAGCCGGGCATCGCTGAAATCAGGCCGGCTGGCGGCCTCGACCTTGAACCGGAGCGGAAACATGGCGGTGCGGAAATCACCTCTCTCAGCTTTTGGACGCGCGGGAATAATATCCATGGAATCCATTGGCCGATCTGTGCCGAGGTCCAGGACAATCCATTTGCCGGCATCCGGGCGCGATTCCAGATGACTTCGATAACAATGAATCGGAGTCAAAGGCCGATTCGCGGGATCGGCAAGGACAGGATCGCTGATCCATTGGGCCTGCCAGTCGGGAGGTTCGAGCAGGCCCATGGTCCATGATGACGTGGAACTCCAATCCGATGGTTTGCCGTCGCGATCCCAAATGCGAACTTTCCAGAAACAGGTAGCGCGGGAAAGCAGCGGTTTGCCGGAATATTCGACGTCAACGGATTGGTCCGAAGCCACGCGTCCGCTGTCCCATAGATCGCCTTCTTTTGTAGCCAGCAAGTCCTTTCTGGATGAGACCAGAATCTCATAGGCGGTTTGGACTTCGCCGCGACGTTTTGAAACAATATCCCAGGTCAACCGGGGGTGCGGGTTGTCGATTCCGAGAGGATTCGTCTGGTATTCACAACGCATCGTGCTTATTTCTGCGGCATGAAGGAAGTGGCCGGCGGCAAATGCGAAGCATAATAGAAGGCAGGCCGGGCGCCTTAAAAATCGCTTTAACCCGATCATGTTTAAAATTGAACCAATCATGTTTTTGAAAGCAGTTGACCTGCAAGGAGTCAGAAAGAGTGCAGGATTGGTCTGCGACGGTCAAATAGAACGATATTTTGGTAGTCCAATCGGACTCAATTTTCTAGACTTTTAGGGATGTCGTTGTTCAATCAGCCATTGGTCATTGCGGGCAGGATTTTCCGGTCGCGCTTGATTTTGGGAACGGGAAAATTCTCGTCGCCCGAAGCCATGCGCGAGGCGATGGACGCCAGCGGCGCGGAGATGGTGACGGTCGCCTTGCGCCGGGCGGATTTGTCCGGCAAAGGAGACCCGTTCGCCAATATTCTCGAATATATTGACCCAAAGAAGTTTCTGCTGCTGCCCAATACCAGCGGGGCGATGAACGCCGAGGAAGCTGTGCGCCTTTCTCGCCTGGCCGCCGCCGCCGGGCTTCCGAGATGGGTGAAACTGGAGATTCATCCTGATCCCCGTTATTTATTGCCTGATCCGGTCGAAACCTTTCGCGCGGCGGAAATCCTTGTGAAGGAAGGGTTCACCGTGCTGCCCTACATTAATGCCGATCCGGTTTTAGCCAAGCGCCTTCAGGACATTGGCGTGGCCACGGTCATGCCCCTGGGCTCGCCGATTGGCTCCAATCGCGGCGTGCAGACGCGCGACCAAATTCGCATCATCATCGAGCAGGCCACGGTGCCGGTCGTGGTGGACGCGGGATTGGGTGCGCCCAGCCATGCCGCCGAAGCCCTGGAAATGGGCGCCGATGCCGTATTGGTGAATACGGCGATTGCCGTCGCCGCCGAGCCGAACAAAATGGCCATTGCTTTCAAGATGGCGGTTGAAGCCGGGCGCGCGGCCTTTGAATCCGGTCTGGCGCAGCAAAGTGAAACCGCCAGCGCAACGAGCCCTTTGACAGCGTTTCTCGATTAGCATTTTACTAAAACAGAATGAAACCCGAATCCCTCCCGGTTTCCCGCGCTCGTGAAATCCTGGCTGGCGCCCGCAAAACCAGAGTGCTGGTGGTGGGCGACGTAATGCTGGACCAGTTTATCTGGGGCAACGTTGCCCGAATTTCTCCCGAAGCGCCGGTGCCGGTGGTCGATTTTGAACGCGAGAGCTTCATGCCCGGCGGCGCGGCAAACGTAGCCCGTAATTTGACAGCGCTGGACGTCACAACGGAACTTTTCGGCGTTGTGGGCAACGACACGGCGGCGCACCAAATGAAAAAGCTTCTGGCAGAGCAGAAGGTCGGCTGCGGCGGTTTGATGGAAAATCGGACCCGGCATACCAGCGTCAAGACCCGGATCGTCGCGCACAAACAACAGCTCGTGCGGATTGACCGCGAAACCCGTGACGGGCTGGATGGAAATCTGACCAGCCAGTTGCTCGCGGCGGTAAAATCCCAATTGAAAAGGACCGACGCGGTCATTGTAGGCGACTACGGGAAAGGCGTGGTGACGCAGACGCTTCTCAATGGGCTCAAGATCCTGTGCCGGGAGCGCGGCATCTGGTTGAGCCTGGATCCCAAGCCGGTGCACCACCTGAATTTGAGCGATCTTTCGTTGATAACGCCAAACCGAAAGGAGGCGTTCGAGCTTGCAAATTTACCTGACGAAACGCGCAACGCAAATCCGTTGGCTGATAAGAACCTTATGTTGGTGGCTGAACGGCTGTTAAACGAGCTGCGTCCGGCGGTGCTGCTGATTACTCTGGGCGAGCTGGGCATGCTGCTTTGCCAGCGCGGACATAAACCGTTTCATATCCCTACTGTCGCCCAGGAAGTGTTCGATGTTTCGGGCGCGGGCGATACAGTTATAGCCACGTTTTCATTGGCGATAGCGGGCGGCGCCTCTCCGGTAGAAGCGGCGATTTTGTCCAATCACGCTGCGGGCATTGTCGTGGGCAAAATTGGCACCGCAACGACTTCGGTGGAGGAATTGTTAAAGAGTTTTGACCATGGCTCCTGACGAGTGAACAATCAAGGAAGTTTGTAACTGTGCAAACTGGCCCCAAAATCACCGTGGCTGAAATCCGCGCCATGAAAGGGCGCGGCGAGCGGATAGCCGCGCTCACGGCCTACGATTTTCCCATGACCAAATTGCTCGATGAAGCGGGCATTCCATTTCTTCTGGTGGGCGATTCCCTGGGCATGGTTGTTTTAGGATATCCGGATACGACGCATGTGTCACTGGCAGACGTGGAGCATCATCTGCGGGCCGCGGCACGAGCGAAACCGCGCGCATTACTTGGGGCCGACCTTCCGTTCAAGAGCTACGAGACGGCAGGTGAAGCGTCCGTCAATGCCCGCCGGCTGACGGGCGCCGGCGCGGAGTTTGTAAAGCTGGAAGGCGGACGGGAGGTGTTGCCGCAAACTCAGGCAATTTTGGATGAAGGTATTCCCGTTTGCGGTCATTTGGGAATGTTGCCTCAAAGGGTTCTCGAGGAAGGCGGTTACCACGTTAAAGGGAAAAAAGAGGATGAACGCAAAAAGTTGATCGAAGACGCAACGGCTTTGGCAGATGCGGGCGTTTTTGCCATTGTACTCGAACTGGTTACGCCGCCGGTGGCCAGCGAAATTTCAGAAAAGATTTCCATCCCAACCATTGGCATCGGCAGCGGGGACGGCTGCGACGGGCAAATTTTGGTGACGCATGATTTGGTGGGGATGTTTCCGTGGTTCCGTCCGCGTTTCGTGCAGCCGCTGGCCGACTGCGCGGGGGAGTTGAAATCTGCCGTTGAAAAATGGAAGAAGACGGTGCAAATGTTGGAAAAAAAGAAATAACTCATTGCAAACATTCCGCGTGTTTCGCGGTCTCAATTAAGATGAAGTTCTATCATTATTCCGCGGCGGCGCCTGGTCTTTTAGCGTTGATGTTCATGTGTGGTTGCGTGACCAGGGCGACGGCAGACGCGCAGGCCAAGGCGGCATTTGTGGCCGGGCAAAAGGCCGCGTATCAAAGCATGCAGTCGAACACAACGGACATTATGGTCCTGGGCAACGTCCAAAAGCACGACCTTCCCTGGGTTGAAGGTATGACGCTGGCCCAGGCCCTTGCCACAGCCAGCTATACCGGCGCGCACGATCCCACGGACATTATCTTGAGACGCAACAGTGTCCAGACCGAGATTGACCCCAGGCAACTCCTCAACGGCAAAGATGTTCCCCTGCATCCCGGGGATGTGATCTCGGTGATTGGGCAATGAATATTGGCGTTCACGGCAGCGACGAGGCCAAAGTTTATGCCAAACTCTGTCAGACCGTTGAGGAAATGATCACGCTGATTTATTCCGACGGTCATGAGGCGCCCGAACCGCTGACGACGATAAAGTTCAGCGGCAAATTCATTTTGCGCGTCGAACCGGCGTTACATCGTCGTCTTGCCGCGAAAGCCCAGGCTGCAGGTGAAAGCCTCAATAGCTTTTGCGCTCACGCGCTCTGCAGGGCGTAGACTGAAAAGTTTTGATGCTTCTGACTCAGCCCTCTCTTTTTCAGGCGGCATTGACAAACTTTGACTTTTAGCGGGTTCGGGCTCTCGAAATAATCCCAAAACTTTTTTTAGGGTTGGACAGCCTTTGTCCAACCCCCCCTGTCATGTTGTCGCGGTAGAAAGGTTAAAAATTAAATATGACAACGACCAATAATGCGACAAATGAACAACTGGAACTGGGATTCAACGGCGCCAAATTGTGCGTCAAAGCGACTGGACGCAGAGGGCGCATCGCCCGGGCGGGCTGGTGGTTTGCCCAAATGCGCGCCATTGTGAACTGCGCCGCCGATACCGCCGAGCCGCGCCCCGAACAAATCTGGATTCCCGGCGCGAGCCGTGAAATCAAGGTGTAAGGGGCAGCGCAACTTGCGGAGCCACTCGGACCAGCGTATGTGAACGGTTCCGCCCGCTCTACGCGGGCGGTGACGGCGCAGTGCGCCGTCCCTACCTTGAATTATCGAGCGCGTAATTCAGCGTCATCACATTGACGCGCGGTTCGCCGAACACGCCCAGGTCGCGGCCGCTGGTGTTTTCACGCACCAACTCGCTTACTTTTTCAGGACTCAGGCCGCGGGCTTTGGCGACGCGCGGAAGTTGCGACTCGGCGTTTGCCAGGCTGATGTGCGGGTCCAGGCCGCTGCCGGATTCCGTCACGGCATCGGCCGGCACGGGTGCGTTTGTGGGAAGACCATTGTCGGACCGATATGCCGCAATGTTTTGCATGATGTTCGTGTATAACGTGCCGGACGTGGGACCAAGGTTGCTGCCGCTGGAGGACGTAGGATCATATCCGTTACTGCCGGCGGCGGATGGGCGCGGATGAAAATATTTGTCGCTGGTAAAATTCTGGCCCAACAACTCCGAGCCGCGCACCGAACCGGATTTGTCAATTATCAGGCTGCCGTTGGCCTGATGCGGAAACATCACTTGTCCCAGGCCATACACGACAAGCGGATACACGCCGCACACGATGATGGCGAAGAAAATCGTCGCCGCAATTGAACGCCCAAATTCAGTGATAAGAGTTTTCATAGACTTTGAATCAATTGATGATGTGCAAGGCGACGATGATGAGATCGATGATCTTGATGCCAATGAACGGCAGAATGATGCCCCAGACGCCGTAGATGAGCAGATTACGCTTCAGAATTTGCGCCGCGCCGAGCGGACGGAATTGCACGCCGCGCAGGGCCAGCGGAATCAAAGCGATGATAATCAGCGCGTTGAAGATGACGGCGCTCAGAATGGCGCTGTCCGGGCTATGCAGTTTCATGACGTTGAGCGGCTCGATGACGGGAAACGTGGCCATCAACATCGCCGGGATGATAGCGAAGTATTTGGCCACGTCGTTGGCGATACTGAACGTCGTGAGTGAACCACGCGTGATTAGCAGTTGCTTCCCGATCTCGATGATTTCCAGCAACTTGGTGGGGTTGGAATCCAAATCCACCATGTTGCCGGCCTCCTTGGCGGCTTGTGTGCCTGTGTTCATGGCCACGCCGACGTCCGCCTGCGCTAGCGCGGGCGCGTCGTTGGTGCCGTCGCCGATCATGGCGATCATTCGTCCGCCTTGCTGCTCGTGACGAATGAGCGCCAGCTTGTCCTCCGGCTTGGCCTCGGCCAGAAAATCATCCACACCCGCCTCGCGCGCGATGGCGGCGGCGGTGAGCTTATTGTCGCCGGTAATCATCACGGTACGAATACCCATCGCGCGAAAGCGTTTAAACCGGTCTGAAAGGCCGCCTTTGACAATGTCCTTCAAATGCACCACACCCAGGACACGCTTGCTAGTGGCGACCACCAGGGGCGTGCCGCCGGATAGTGAAATCGTTTCCACGAACTGCTCCACTTCCTGCGGCAATTGCCCGCCGGAAAACTGCCGTATAGAATTGGCTGCGCCTTTGCGAATTAATTCGCCGTCCCAATTGACGCCACTCATGCGGGTCTGCGCCGTGAAAGGAACAAATTGCGCGTGGGCCATTTCATGGATGCTCCGGGCGCGAATGCCGAATTGTTTTGCCAGCACAACGATGCTGCGACCCTCGGGCGTCTCGTCGGCCAGGGATGCCAGTTGAGCGGCATCGGCCAGTTCCTGTTCGGTCACGCCCTGCGCCGGCATAAATGCCGTGGCCTGGCGATTGCCCATCGTGATGGTGCCGGTTTTATCGAGCAACAACACGTCAACGTCACCGGCGGCTTCCACCGCGCGACCGCTCATGGCCAAAACATTTTTCTGGAGCAGACGGTCCATGCCGGCGATGCCAATCGCGCTCAACAATCCGCCGATGGTTGTGGGGATCAAACAAACCAGGAGCGCGACCAGCACAGAATTGGAAAAGCTCATATGGGCGTAAATGCCGTACGGCTTCAACGTCACAACCGCCAGCAGGAAAACCACCGTGAGCGCGGCGAGCAAAATCGTCAGCGCGATCTCGTTCGGCGTTTTTTGGCGTTTGGCGCCTTCAACCAATGAAATCATGCGGTCCAAAAAACCTTCGCCCGGATTGGCCGTGATCCGAATTTTGATCTCATCGGAAAGCACACGCGTGCCGCCGGTCACCGCGCTGCGGTCGCCGCCGCATTCGCGGATGACGGGCGCGGATTCGCCCGTGATGGCCGATTCATCCACCGTCGCCGCGCCTTCGATGATTTCACCGTCCGCGGGAATCAATTCCGTGGCACGGACCACGACCATGTCGCCTTTGCGAAGTGAGTCCGCATCCACTACTTCGATTTTATCAGTTTTGCCGTTGCCGATAATTTTATTCGCATTGGTGCGGGTACGCGTGGCGCGAAGCGCTTTGGCCTGCGCCTTGCCGCGGCCTTCGGCAACGGCTTCGGCAAAATTGGCGAACAGCACCGTGAACCAAAGCCATATCGCAATTTGCAGCACAAATGCCAATTGACCCGTCCCTGACCGAAAAATGTCCACCGTCGTGATCGCCGCGCCAACCATGGTCACAAACATGACCGGGTTTTTGAC
Source organism: Verrucomicrobiia bacterium (assembly GCA_035933915.1). Classification (GTDB taxonomy): domain Bacteria; phylum Verrucomicrobiota; class Verrucomicrobiia; order Limisphaerales; family UBA11358; genus UBA11358. The sequence goes on from DASYYL010000230.1 coordinate 11,143, forward strand.
CATGAGGCGCGGGTCCAATTTCTTGAACGCGTCACCAATGGCGGGCCAGATGATATTCGGATCAAAAATAGAAACAGATTTAGTGGCCATAATTTTAAAACAAAGTCCCTTTCAGCATCAGGAAGTGTTCAACAATTGGGCCGAGCGCGAGGGCGGGCAGGAATGTCAGTGCGCCGACCAAAAGCACCGTGCCTACGAGGAGAATGACGAACGTTGTTCCGCTCACCGGGAACGTGCCGGCGCTGGCGGGGACGATTTTTTTCTTTGCAAGCGAGCCGGCCAATGCCAGCAGCGGAATAATCATGCCAAAGCGGCCGAGCAACATGTCAATGCCCAGGGTGGTGTCGTACTGCGGAGCATTGGCAGTGAGACCGGCGAATGCGCTGCCGTTATTGCCGGCGCAGGACGTATAGGCGTACAGGATTTCGCTGAAACCGTGCGGGCCATGGTTGTTCAATCCCGCGAGGCCCCACGGAGTGATACAGGCCCAGGCCGTAAAGCCGAGAATGATGAAGGCAAGAATGACGAAGGCCAGCAACGTCATCTTGACGTCATACGCCTCAATCTTTTTGCCCAGATATTCCGGAGTACGCCCGACCATCAGTCCGGCGATAAACACGGCGATGATGACAAAAATCAACATGCCGTAGAGTCCCGCGCCTACGCCGCCGAAAATGACTTCGCCGGTTTGAATGTTAAACATCGGGACAAGCCCGCCGAGCGGCGTGAAGGAGTCGTGCATTGCGTTGACGGCGCCGCATGAGGCGTCTGTCGTGACCGTGGCAAAAAGAGCGGAATCGAAAATGCCAAAGCGCACTTCCTTGCCTTCCATGTTTCCGTCCGTCGCGACGATGCCGAGATGTTGATGGATGGGATTGCCTCTCGATTCCGCCCACCAACACAGTAAGAGGCCGCCCAAAAACATGATGAACATCGCCGCCCAGACGGACCAGCCGTGCTTTTGATTTTTGGTTTCGCGGCCCAGGTGATACGTCAACCCGCTGCCGATTGCCAAAATCGAAAGCATCTGAATGAAATTCGAGAGCGGTGTCGGATTTTCAAACGGGTTCGCGGAATTGGCATTCATGTAACCGCCGCCGTTGGTGCCAAGCATTTTGATGGCTTCCTGGGAGGCGACCGGACCCTGGACGATGGTTTGCGTTGACACGACCTGGTTTGTCATGACCGCGTTGCCCGTGGCGTCCACGACGCCCTTGCCATTGGCATCGGTCAACTGCACGGAAACCGTTTGCGGTTCGATGAGCATCGCATTGGTGTACGGCTTGAAATTTTGAATGACGCCCTGGGACACCAGAAAGAGGGCATAAACGATGCAAATGGGCAGTAGCAAATAGTAAGCGATGCGGGTGATATCCACCCAAAAATTTCCAATCGTTTGTGACGCGGCGCGCGCGATACCCCGCACGAGAGCGGCCGCCACGGCGATACCCACCGCGGCGGAAAAGAAGTTGTGGAACACCAGCGCCACCATCTGCGAGAAATAGGACATGGTGGATTCGCCGCTGTAGCTTTGCCAGTTGGTGTTGGTGGTAAAGCTGATGGCGGTGTTGAACGCCAGATGCTGAGCCAGGGCGCCAAAGCCCTGCGGATTGAGAGGCAAATGTTGCTGGATCCTCAGGACGATGTAGGTGAAAAGGCAACTGATCAGGCTGAAGATCAGCACGGCAAATGTGTACTGCTTCCATTCCTGTTCCTGGGACGGATCGATTCGCAGAACCGCATATGTGAGCCTTTCCAGCGGCCTCAGAACCGGATCAAGCCACGTGCGGCCATTGGCATCCAGCACACGGTTAAGGTAAAGACCGAGCGGTTTGGTAATGAGAACCAGTGCGGCGATGTAAATCGCCAGCTCGAGCCACTGATGGGCGTTCATATTTTTCGCCTTAGAATTTTTCCGGACGCACCATGGCAAAAATCAAATAAGCGCACAGGGCGACGGAAATGATTCCCAGCACAACATTTTCGGTGTTCATAGAAGTTAAAGTTTTTCACAGCCCACGACATAGATCATCAGGGCCATGAATCCTCCAAACATTAAACCAACAAAGAGTGCGTCCAACATATACTTACTAACAACGGCCATGCTATTTACATGACGCGCCACAATTCATTTACATTGGGGTGAACTTGAATGCCACGGACTTCGTGGCTCAGAGGCTCGCCCTTCCAAACGCCTGCGAGATTAGCTGTCGGGCTCGGCCTTGAAAGTGGCCTTGAAACCGGTGACCCGGCCTCGTTCGCCCCGTCCTCAATTGCTTGAGGAGTTTGGGTCTCCCGCACCCGGCTTCAGGAAGGAAAACCGAGTCTCGGCTGCAACGGGAAAGAGTAAACCATAACCGTGACAGGTTGTCAAGGGGTGGGGCAAAAGCCTTGATTTTATCGTTAAACACGACTTCATTGCTGGCTCGGCAGCAAGTCGTCCGCATTGGCCGGTAACGGCGGGTATGGTTGGTGAGGGTTTTTCTGGTAGAAATAGGCGACGGATGAATAATCGGCTTCGGTGTCATTCTGATTGCCGTGCTCAATCGTCACGCGGATGTTTTTGTGGAAGGGAATCGCGTCTTCGATGTGCCAGCGATAGGTTGACACACGCGAATTCTTCTCGTCTTTGATCGTGCATCCGTGATAGGGCGCTGAAAAAGGGCCGTGGTTGAAGTACCAGCCGCCTCCAAAATAATCTTCCGTACCGGTACCGTTGATTTGCGGGACGGCTTCCGAATGGCGCCAGTGCGGCGGCGTGGGCGGATTCGGGTTTGGCTGGTCGAGGTAAATCATTTCGTCGCCTTCCAAAAAGGCGAGCTTGTTTCTCCCCATGTGCAGGCCCTGCATGAAGAGCGCCACGCCGGCGTAATAACCTTCGCCCTGGGCCTCCAGAATTGTGTAATTGTGTTGCGGACTTGTGGGATTCTCACGCCGCCAGCAGGCGTGAAATTCCAGCAAGTCTTTGGGAAGGGAACGATACGTGGTGTAGTCGACGTTGTAATAGAACGAGTGAATCGTCTCGCTGGAGCGGTTTTCCAGGGTCCAGCGGGCGTGGGTGTGGAAGGGCATCGGCCAGTAGCAGTTGTACCCGCCGCTGCTTTGGTCCATCGGCAGCGACTTGAAATCGGCCTGGTCGCCGAAACCGACACCAAAGAAATCGCCGATTGGGCATTCGACGCTCGGGTTGGTCTCATTGTCCCAATACATCCGCAGAATGAGCTGGCGGCGGGATTGGACATTTCCCGGGCCCAGGGTCACCCAAAACCGATGGATTTCACCCGCGCCATCCTGGTCTAAAAGAGTAACGGTTTGGCCGGGCGTCACTGTGACGAAATCCCTGTTTCCGCCGGTGCGGTCCCATGAACCGGCGTGCATGGCGGTCCCGGGATGCGGCAACGGGAGCGATTCAAGCGGTGAAGAGGCCTGAAAATCGCCAGCGCCTGGATGGCAGCATTTGCAACCGGTGAAAGCCAGCAACGTGGCAACCGCCGCCCATAAGGATTTGGAATTAAGCATGAAAAATTTAAGCCGTAACCGTAACTATCAATCAAGGTTTAAGTTCCGATTTTTCGGCTTCCAAATGGCCTCCGGCGAAAAGTTTAAATAGTCAAACATTTTCAATGAATCATCTTGCTAACCCGCTGCAATTAGCTAAAATAACCGCTAGATTCGGAAATGAACCAGGAGATTAAAATCCTGTATCTTGAGGATGATCCTGCGGACGCGGTGCGCGTGGAAGACAAGCTGCGAGAAAGCGGTTTGTCCTTTGAATTGCAGCGCGCGGACACGCGGGAAGCGTTTCTGGCCGGGCTTGAGCACGGACCGGACGTGGTCCTTTCCGACCATGGCCTGCCGGCGTTTGACGGACTGACGGCATTTGGCACGGCGCGCGAAAAATGCCCGGACACGCCCTTTATCTTCGTGACGAACGCCCTGACGCGGGAAATGGAAATCGAAAAGCTGCTGGGCGGCGTGGCCGACTATGTGCGGAAAGACGAACTGGAGTATTTGGGCGTGGCCATGCGCCATGCGTTGCGCGAAGCCCGGGAAACCCGCGCGCGCAGGCAGAGAATCAGGGAATTTTTTGAATCGCCGTTGGGGAAAGGAAAAGAACTGCTGCCGATTTGTTCGAGCTGCAAAAAAATCCGGAACAAGCAAAACCAGTGGCAGCCGCTGGAAATCTACTTCCTGGAAAACTTCAATATCGGCTTCACTCACGGCATTTGCCCCCAGTGCACGCCGAATTTCTTTTCGAGAAAGTGAGTGACACATTTTTTTTACATAGGCAGGGAAACAGGAAACGAGGCCCGAATCTGAGTCAAAAAGCAAGATTTTATTGAGAATCTTGACGATTTTGGCTGCGGCGATTGGAAATGAGCCTAACGTCGAACATCGAAGGCTCAAAGAAGCTGAGAAAGCTTTTATCCGCGGATTACGGTGATTCTCGCCGATTGACTAAAAAGAAAGGCGGCGGAAACGCAGAGACAAGACGCGAGAAAAAGCCTAGACTGTCATTGCCTGCATGAAACGACTCGCAGCTCAATCCGACAAGGACATCAAAGCCCGGCGCTGGGCCAGGCGGCTGTCAATGCGTGTCAAAAAAATTGTCGCAGCGCATCCCGGCGCCGATCCTGACAATATTCGTCATGCCTTGATTTTGTTGGAACTGCCGCCATTTGCCCGCCTGCAAAGGAGTCTCATTCGTGGCCGCGCCGCTGCCATTTACCGAAAATGAACGCCGCCTGTTGCGCTCGTTGCTGCGGCACGAAGTGCGATTTATGGTTGTGGGGCTTTCGGCCGCTGCGTTTCCAGGGGCGCCCGTCATTACACAAGACGTTGACCTTTGGTTTGAAAAGCTCGGTGATCCAGAGATGTCCCGTGCTTTGCAGGAAGTCGGGGCAGCGTATGTGCCGCCGTCAATTAACAATCCACGGATGCTTGCGGGCACCGTTGCGGAGTTGTTTGACATCGTCATTCGCATGGACGGTTTAGGGAAATTTGCCGATGAAATCGAAAACTGTGTTGAGATCCAACTGGGTCATCAAAAGCTCAAAGTTCTATCGCTCGAGCGTATTCTCGCAAGCAAACTTGCCGCCAATCGGGCCAAGGACCAGCTGACGATTCCGGTCTTACGCGATACACTGGCAGCAGCTTTAGGCGCGAAACGGCAAAAAATATGAGCGAGTTTTTACCAATGAAGAAATTTGATTTAATTGTGATTGGAGGAGGGCCGGCCGGGATCAGCATGGCGCGCACGGCGGCGATGCATCGAAAGACGGTCGTGCTGGTCAATCGGGATGCGCAATTGGGTGGCGTGGGAATTAACACGGGCACTGCCAAGCAAGACGTTGCGCGAAACGGCCCTGGCGTTGTCCGGCGTGCAGGCGCGGAAGTTGACGGGCCTGGACGTGAGCTTGCGACGGGAAGCAAGCGTGGCCGATTTCCTTCAGCACGAGCAAAACGTGAAAGTGGGTTTCAATGCCACCCTTGCCCAGTTGACCCAGTCGCTGAACATTGACTTTTTCCCGGGCATCGCGGCATTTGAAAACCCTAATACGATCCGGGTGAACAACCCGGCGAACGGAGAGCAGAGGCTTCAGGGCGAAAGAATCCTGATTGCCATCGGATCGTCGCCGGCCCGCCCGGCGCCGTTTCCGTTTGATCAACCGCACATTTACGAATCGGACACGATTCTGAGCCTGGATCGATTGCCCAAATCCATGGCCGTGGCCGGGGCGGGTGTGATTGGCTGCGAATACGCCAGCATTTTTGCGCAACTGGGAGTGGAAGTGCATCTGATTGATGGCCGCGACACGCTGCTGCCATTCCTTGATGCCGAAGTGTCACGGGCGTTGGCTGCCGCCATGGAGGCGAATGGGATTCGGTTTCATCGAAACGAGCGCATCCAGGAATGTAAGGCGACCGGGCCGAACCAGTTCACGCTCAAGCTTTCTTCCGGTCGGGAGCAGCCAGTGGAAGCGGTTTTGGTTGCGGCGGGGCGCAAGAGCAATACGGCGGAACTTAACCTGGCAGCGGCGGGTGTGCCCGTGGGAGAAAGAGGGCTGGTACAAGTAGACGAACATTATCGGACATCAGTGCCGCACATCTACGCTGCCGGGGATGTTATCGGATTTCCGGCGCTGGCATCGACCGGACTGGAACAGGGCTATCGCGCGGTGTGTCATGCTTTTAGTTTGGAAGCGCGCGACGGGCTTCCATCGCTTCTGCCTACGGGCATTTATACGATTCCTGAGGCAAGCATGGTGGGTGAAACCGAAGAATCCCTCAAAAAAAAGGCGTGGATTACGTGGTGGGACGAGCGGCGTACGCCAACTCGGTGCGCGGCCGGATCATCGGCGACACGAATAGTTTTCTGAAACTGCTATTTCGGCGGAGTGATCTGAAGCTGCTGGGTATGCACGTTTTGGGCGAGCACGCGACGGAATTGGTCCATTTAGGATTGATGGCGATGCTGGCCGGCGGGGCGGCGCGGCTGTTCGATGAAGCGTGCTTCAATTTACCGACGCTCTCGGAACTCTATAAATTTGCGTCAAGGACGGTGTCGCTGGAACAAGCGGCGAAAGAGGGTTGAAAAATCCCGGATCTTCATTCCACTAACCTGCCGGTCCGACTTACGTGTGCCCTCACACGGCGTTCCCGTTTTTACTCCACGATGTGAGTATCGCGATTGGACTCGACGGCGCTTTCGCCGTTGTTTTCTCCGTCCTCGGTTGCCTTCAAACATTCAGGGCACATGCCATGAGTGAAGACAGCGTCCGAATGGCGCGAGATGTACGCCTCGACCTGCTGCCAATAACCCTGGTCATCCCGAATGCGTTTGCAGCAGGAGCAAATCGGCAGGAGGCCGGCGAGTGTCTTGGCGCGGCCAAGGGCTTCGGTCAGTTCCTGAATGAGCTTGATCCGTTCCTGTTCTTCCCGTTTGCGGTTGGTGATGTCGCGGGCGATGACAGATGCGCCGGCGATTTTACCGTCCGCATTTTTCATGGGAGAAACAGTGACGGACAAGGGCACGAGTCGGCCGTCTTTTCGGACCCGGGCAGTTTCGGAGCGGCCCACGTGGTCTCCGCGCTTGATTCTCTCCATGGTGTCGATCAGTTCATCCAGGCGCTCGTCGGGGTATAAAATGGAAACATTGCGGCCAATGATTTCGCCGGCACGAAAACCGTAGATGCGCTCGGCGGAACGGTTCCAACTGACCACCGTGCCGTCGAGTTTGACGCCGTAAATGGCGTCGTCGCTGGATTCGACAATCGCAGCCAGGTATTTGGCGCTGGCTTCAGCCTGGGCGCGCGCCCGGTGGGTGTGGGCATTTTCCATTTCCCGTTCAATGGCCGGCACCAAACGCGACAATTTGGTTTTGACAAGGTAATCGCTCGCCCCGGCTTTCATCATGTTCACGGCGGCCTCTTCGCCAACCACACCGGAAACAACGATGAAGGGGACATCATCATTTTTGCCGCGCACGATTTTGAGGGCGTCCGGCGCGCTGAATTGCGGCATCACGTAATCGCACAAAATGACGTCCCAGGTGCGACGCGCCAAGGCCGCGGTCAAGAGCTCGGCAGTCTGAACTCGCTCGGAAATCGGATTGTACCCGGCCTCCCTGATTTCTTCCAGTAACAATTCGGCATCGTTCTCAGAATCCTCAATCACTAAAACATGTAATAGCTTAACCATGACATACCCTTTACCCGTTAACGCATTGCAACTTGCGACAAAAAAGCCGCTTCCGCCAATCTTTTAGCAATTAGTGTTCCGTGGGTTTCTTTCAGGGAAAGTTTGAATTTTTGGCGGAGCCAGATACACTGCCGTAATGGAAGTTTCTGAAACGGTCTCCTGCCCGTTTTGTGGGCAATTTTGCGAGATTATACTGGATACCAGCGTCTCAAATCAGCGGTTTCCGACGGATTGCGACGTCTGCTGCCGCCCATTTGAGGTGATTGCTGAATGCAAGGGAGGCGAAATTCAGAACTTGGAGACCATTGCAAATTGAGGCACGTTTTGCATTATGCAATTTGACGAAAATATTGTCTTTTGGAGTTACGTAGTGTTATTGCTGATAGGCGGATTATTTGGCTTTTTCAAAGCCAATAGCAAGGCATCGCTCATGACGTCAGCAGTGGCTGCCGCGCTTTTGATTTTAACGCGGCTGCCCGGCGTTTTTCAGCCCTCATTCGGGCGCACCCTTTCGGACGTCATCATGGCGGCGTTGCTCGTCGTCTTTGCCTGGCGGCTTTCCAGGACAAAAAAATTCATGCCCAACGGCCTCATGATGATATTGACTATTGTGGTCCTGGTGCTATTGAACTTTCGAAGGTAACGCTTCCATGCCCAAAAGAACTGATATTCATTCCGTCCTCATCATCGGCGCCGGCCCCATCATCATCGGCCAGGCTTGCGAGTTTGATTACTCCGGCACGCAAGCGTGCAAGGCCCTCAAGGAAGAGGGTTACCGCGTGGTGCTGATAAATTCCAATCCGGCCACCATCATGACGGACCCGGAATTTGCCGACCGCACTTACATCGAACCCATCACGCCCGAAGCGATTGAAAAAATCATCGCTCGCGAAAAGGAAGAGATGCGGCGCCTGATTTCCAAAGGCGGAACGGGCGCGAAGACCGGTGATAAATTGGTTTTGCTTCCCACGCTTGGCGGTCAAACTGCCCTCAACGCGGCGATGGCGCTGCATCGCTCAGGCGCGTTGGCGCGGTACGATGTGGAGATGATTGGCGCCCGGCCCGAAGCCATTCACAAAGGCGAAGACCGCGAAGCCTTCAAGCAATTGATGCTTTCGATCGGGCTTGATGTGCCCATATCCGGCACGTCACACGACATGAACGAAGCGCGCGCCGTCGCCGAAAAGATCGGCCGATTCCCGCTCATTATTCGGCCCGCCTTTACACTGGGCGGCACGGGCGGCGGCATCGCCTACAACCGCGATGAATTTGAGGAAATTGCCCGGCGCGGAATGGATTTGTCTCCCGTCTCGGAAATCCTCGTTGAGGAATCGTTGCTGGGCTGGAAGGAATACGAAATGGAAGTGATGCGCGACAAAGCGGACAATTGCGTCATCATCTGCTCCATCGAAAACTTCGACCCCATGGGCGTGCACACCGGCGACAGCATCACCGTGGCGCCCATCCAAACGCTCACAGACAAGGAATATCAAATCATGCGCGACCAAAGTTTCGCCGTGATTCGCGCGGTGGGCGTGGAAACGGGCGGCTCAAACATCCAGTTCGGCGTGAATCCTGACAACGGGCGGATGGTCATCATTGAGATGAACCCGCGCGTTTCGCGAAGCTCGGCCCTGGCATCGAAGGCGACGGGGTTTCCCATTGCGAAAATCGCGGCGAAGCTGGCAGTGGGTTATTTGCTGGATGAAATCAAAAACGACATCACCCGCGAAACGCCGGCGAGCTTCGAGCCGACGATTGATTATGTCGTGACCAAGATACCGCGGTTCGCCTTCGAGAAATTTCCGCAAGCCGATCCGACCCTGACGACGCAGATGAAAAGTGTGGGCGAAGCCATGGCGATTGGGCGGACTTTTAAGGAGAGCCTGCAAAAATGCCTGCGCTCACTCGAAATCGGACGATCGGGGCTGGGCGGCGATGGCAAACCCTGGCGCATCGGCGCCGAAGTTTACGGCGACCGCGACATTTTGCCGCGCGACGTGATATCGCGGAAGCTGTCGGTTCCCAACGCTGAACGCATATTCTTCATTCGCCACGCTATGCGGGCGGGTTTCAGCGTGGAAGAGATCTTCAATCTCACGAAAATTGATCGGTGGTTTTTGGCGCAGATTAAAGAGATCGTGGATTTTGAGGAGGAGTTGGCGGGGACGAAGAATTAGTGGCGTTAAACTGATTCTCCAATCGTCCCGCACAAGGGCGTAATCCGGATAGCGTTATTCTTCCACTGCGTATTGGCCGCATATTTCCGCCATAGCCATGCGGCAGCGACTGAATTGCGCGCCTGGACGACGGCGACCGTTTCCGGCAGGACGGCGCCCATTTCGTCGATTTCAGTCGGGCCCGGTTCTATGGAAAGTTCATTTTCGGCGCCTTCGATTTCCTGTTCGTAGGAAGGAAACACTGGGGGCGCGGGTGGTGGCAAAACCTGAAGAAGGAAGGAAAACTGTTTTTCGCCCAACCAGTTCAGGCCCGTGCGCACGTCTTCCGGCACGCTTGATTCGAGCGTGCTTACGCTAAAGCTCATCTTGTCAGAGGGCACAACCGAATCGAAGTCCACCCAATAGCCCTGCTCAAAATCGTCCATGGGCGTGGCTTCCACAGCAGCCCGGGACTTCTCGAGAATGTTCTTCCAGTTCAAGGGTAGATTTCCCGACTCGGTCAATAGTTGACCGACGATGGGTGCGACGAAAATCTTTCGGACCGTGACTTCTCTTTGAAGTTCTTCTCCTTCCGGCTGTTTGCATAATTCGCTCGCAACGAGAGAACGGGCGTCATCCGGTGAAGGGCTGAAAGCGATCACGGACGTGGAATCGTCCAATATCTGGATGGTTTCGCCAGGACCGCAACCTCGGGTGTTCTTCTGGACCTGGGCGAGTCGGTAGATGCCGGTTAAATAGTAAGCGTTGGAAGCCACGATAGATTTTTACGTAATTGTGGGCGAATACCAATCGCAAAATGTTCGCCTGGTGGTGGGAACGATATTCTTATTGCGGAACGGTCATGGAGTGCGGTGGCGGTGACACCGCTTTGGAAAAACAAATTACACTGGAATTACAATTGACGCATTATCAACCGTCGTTCGAAAGCGGTGTCGCGCGTTGCTTGCCACCGCACTCCATGACGCAAGCGCCCTCACGGAGGGTATTTTCAAAGCCAGCGTCACTACTTTACGCGACATGTATTGGCATGGATTATTCTGTAAACTGTGTGAGTGTCTATGCACATGCAGCGCCTTGTTTTTCCCGACAGCAAGCGGAGCCGCGCGCGTAATGGCAAGTGGCGCTGCCACCAGGCAGAAACGGCCGAACTCATGCGTCGGCTGCGCTACCGCTCCCTCACGGTCGCGGCTCTGTTGATTGCGGCTTTTCTGCTCCCGCTGACGTTGCGCGCCGACCAAATCATCTACGACGATTCGCTCGAAAACGGCTGGCAAAATTGGGGTTGGGCTGAACTCAATTATGCAAACACGGCGCCCGTCCATTCCGGCAGCGATTCCATCAGCGTTACCTTTACCAACACCTGGGAGGGAATTCAAATTTGGCATCCGGACCAGGATTCCACGCCGTACTCGTCCATTAACTTTTGGCTCAATGGCGGGGCAAGCGGAGGCCAGCATTTGCAGGTGTACGGATTACTTGATGCCGGTGGCACGAACAATTTTGCCACCAGCCCTCATTACCAGCTTTCACCATTGCCCGCGAATTCCTGGAAGCTTTACAGCGTGCCCCTCTCTCAGTTGGATGTCGCGAACCAGGCCAATTTCACCGGCTTTGTCATCCAGGACGCCCTCGGCGCAACGCAGGCAACGTTTTTTGTGGACGACATTTCTTTGATGTCTGCGACCAATACAATGAGCGGCAATACCAATACCGGCGTGACCGTACAAATTGATGCCCTGGCCAATCGCCACGCCATCAGCCCGCAAATCTACGGAGTGGCTTTCGCTACGTCGAACCAGCTTGCGGACTTGAACTTCACCATGAACCGATCAGGCGGGAACAACGAAACGCGCGACAACTGGCAAATTAACGCGCATAACCTGGACTTCGATTGGTATTTTGAAAGCTACCCGGATTCCGCCAGCACCACGCCGGGGAACACGGTGGATGCGTTTGTGGCCAACAGCAAGGGGGGCGGAGCGCAGCCCATGATTACGATTTCCATGATTGGCTGGATGCCGTATCTGGGCCCGGGGCGCAGCATTCTCTACAGTTATTCCACCAACAAATACGGCCCCCAAAAGTCCACCGACCCTTATTTGCCCGCCGCGGGCGATGGCCTGAGCAGCACCAATAACAACCAACCCATCACCTGGAACAACCGAACCGACGCCAATTTCCCAACCAACGCGAATTTCGAACAAGGCCTGGTGCAACACCTGAAAAATCAATGGGGCGCTTCCACCAATGGCGGCGTGGGTTACTACCTGATGGACAACGAGCATAGCATTTGGTTTTCCACTCATCAGGACATCCATCCGATTGGCCCGACCATGCAGGAAATCTGGACCGATATGGTCACGTACGCCAGCATGGTCAAATCCAATGATCCCAGCGCCTTCGTGCTGGGGCCGGAGGAATGGGGCTGGAACGGCTACCTCTATAGCGGGTATGACCAACAATGGTCGGGCCAGCACGGCGATTACAATCCGAATGATTATCCGGACCGCACCGCGAACGGCGGCTGGACTTATTGCCCCTGGCTGCTCCACCAATTTCAGCAGTACGAAAACACCAATCATCAGCGCCTATTGGATTATTTTACCGTCCACTGTTATCCCCAGGAGAATAACGTGAGCGGCAACGCCGTTGACCCGACGACTGAACTTCTGCGCAACCAATCCACGCGAATTTTCTGGGACACCAATTACGTTGACCCGAGCTGGATCAACAGTGTCATCGCCCTCATTCCGCTCATGAAAACCTGGGTGGCCACAAATTATCCCGGTACTAAAATTGGAGTCACCGAGTACAACTGGGGCGCTGAAGCGTACATGAACGGCGCCACGGCGCAGGCAGACATCCTCGGTATCTTCGGGAGCCAGGGCCTCGATTTGGCCACCCGCTGGACGACGCCTGCCAGCAATACGCCCACGTATTTGGCCATGAAAATGTACCGCAATTATGACGGTAAAAAATCCACGTTTGGCGATACGAGTATCGAGACCACGGTGCCCAATCCGGACGAACTCGATGCCTTCGCCGCCGTGCGCAGCAGCGACGGTGCATTGACCGTAATGGTCATCAACAAGGATATCAGCAATGCGACGAACGTTACGTTGAGCATTTCCAATTTGGTCATTACCGGTTCGGCGCAGGTTTGGCAACTGGCCGGCGGGAGCCTGGGCCAGCTTGCCAATGTGACGCTCACTAACGGGATATTGAGCGCGGTATTGCCTTCGCAAAGTGTTACCCTGTTTGTGGCGCCCTCGGTCCCTGCTTTTCAGATACGGGCAGGCATGAGCCATCCGCCCGGCCAATTGTTGCTTTGGCTCTATGGCCAACAGGGTCTAAGCTACGTGCTTCAATTGTCGACAAATCTGAAGACGTGGCAGGATGTCAGCACCAACCTGCTTTCGAGCAATTCGATTAGCTTCCTGATTCCCATGACCAATACGTCGAGCACGTTTTATCGGGCGGCTTTCATGGGCCCAGGCTAAGAGGAAATCGTCCTCGTCCTCGCAATCTATTTGAGCAGCGATCACTCTTGAATTTGGGAAATGTCACGGTAATTTATTCCTGTCCTCTTATGAAACTTGAGCGCGAGAAAGACATCCCAGCCTTCAAAGGTAAAAATTGGCGGGAGCTAATCGTCTTGCGGAAAACGGCCGAAGAGCGCGACCCGTGGATTCTGCGGCTGAAGCTGCTGATATATTTCCTGGTTCTTGCGCCACTGGTCTCATCCTCATCCCGTTTACAAGATTCATCGGGTGTTTGGAGCAGGCAGGCACAACTACGACCGCGGCATTGACGACAATCATATAGATTATGGCGGCGGATGAGCCAAAAAGTGGTTGGATTTCAAATTAGGACACTGCCTGAGATTCGGAATGGTTGACACCCAGCGCTTCATTTGGCACCCTTTCCCGCTAATTTTTTTTGATTTATGAAACGCCAGTATCAACCATCGAAAATCCGGCGCAAGCGGCAGCACGGGTTTCTGAACCGCAATTCCAGCAAAAGCGGCCGGGCCATCCTGGCCAATCGGCGCCGCCAGGGCCGTAAGCGCCTCACGCCGGTTTAATTTGCGCGTCCCATGACGGCTCAAACGCCTAGACGTTTGCGGCTGTCCCGGGGTTCGCGGGTCACACAGAACCGGGACTTCATCCGCATCCGACAGCAGGGAGAACGCCTTGCCCAGGGTTGCCTTGTGGCCAATTGGAATTTGCTGCCCGAGGGCGCCAGCCCCAAACTCGGCGTCGTCACCAGCCGTAAAATCGGAGGAGCGGTCCAGCGCACGCGCGCCCGCCGGTTGCTCCGCGAGAGTTTCCGCCTGCACCAGCACGAATTCGCCAGGCCCATTGAAATTATTCTGGTCGCCCGCAATTCCATCGCGGGAAAGAAGTTCGCTGACGTGGAAAAAGATTTTTTGACAACGCTCCGGCGCGCAGGACTTTTAAGGAATGAGCCATAACGATCGCATATTTCCGATAGCGGATACGACGGTCGGGACCGCCCGCTGGGCCGTCACCGCCCGTAAAGCGGGCGGAACATGCGCGCTTGAACGTCTGGCCTCACCAATTGCGCCGCTAAACGTGGCGGTGGAAGCGCCACTTGCCATGACGGCCCAGCGGGCCGTCCCTGCCATTCCTGCCATGCTTTTGCTTTTTTTCATCAAACTCTATCGCCTGATGTTTTCGCCGGCACAGGTGTTTTTATTTGGGCCCGGCAGCGGTTGCCGTTTTACCCCGACGTGTTCGCAATATGCCGCCGAGTCGATACGCTGTCACGGGGCACTGGCCGGGAGCGTCCTGGCGTTCAAGCGAATTTGCCGATGCCATCCCCTGGGAGAGTGCGGGCATGACCCGGTCCCCGAAGCAAAGGCGGGAAAGTGAGGCGTCGTTAATTTTCAATGGATAGAATCGGCACAACTGTCGTAGTTTTCTGCTTCATATTGCTGGCTGTCTGGCTTTATGAGTCGGAAAAAGTGGCGCAACAGCGGGCGATGGTCGCGCAGACCGTCAAGACGATGCAAGTTCCAGGGGTGGCTTCTTCCCAGGTTACCCCCGAGACCGCGGCGGCCATTTCCTCTTCAACCAACGTTCCTGAACATCTTCTCACGATCACCAATGATCGCGTCCGTTACGTGTTCACTTCGCGCGGCGGTGGGATTAAATCCGTCGGTTTGCTCGATTTTCCGGAAACCATCTCGCCCCGCTGGAAGAAAGGAACCGGTACCAACGCCGTAGCCACTCTCAATGACGAATCCGCGTTGCCGATCATGATGATCCTGGGCGGCCCGTCTCTCGTCGGCGACGGCGATTTCACACTCTCGAAGACCAGTCACGGAGTCGAAGCTGAAAAATCGCTGCCGAACGGCCTTGTCCTGACGAAGGATTTCGAGTTGACCTCAAATTATGTTGTGACGGTCAATGTCACTTTCAAAAACGACTCAGGCAAACCGTTGTCGTTGCCGGCGCAGCAATGGGTGGCCGGCACCGCGACACCCATGGATGTGGATGACCTCACATTTATGAGTTATGGCGGGGCGATGTGGTATGACGGCGCGAATTTGAAGATGGTCTCCGGAAGCTATTTTTCCACAAATACAACCGTTTTGGGCATTTTCCCCCGAACTCCAAAGAGCGAATACCGGGAAGGCAACGGCAACGTTCTTTGGGCGGCGGCGTATAATCAGTTTTTCGCTCTTATGGCGATGCCGCAAACGAACCAGCCGGCCGCGCAATTCGTTGCCACGCCGGTCACGTTGACGGCAACCAACAGCCAGAGCGGCGCGCCCTGGATTGGAGTCCAGACGGCCCTGTCGTACCCGGCCCAAACTCTCGTCGCTGACCAGGTGGTGATGCGCCAGATCAATATTTTTGCCGGGCCCAAGGAGTTCCGGACTTTGGAAAGAATCAGTGAACAATTTCAAAATCGCGCGGACCTGGCGATGAATTTTGGCACTGGATTTGCCGGATTTTTTGGCATTGGCTCGTTTTTTGCAAAGCTGCTCTTGTCGTTATTGAACGCGCTGCACGATCTGCTGCCGGCGCTCAGCTACGGCTGGATCATCGTCCTGCTCACCGTTTTGCTCAGGCTCTTTTTCTGGCCGTTTACTGCGCACAGTATGCGTTCGATGAAAAAAATGCAGGCGCTGGCGCCGCAGGTTAAGGAACTCAAGGAGAAGTACGGGGACGATCCGCAAAAATTCACGCAGAAACAAATGGAGCTTTGGAAGGAGAACAAAGTAAGCCCGATGAGCGGCTGTATGCCGATGCTGATTCAAATGCCTGTGTTCCTCGGGTTCTTTACGATGATCCGAAGCGCCATCGAATTGCGCGGCGCCCATTTCCTTTGGATCAGCGACCTGACCAAACCGGATACAATTTTTATAATTCCCGGACTAACGTTCCTGCCGTTTTTCAGCACGCCCCAGGGTCTGCCTTTCAACGTGCTGCCGCTCATCATGGTTGGCGTACTGGTCTGGCAGGCGCATCTGCAGCCGCCGTCACCGGGCATGGATCCGTCACAGCAGAAAATGATGCGCTACATGCCGCTGATTTTCCTGTTGTTTCTCTACAATTATTCCGCCGGCATGGCCCTGTATATGACTGTCAGCACTGGCATGGGCATTTTGCAAACGCGCTTGACGAAAGCGATCCAGGCCGCCCCGCCCTTGCCTCCACTCTCACCGCTGGCCCCGCAGCCAAAAAGGAAAAAATGACGCTTTGTTTGCAACGTTGATGCTATACTATTGACTATTATGCCCGCACAACCCAAAGAGACCCTCGAAAAAATTCTCTCTCTGCTTGGCTTTGAATCGTCAGTCGACGAGCACAAGATGGACGACGGCATTCTATTGGATGTAAAAACCGAAGATGCCGGCCGCTTGATTGGCCGCCAGGGCCAAACGCTTTCTGATTTGCAATACATCACCAACCGCTTGCTCTTTCAGCAGGATTCTTCCGCGCCCAAGGCGATGGTGGACGTGGGCGGTTACCGCGCGCAGGCCCGCGAAGCCCTGGTCAAGAGAGCGCACGAAGCCGCGGAAAAAGTCCGGCGCTGGGGCGACGCCGTGGAATTGGAGCCCATGAACGCCTTCGACCGCCGCATCGTCCACCAGGCTTTGAAAGACGATCCGGATGTAGAGACCCACAGCGTGGAGGTGGACGGATCGGATAAGAAAGCTATTTTGCTAAGATCGAAAGGCTGAATTCATTGGCGAGGATGGAGGGTCGATAATAGAGATGGAACTCCTCCGCCATCTTCCAACTTCAATCTTCTATCTTCACCGCCCAGTCACTGCGGCTCAGTGATTTGCAGAGTATACTGGGGTGAAAACGCGCTACTGGGTTTGGGGTGCGAGGAAAAGTCGTTGTACAGGTAATCGAATTTGTAGCGGTAATTGATCGTGTTCTCGCCCTGCATCGCCGGCACAAAACCTTCCCAACGGTTGGTCACCAGGGGCGTGGCGTGCATTTCGTAAAGCTGGCCGTTCACCAGAACGTACGGATGAATGGATTCCCAGCGCAGCACCGTTTCCGGCGAAGTAAAGGCCACTTCGACCGGATAGGAATTATTTGCGTTGCGCGATTGTTGGAGGGGCGTCAGGTTTGTGAACGTCCCGGCGCAGCCCGTAATCAGGAGGGCCGGCAGGGCCAGGAATAAGTTTTTCCACTTCATGCGCAAATCGTTGCACGAAGCCCCAAAGTTGTAAAGAGGGATTTGTTAACCGGCGCCGACCGCCGAACGGGCCAGGACATTCAACTGCGCCTGGGCCTGTTTGGTGAGGCTGGTGAACAGCATGGACACCCGATAACCTAAATGCTTGTTGCCCGAACAATTGACGACCACGCCGGTGCAATGCACTTTGCCTTCATGCGGCAAGGCCAGCGTCACGGTCATTTCAGTCCACGGACTGAATGCAGTCGGACTGCGAAATTCGATGCCGCTCTTGTGGATGGCCACTGAATCGGTGGAAAGCTCCAGCCGCGTTTGACGCGCTTCGAGTGTGACAGGTTGAAACGAACCAATACTTCCGACTTTTCTTGCGCTCATAAAATTACGTTACCACATATTCCGCTATCGTCAAATTTTTACCATTCGATAACGGCAGCGCCCCAGGTCAAACCGGCGCCAAAAACCACCAGCAAAACCAAATCGCCCCGCGATAACCGGCCCGAGCTCACCGCCTCGTCCAGCGCGATGGCCACGGAGGCCGCCGACGTGTTGCCGTATTTATCCACATTTACAAAGAGCTGCTCCGGTTTTGCGCCCAGCCGCTCCGCCACGGCGTCAATGATGCGCCGGTTGGCCTGGTGCGGAATAATGCATTTGAGTTCCGGGACCGTCAGCTCGCAACGCGCCAATGCCTCGTTGGCCGCCGATTCCATCGCCTGCACCGCGCTCTTAAAAGCCTGTTTGCCGTCCATGCGCAAATAGTGAAGGCGCGCGTCCACGGAAGCCTTGGTTGCCGGGCAACGGCTGCCGCCGCCCGGCATTGAAAGTAATTCTCCCTTTTCGCCGTCGGCGCCCATGACCGCCGTTAGAAGGCCGTGAGAATTTTCCCGGTTTTGCAGAACGGCCGCGCCCGCGCCGTCGCCAAAAAGCACGCACGTGTTGCGGTCAGTCCAATCCACAATCGAGGAAAGTTTCTCCGCGCCGATCACCAGGACCGTGTTGTAAGTGCGGGACATGATGAACTGCTGCCCGATTTCCAGCGCATAAATGAATCCCGAACAGGCGGCTTCCAGATCAAAGGCCGCGGCTCTTTTCGCTCCGAGCTTTTCCTGCACGAGGCAAGCTGTGGCCGGAAAGGGCATATCCGGGGTAATGGTCGCGATAATGATGAGATCGATTTCCGCGGCAGTAACACCGGCCATTTTCATGGCCTTTTCGGCGGCATTGGCCGCCATGTGCGAAGTCCATTCATTTTCCGCAGCCAGACGCCGTTCCTTGATTCCCGTACGCGTCGTAATCCATTCGTCGGACGTCTCCACCATTTTTTCCAAATCGTGGTTGGTCAGGACTTTAGTTGGGACGTAGGAACCGACGCCGACAATGGAACAACTGCGCCCCTGGAAGTTATGTTTTGCCCTCGGGTTTTTAAATTTTTTCATGCGTGAATGCTATGACACACAAAAACCGCCCTATTTGACACCGTTGGCCTTTTCATTGCGAATTAATTCCTCGTTAGCCCGGGCGACCTCACGGGCGATAATCTCGTTTGCTTTGCCGATCTCGCGGGCGATCGTTGCATTGACTCGATGCTGCAGGGTCTCGGCGGTTACGCGAATGGCGCTGGCCACGGCGCGTTCGCGCGCGGAGCCGTGCGCCTTGAAGACCATGCCGTTGAAACCCAGCATGGGCGCGCCGCCATAGACTTCCGGGTCCATGCGCTTGCGAATCGCTTGAAAGGCGTTTTTTGCCAGATACGCCCCGATTTGCCTCTTTGGGTTGCTCATCAATTCCCGTTTTAACATCGAAAACATGGCCACGGCAAGGCTTTCAGACGTCTTCAAAACGACGTTGCCCACAAACCCGTCGCAAACCACCACATCCACGTGATCTTTGAATAAATCGTGTCCCTCGACGTTGCCGATGAAATTCAAGTCCAGGAGTTTGCAAAACTTGAAGGCTTGCAAGGTCAATTCGTTGCCTTTGGTATCTTCGGTGCCGATGCTTAAAACGCCCACGCGCGGACTTTTTCGGCCGAGCACTTCGCGCGAATAAATATTCCCCATCACGGCGAACTGGGCGAGGTTCTCGGGCGTGCATTCAACGTTGGCGCCGGCGTCCAGAAGGACAAATTCATTTCCCTGCCGCGGAATCACAGTGGCAATGCAGCCCCGGTCCACGCCGGGAATTCTTCCCACCCTAAACGTCGCGGCGGCGAAAATGCCTCCGGTGTTGCCCAGTGAAATGAGAGCGTCGGCCTTGCCATCGACGACCAGTTCGGCGGCGCGGGCGATGGATGAGTCCTTCTTCTTGCGAAGGGCTATCGCAGGCTTGTCGTCCATTTCCACCACCTGGGTGGCGTGGACGACGCGGACGCGATGATCGCGAAAACCGCGTTCCGGAAGGGCGGCATGGATGGCGGCCTGGTCGCCAACGAGATAAAGCCGGGAGATCTTTTTATTTGCCTCCAGCGCGAGCTTCACGCCGGCAATGACGACGCCACAGCCATGGTCCCCGCCCATGACATCGACTGCGATTTTCATAAGGCGAATTGCGCCCCGGCCATTGCAGTGCTCGCAAGGGCCCCGCCCCTTTTGAAATCGGCTCGAGAAAGAGCGGAGGTCCTGCCGGGGGCAAAAGAGCTTACGCTCCGGCAGTGACGGTGAGCACCTGGCGACCCTTGTAAAAACCGCACGCGGGGCACACCCGGTGCGGGACATAAGGCGCGGCGCATTGCGGGCACACGCTCAATTGCGGCAGTTTCAGGACACTGTTGTAGGCCCGGCGCATTCGCTGCCGGCTCGTCGACGGTTTTCGTTTGGGAACTCCCATAAAACAATAAAAAATTCAAATTAAAAGTTCAATTTATCCAACTCATTCCACGCGGACGGATCGTTTTGACCACTTTCACGCCTGTTTTGTCCAAGCCCGCGACAATCCGCTCCGCACAGCGGATGCTGTGGAAATTCGAGGAGCATATCTTCCCGGGCGAATGGTGTCAAGTCCACGCAATCATTGTCCACGGGCACGGCATCTTCGCCTTCCAGGGGCAGATGGAGGGTCCAATTCTCGAGCTTTATCGATTGTGTAAAGGGTTTCAGGCATCGAACGCACTGGCAATTCAGAGTCAATGCCAGTTCGCCCTGCACTAATATAGCGTCCGCAACCTGTTCGACCTGCAAATCGTACTGCAACGGCTCTTTGGTCTGCATCATCTCGTCCTGCAGGCCCAAATCCAGCCCTTCCACGGGCAATTCGCCCTTCAGATGGACTTCGTGCGCCTCTAAATGACGCAAATTAACTTTCAGCGACATGTTACAATTTAACGCACAATGGCAGGGCCTGACAAGGGTGTTCCTAACTCGCAACGCTGCCCGTTTCCAAAACGCCTTCCACCCAAAAACGCTCGAATCCCCAATAAAATCGGGCCTTTTAGCCGTTAACCATTGCTCATTTCCGCCTCGTTTCCGCGTTTCAGGGCTTATATACACAAAATGTGCAGCACATTTGTTACGAAGATATATCGAAGGCACGCCGCGCCCGCATCAGGGCGCCCTGGGCCTGCGATTCGGTGGCGGCGTGGATGCGCGCCAGGACGGCGCGTTTTTGCGCGTAGTCGCCGGGCTTGCAGATACGGTCAATCCCAACGTCATAGTTAATGACCGATTCTTTCGTCAATCTTCCGCCGCCCAGGTCGCGAATGACTTCGCCCAGAACACGGGCGTCGCATCGGAAAACAATGCCGGCTCGCGCGGATTTCAATTCGACAACCACGGGCGCGGTGGACTCCAGCGAAAGCTTCTTATTGAAGGCCGCCAGGTCCGCGCCCTGGGCCAGGAGCATTTCATCGAATTTCTTTCGTGGCGCGCCGGAGTCCAGGCAATCGGCGGCCATTTTCATGGCGGTTTTGAAGTTTTTAACTTTCCGGGTTTGTTCCAGAAGATGGGCGGCGCATGTAAGGACGAGGGATCTTAAATCGTCGAAATGTGACCACTGGCTCACTCGCGCGGCTCTGTTACTGAGCCGCGACCGTGAGGGAGCGGGGGCCTCCAGGCAGGCCACGGATTCTTTGACTTCCAGCCAATTGCCCGCGGCTCGGCCCAGCGGCGTGTTCATGTCCGACAAAATCGCGCGTGTTTTGACGCCGCAATCGTTGCCGAGGGCGACCATGGCATCGGCCAGCTTTCGTGCGCTGGCTTTGGTCTGCATGAAGGCTGCGCTCCCGAATTTCACATCCAAAATCAGGGCGTCGAGGTTTTCGGCGAGCTTCTTTGAGAGAATGGAGGCGACAATCAGCGGGATGGAGGGCACCGTGCCACTGGCATCGCGGAGCGCGTAAATCTTTTTGTCGGCGGGGACCATTTCATCGGTCTGTCCGCAGATGACGCAACCAACCGTTTGAACCTGGCGAACGATGTCGTCCACAGACAGGAGCGATTTGAAGCCGGGAATTGAATCGAGTTTGTCGAGCGTGCCGCCGGTAATGCCGAGCCCGCGCCCGGAAATCATGGGCACGCGGAGGCCCAAACAAGCCAGGAGGGGAGCGAGGGGAAGGGAGACCTTATCGCCAATGCCGCCAGTGGAATGTTTGTCCACCAGCGGGCGAGGGTCCTTGGGAAATTTGAGGACGCGGCCGGAATCGCGCATGGCGAGGGTAAGGGCGCGGGTTTCTGCGGAATCCAATCCTCGAAAATAAATGGCCATAAGCATGGCGGCCATTTGGTAATCGGGAATATTTCCGGCGGTAAATTCGCGCACGAGGCTTTGGATGTCCGCCGGGCCAAGCGGGCGACCTTCGCGTTTGGATTCGATTAATGAGAGGAAATGCAAAGGAATGCGTGCGTATCCGCAATAAATTTCATTCCATGTAAGGTTTGAAATCTTCGAGCGGCTTTTCAAAATCCGGCGCCATATGAATCCTTCCTTCTGCGCTTCCGGCTTTGGGAGCGGACTTTTTCGAAACGGTATTTTGCTCGATGAGTTTGTCAACGAGTTGCAGAACCGTCTTTTGCGCAGATTCGAGAAGACCCTGCGCTTTCTCAAATATCTGCTCGGCGACGCTCATAGCTATGGTAATAATGCCAAAATCGAAATGCAGCAATCGACTAATATTCGCTTGGTGATTTTCCGCTAATCGCTCCAGCTTGCAAGGTCTTTCGTAATCGCCCTGTTTTGATTTCGCTCTCCGCACGATACCGTTCCACTGCATCTGGAAACCACAATCCTTAACCGTGCGGCGAAATTCCGTAGCCCATCGCGTTTGGGACCGACGCGGAGTTGCGTCACGGTTTTTCAACGGATGGACGGCATCAACCTTTGCATGAGTCCAATCAAAATCAGAAGAAGCAGCGAAACGAAGTGGAAGAACAATAAACACGTCGCGACCAGCTTGCCGAGCCACGTTCGTGCCGAGGCCCTTCCAAAAATGTTGCGCCCCTGTTACGCCTTTGTTGCGGATTTGTTACGGCCTAAGTCGTTGATGCTGAACGTTGTTACGGATGTTACGGCTTTTCAGACGATACATGCAAATACATAGGCCGTAACGATGTCCTATACTTGGAGGATGACGATGATGATGAGAATGATATCTCAACAATCCAACAATCCATAAATCCGCCCCGTCTGTTTATCCCTCAAACCGCTTGGCCGCGATACTCGCGTTATGCCCGCCGAAACCAAACGAATTGTTGATGCACGCCGTGATTTTCATTTCACGGGCGGTGTTGGGGACGTAATCCAAATCGCATTCCGGGTCGGGGACCTGATAATTGATCGTGGGCGGGGCGATGCCGTGATGGATGGCCAGGGCGCACACGCTCATCTCCACCGAACCGGCCGCGCCGAGCATGTGGCCGGTCGCCCCTTTGGTGGAACTGACGGCGATCTTTTTGGCGTGGCCGCCAAAAACGGTCTTAATCGCCTGGGTCTCGCAGAGGTCGCCCTGCGGGGTGGAGGTGCCGTGGGCGTTGATGTAATTGACTTCTTCCAGGCGCAGGCCGCCGTTGCGCAACGCCATCTTCATGCAGCGCGCAGCGCCTTCGCCTTCGGGCGAGGGCGAGGTCAGGTGGTAGGCATCGGCCGTGTTGCCGTAGCCGACAATTTCGCAATAAATGCGGGCGCCGCGTTTCTTGGCGCGTTCGAGTTCCTCGAGCACGAGAATACCGGAGCCTTCGCCCATGACGAAGCCGTCGCGCTCTTTATCGAAGGGGCGCGAGGCGCGCTGGGGGTCGTCATTGCGCGTGCTCATGGCATGCATGGCGCAAAAACCGCCGATGCCGATGGGGACAACCGTGGCCTCGGCGCCGCCGGCGAGCATGACCTGGGCGTCGCCCATTTTAACGGCGCGCCAGGCTTCGCCGATGGCGTGATTGGCGGTAGCACAGGCGGAGCAAGTGGCGAAATTGGGGCCGCGCAATTCAAAGAACATGGAAATCAGTCCCGAGGCTATATTGGATATGAGCATCGGGATCATGAAGGGCGAGAGGCGTCCGGGCCCGCGGTTGAGCAGGACCTGGTGCTGTTCAGCGGTGGTTTCCAGGCCGCCGATGCCTGAGCCGACGATGACGCCGATTTCGTCACGATTTTCCTTTTGCAAATCCAGCCCCGAATCTTTGAGGGCCTGCCAGGCGGCATGCACGCCGAACTGCGAAAACCGGTCCGCGCGCCGCACCTCTTTGGGCGATGGAAAGGCCGGCACAGGGTCAAAATCTCTCACTTGGCCGGCGATTTTAGTATCATAGGAAGTCGTATCGAAGGAAGTGATCTTTTCAATGCCGCATTTGCTTGAAATCAGGTTTTTCCAGAACGTTGGGACGTCGTTGCCCAGGGGCGAGACAATGCCCAGGCCGGTCACGGCCACTCGCCGGAGACTCGAATTGGTCAACATAAATAGAAAGGGCAGTTTGAGCTTTGGCTGTCAAACTGCCCTGACACGGGGAAAGCTGCAACTATTTTTGATGTTCTTCAATATATTTGACCACGTCACCGACCGTGAGCAGCTTTTCGGCCTGTTCATCGGGCACTTCGATGCCAAATTCCTCTTCCAGGGCCATGATCAGCTCGACGGTATCGAGAGAATCGGCCCCGAGGTCTTCAATGAACTTGGCTTCGGGCGTTACTTGATCGGGTTTTACGCCGAGTTGCTCGACGATAATATCCCGCACACGTTGGTCAATTGGTTTATCAGCCATATGTTGTGCCTTGTCTGTAAGGGATGCAGAAGGAATCGTCAAGCCCTGAATGGAAAAATTTACATCACCATGCCGCCGTCCACGGTCAAAGTCTGCCCGGTGATATATCGCCCATCAGGGCCCGCAAGGAAAAGAGCCGCCCCGGCGATGTCGTCGGCAGCGCCGAATTTGCCCATGGGAATGGCCTTCAGAATGTTCGCTTTCAGGTCCGCGTTCAGGTCAGAAGTCATGTCGGTTTCGATAAAACCGGGGGCGACGGCATTGACCGTGACGCCGCGAGAGGCCAATTCGCGAGCAATGGATTGGGTGAACCCGATGAGTCCGGCTTTGCTGGCCGAATAATTGCACTGGCCCGGATTACCAATGAGGCCCACGACCGAGGAGATATTGATGATGCGTCCAGCGCGTTGCTTGGCAAAAACGCGGAAGAACTCACGCGTGAGATGGAAAGCGCCCTTGAGGTTCGTGTCCATCACGGTGTCCCAATCCTCATCGCTCATGCGCATCAGCAGGCCGTCACGCGTTACCCCAGCGTTATTGACTAGAATATCCACGCGGCCGCAGTCGGTCATGACCTTTTCCGCCGCGGCCTTTACGGCATTGGCGTCAGATACATCCACGGCCAGGGCCCACGCCTGCCGGCCGAGGGCGCGAATTTCCGCGGCGACTTTTTCGGAATTTTCCTGCGTGCGCGATATGCAAACGACGTTTGCGCCCGCGCCGGCAAATTTGAGGGCGATGGCACGGCCAATTCCGCGGCCCGCGCCGGTAACAACGGCGATTTGATTTTCAAGCTGGCTCATAATGCGGCGGGATATTAGCCACAGTCAGGCACAGATGAAACACCGATTTTTCAGTTTACGATTTACCCCTTTGGTGAAAGAGTGAAATGTCCATTAACAATCGGCGTTGCCTGATTCCGGGACAGGCCGCGCGAATGTGAGAAAAAACGAGCGAATATTTTGCGGTGTCTGGGCGGGCAATATTCTATACTTTGTTAAATCCGGCAATGGCATAAGACTGGCTGCGCGCAAAAGTCAGGTTTTGACCCGGAATAAGGGGGCTTCGGTCGCGGCCAGAAGCGCCTGGACGTCGTTTTTGATAATGTAATATGGTTCCAGTTGTTGTTTTTGATCTTGGCAAGGTGCTTGTCGATTTCGACTACTCCATTGCCGCCCGGAAGGTTGCCGCGCGCAGTTCCCGAAAACTCGAGCGTCTCGACCATTTCCTGAGCGGTTCGCCGCTGCTCAATCAATTTGAATCGGGCAGGTTGACGGCCGGCCAATTCTTTTCTGAAGTCCAAAAAACCACCGGTTTCCAGGGCGGCGCGGATGAATTTGCCGCTTATTTCGCGGACATTTTCGTCGAGATGCCGGAAATGGTTGAGCTCCACTCCGGCTTGCGGGAAAAGAAGATTCCCACCTTCATTTTCTCAAACACCAATGAAATCGCGGTAGGCCATATTCGGCGCAGATTTCCGTTTTTTTCGGGCTTTGACGGTTACATCCTGTCATACGAAGTTGGCGCGATGAAACCGCAGGCTAAAATTTATGAAGCCCTCGAAACTATGAGCCGGCGGCGCGGCGGGGACATATTCTACATTGATGACCGCGAGGAAAACGTCAAGGCCGGCGCGGCCCGAGGCTGGGAGATTGTACTGCACGAAACGCCGCAAAAAACACGGGCAGCCATGGATAAATTTTTGGCCGGGCACGGACAAAATGGAGCGAAATGATATGAACATAAGCGCAAATTGAAACGTCAAAACGCTGGGCCAGTCGCAATTTTCGACCGTTAAACTGTAAATGTTTTAAAAACTATGAATGTAGCAATACTAGTGGCAGCAGGACGCGGTGCCCGCATGGGCCGGGACAAGTTGTTTCTCGAAGTCGCCGGCAAACCGGTCGTTGCGCATACCTGGGCGCGTTTTGACGCCGCCAGGTCCATTGACGAAATCATTGTCGTCGTGCGCGCGGGCACAGAAAAGAAATTCGCCGCGCTCGCGAAGAAATATAAATTCCGGAAAAAATTTCAAATCGTAACCGGCGGGGCGGAGCGGCAGGACTCAGTCTGGGCCGGGTTGGAAGCCGCGCCGCCCGATGCTGACATCGTGGCCGTTCATGACGCCGCACGTCCATGCGTGAACAACGATCTCATCGCCGCCACCGTCAAATACGCCGAAGAAACCGGGGCGGCCGTGGCCGCGCATCCGGTGACCGATACGATCAAGGAATCGGCCGACGGCCGGCTCGTCCAAAAGACGCTGGACCGCTCGCAGCTCTGGGCGATGGAAACGCCGCAAACATTTCGGTTTGACGTCATCCGCCGCGCAATCGCCGCGGCGCGCGCCAAAAAGCTGGTGTTCACCGATGACACAGCCGCCTGCGAACTCATCGGTCAGCCTGTGCGCCTGGTCTCAAGCATTGCGCCCAATCCCAAGGTAACCCTGCCGGGCGATTTGCTCTTCGTGGAAACGCTGCTGAACAATCGGAATGGGCACTGAGGGTCGGCCGTTGAAACGTTGAAATGTTAAAACGTTGAACCGGGAAAGGCGCCAATTGCGTCTGTATCGTCCTTTGGCCGTTTCGCGAAAGGGTGCCGCTTATTCCTTAAAACTCCTCATGTTTTCGATTTTTAATTTTCAATTTTATGCTAAAGTCTGTTTGCAATGAAAAGACGCCTGATTTATGGCCTTGTAACAGCGCTGCTGGCTTTGAATTTATTCATCGGTACCCGAGTTTATCTGACGTCAGCCCGCGCGGCGGAGCAAAAAGATTCAGAATACGCAAGCGTCGACCTGTTTGAACAGGTGCTCGATAAAATTCGCAACGAGTACGTGGACGGCACGAATATGACCAGCCATGACCTCGTGTATTCGGGCATCAAGGGTATGGTTTCGTCCCTCGATCCTCACAGCGAGTTCCTTGACCCCTCTGATTACCAGGAATTGCAGGACGACACCGAAGGCCAGTTTGGCGGGCTGGGGCTGGTCGTTTCATTGAAGGACGGCTATGTCACGGTTGTTTCGCCGATGGACGATTCGCCGGGATTCCGCGCCGGGATTTTGCCGGATGATCGCATCGTGAAGATAAACGACAAGGTGGTGGCGGACATGCCGCTGGAAGAACGGCTCGACGAATCCGTGAAGCTGCTGCGCGGCCAGCCGGGCAGCAAGGTCGCCGTTACCATCGTGCGGCCCTCCAATGGCGGGGTGAAAGATTTTACCCTCAAGCGCTCCGTCATTGTCGTCAACATGGTGAAGGATATTAACGGCGAAAAGGAGTTTCCGGTGGGCTCAGACAAGATTGGCTACGTTCGGATAGCGGAATTTGGCGACAACACCGGCGACGAACTTCAGGGCGCGCTGGACAAATTGAAAGGACAGGGAATGAAGGGCCTGATCATTGACCTGCGCGATAACCCGGGCGGGCTTTTGGATGAAGCGGTGGAGGTATCGCAAAAATTTCTGCCCCGCGGGCAACTGGTGGTTTCCACAGAAGGCCGCGACCCGCGCGAAAATTCGTTTCTGCGGGCGGAGGGGCACGGTGACCAATTGAAAGGCGAGCCCATCGTGATACTCGTGAATCTGGGCACCGCCAGCGCGGCGGAAATTGTGACGGGCTGTTTGCAGGACCTGCACCGCGCGGTGGTGCTGGGCGAAAAAACATTTGGCAAAGGTTCCGTGCAAAGCATTTTTCCATTTCCAGACGGCTCGGCGCTCAAGCTGACCACGGCCAAATATTATACGCCAAGCCATCGCGTGATTCATGAGCACGGCATTACGCCGGATATCGTGGTGCCCATGACGGACGAACAGGAAGCGGCGTTGATTCTTAAACGCGCGCCCGGCGGCCTGGCGTCCCTCGACACGACCAATCGCCTGCAGGCCGAACAAATCAAGGACACCCAACTCGACCGCGCCCAGGATTTGCTCAAAGGCATCCTGATTTATAGTGGAATGTCGAACCCAGGCAAGATGGCGGCCAAATAAAATGCTGGATAAATGGATTATTGGATTTCTGGATTAATAGGGTACAGCGGCGTCCTGCAACAATCCATTTATCCAAAAATCCACTCATCCAATGACTGTCCTGGCCGTTGAAACCTCCTGTGACGAAACGAGCGTCGCGGTCGTCCGCGACGGCGCCGTCTTGTCCAACGTCGTTTCTTCGCAAATTGCGTTGCACGCCGAATATGGAGGCGTGGTACCCGAACTGGCAGCGCGCGAGCATTTAAAGAACTTCCCATCCGTGGCGCGCACCGCCCTGGCCGAGGCGGGCATCTCCGCCGCAATGCTGGAGGCAGTGGCGGCGACCCAGGGGCCCGGTCTGCCGACCGCGCTCCTGGTGGGGTTTAAAGCCGCGCAGGCCATGGCGTTTGCCTTGCGAAAACCGTTCGTTGGCATCAACCATCACGAGGCCCATCTTTATTCGCCGTGGATCGGCGACTTTTCCGCGTTCGAGCCTAATGTGTCCCTGATTGTGAGTGGAGGACATACAATTTTGGCGCGCGTGGACTCGGAGTTGAACCATCGCGTGCTCGGCTCGACGCTGGACGATGCTGCGGGAGAATGTTTCGACAAAACCGGTAAGCTCATCGGCCTGCCTTATCCCGCCGGACCGGAAATTGATAAACTCGCTGCGCAGGGCAACCCAAAGTCGTTTGATTTTCCGAGGCCGTTGATGAATGACCCTGGCGACGACTTCAGCTTCAGCGGTTTGAAAACGTCTGTACGTTATTTTCTGCGCGACCATCCGGACTTGTTGAGTGATCCGGAGAAAACGCGCGATTTATGCGCGGGCATCCAGGCAGCCATAGTGGACGTGCTCATAACAAAAACGATCCGCGCCGCCTCGCGAACGGGCGTGCGATGCGTGACGGCGTCCGGCGGCGTCACCCGCAATCGCGCCTTGCGCCGCGAACTGGAAAAGGCGTGCAAGAGAAACGGTTTTGCCCTCCGCCTGGCCGATCAAAAGTATTGCACGGACAATGCAGCGATGATTGGCATTTTGGCCCAACGAAAACTTCGCGCGGGCGCAGCCACCGCGCGATTGGATGCCGAGATTGAACCGGGAATGGCGCTCTGAATGAGAATTGAGTTGCCCAAATTACTGACTTGCGTGAGATTACCTCATGGCGTCAGAGATATTCAAAACCAGCCATTGGACACGCGGGAATTTCCTTTTTCCCACGTACATCGAGATTACAGACACCGCCGTCGTCCGTCGCAAGCGTTCGTGGTTTCGCAAGGATGAAATGAGCATTAGCATTTCCAAAGTAGCCTCCGTCCATATCCAGACCGGCATCATTTGGTCGGACATTCTCATCGAATCCACCGGCGGCACGGACCCGATGAGAAGCCACGGCCACAGGAAAGCCGACGCCATCCGCATCCGCGACCTGATCCAGGCTGCCCAGGGAACTCCCAGTGATCAGTCCCAGGAAAAGATGAGATTGTCCTAAACGTCGGGGGAGTTTAACGGTTGGTTGGCACGGGTCCAACCGCATCGTACTTGACGCAACACCCGGCACGCATCACGTCGTCCGAATGAGATTTCATTTTGAAGATGAGGATGACGATGATTTTCTTGCTACTGCTTTAACGTTTCAACGCTTTCGTGTAGGTTCTAATTTCAATGTTGCCGATCTACGACATCGAGGAGCAAATCATCTCGCGTCTCAAATCCGACTCACGTTTGATCCTTTCAGCGCCGACCGGTTCCGGCAAATCCACGCAGGTGCCGCAAATGCTTTTGAAGCACGGATTGCTGGAACGGGGGCAGGTCGTCATCCTCCAACCGCGACGTCTGGCCGCGCGCCTCCTGGCGGCACGCGTCGCACATGAACTCGGTGTCACACTGGGCAATGAAGTCGGATACCAGATTCGTTTTGAGAATTGCGCGTCGGAGCGGACCAGAATCCGTTTCGTGACCGAGGGCGTCCTGCTGCGCCAGATGATCGAAGACCCCATGCTGAAGGGCGTTTCGGTTCTCATCTTTGATGAATTTCACGAGCGCCATCTCTACGGCGATATCACGCTGGCGCGCGCGCTGGATTTGCAGGAGCAATCGCGGCCGGACCTGAGCCTGGTCGTGATGTCTGCAACGCTGGATGCCGTGGAACTGGAGAACTATTTGAATGCGACGAACGACGGCGCAATTCCCGCTCCCTCACGGTCGGGGCTCAGTTCCGGAAAGAATTTTCGTTGTTCAGTTCTTTCTTCGCAGGGACGTCAATTTTCCGTGGATATCGAATACGCCGCGCAGCCCTCCTATGCAGACAAGCGGCCCGTTTGGGAGCAGGCTGCCGATGCGTTTTCACAATATGTCGAATCCGGCGGCGAAGGAGACGTGCTGGTTTTCATGCCGGGCGGATTTGAGATCTCCCAAACCATCCAGGCGATCAGGAATACGACGGAGTCCAAAGGTTTCGTTCTTTTGCCGCTGCATGGCGAGCTGGAGCCGAAACTTCAGGACGCCGCCGTGGCTCGCTATGAGCGGCGAAAAGTCGTCGTGGCAACGAACGTCGCGGAAACGTCGTTGACGATTGACGGGATTCGCCTGGTCATTGACGGCGGCCTGGCACGAATCGCCCGTTATGATTCCAACCGCGGCATCAACACGCTGCTGGTCGAGCGCATTTCGCAGGCTTCGGCGGACCAGCGCGCGGGCCGGGCCGGGCGCACCGCGCCGGGTGTTTGCAAGCGGCTTTGGTCGCGCGACGAACATTCGCATCGCGCCCCGCGCGAATTGCCGGAAATCAAACGCCTCGACCTGGCGGAAGTGGTGCTCACCCTCAAAGCCGCCGGCGTGGAAGACCTCCGGAAATTCCGCTGGCTCGAAAAACCGGATGAAATATCGCTGGCGCATGCGGAGGAATTGTTGTGCGACCTCGGAGCGCTGGCGCACGAAGACGAAGATCGAAGATCGAAGATAGAAGATGGGGGACGAAAGCAGGAGGAGATCCCATCTTCCATCACCCCCATCGGCCGCAAGATGCTCGCTTTTCCGTTGCATCCGCGTTACTCGCGCATGTTGCTGGCGGCGCAGGAATACAATTGTGTCTATCAGGCGGCGCTTGTGGCCGCGCTCACCCAGGGACGTGATTTGCTGCTGCGAAACGTGGACCGCGAGACCAATTCCGCGCGGCAAGATTTGTTGGGCGGCAGAGCATCGTCCGATTTCTGGATACTCATGCGCGCCTGGAATTATGCCTCACGCAACCAGTTTCGCCTCGATGCCTGCCGCCGACTGGGCATCCACGCAGTCACGGCGCGCCAGGTCGGTCCGCTCCTCGAACAATTCCTGCGCATTGCCGAACGCGAAGGACTCGACGCCGCGCCGCGCGAAGTCAAAGACGAGGCCCTCCAGAAATGCATTCTCATTGGGTTCAGCGACCGCGTCGCTCGCCGGCTGGACCAGGGCACGCTCCGGTGCGAACTCGTCCACAATCGTCGCGGCGTTCTGGCGCGCGAAAGCATGGTGCAACACGCGGAACTCCTGGTGGCGTCGGAGATCCGCGAAGTAGAAACCCGGGATAAAGAGGTCAACACCATCCTTTCCCTGGCCACGGCTGTTGAAATCGGTTGGTTGCGCGAATTGTATCCCGGCGATATTTCGTCCGAATTACGGGTGCAATTTGACGTAACACAAAAACGGGTCGTCGCGGCTGAGCTATTGCGGTTCCGACAACTCGCGCTGTCAGCCCGGCGCGTGGAGCCGCCCCCCGCCGATGACGCCGCGCGTATTTTGGCGGCTGAAATTCTCGCGGACCGATTGCCATTGCCTGGTTGGGACCACGCCGTGGAGCAGTGGGTCGCGCGCCTGAATTTTCTCTGCGTACATTGTCCGGAACTCCAATTGCCGCCATTCAATGACGAAGACAAACAGCATGTCGTCGAACAGCTTTGCCACGGCGCTATCAGTTACAAGGACATTAAGGAGCGCGAAGTCATGCCGGTCGTCACATCGTGGCTCTCGCATGCGCAGCGCGAATTACTGGACAAACACGCGCCCGAACGATTGTCCCTGCCCAACGGACGCGCGCCCAAAGTCACGTACGAAAACGGCAAATCGCCGTTCATCTCAATCCGCATTCAAGAACTCTACGATGTTAATCAAACGCCGAAAATCGCTCTCGGCCGCGTGCCTGTGACCGTGCACATCCTGACGCCGGGCATGAAACCCATCCAGGTGACTCAGGATCTGGCGAATTTTTGGAGGGAACATTATCCGAGGATTAAGTCGGAGTTGGCGCGAAAGTATCCGAAGCATCTTTGGAGGTAAGTCGTCGCCATCCATAATCCACAACACAAATTTGCCTGGAGCACGCACACTCGCGAAGCCTGCCCCAGGCTCTGGTCTCTTCGGCAACAACACCGAAGAGAAGGGGCCTGCGCGGCTCGAGCCGTGCAGGCGTTACCCCCATTCGGGGTCGGCGCATTACGGGTGACAGTCATGGCGATCTTGTAGTCAAATTGTTTCGTTCACATTGTTAACGTTGCCCGACACTCTGAATACGGCGGCTTGCGAACGCCCCGACGGACGCGAAGGCTCCCCGAATTGGTGGCTGCCGATTAACTTGCAAATCAAAGGATTCGTTTGCCAGCTATCCCCTCTCCGCTCCCATTCTGATGGGAGGGGAGAGAGGGAACAGCAGTTGACGCAATTTGCCATATTGGACGTGGTTAACTGCCACCGGTTCCACGCGCACATGCCTAACATTATTTAGGAATTCTTTAGGGGCTGCTCAGTTTGTGCGCCGGCCTTCGCACACGAACCAGGCAGGCAGGTCATCGGCCATTACGAATCGTCCGCCCTGTTGCGCGACGTGATATAGTACTAAAAGTAATGCAGGCTTTTAAGTTCCATCCCATCGTTACGGCGTGGTTCGAGCGGCGGTTCGGTTCGCCAACGCCGCCGCAGCAGGAGGGCTGGCCGGCCATCGCCGCCGACGCGCATACGTTGATTGCCGCGCCGACGGGCTCAGGCAAGACGCTGGCGGCGTTTTTGGCGTCGCTGGACCAATTGTTCCGCCTGGGTATGGTGGGCAACCTGCGCGGCGAAACTTATATCGTTTATGTCTCCCCTTTAAAGGCGTTGAGCAATGATATTCACAAAAATCTGCATGAACCCTTAAGCGGAATCCGTGAAGCCATCAAAATGGAGACTAACCATGACATCGAAGTGCGCTCGGCGGTGCGTACAGGCGATACGCCGGCGTCCGAACGAGTAGCCATCGCGAAGCGCCCGCCGCACATTTTGGTTACCACTCCCGAATCGCTCTATTTGCTTCTCACGTCGGTTTCCGGACGTAAAATGCTTTCTACAGTGCGGACATTGATCGTGGACGAAATCCACGCCGTTGTCGGCAGCCGGCGCGGGTCGCACCTGGCGTTGACAATGGAACGCCTCGAGGCATTGGTCGGGCAATCGAGCCGTCAACTCCAGCGCATTGGGCTCTCGGCAACTCAAAAACCAATTGAGGAGGTCGCGAAATTTCTAGTCGGCAACCGGCGTAGCAGCGGACATGCGTCCGATCTGACCAATTCGCTGCTTAACCGTCCACTGTCCCTCGCTGATGACCCGTCTAATAAACGGCCGACAATTCCCACGGTGGCCGCGGTGCAAACCGCCAAAATCATCGACACTGGCCATAGCCGGGACATGGACCTGGCAATTGAACTTCCGCAGTCGGCCCTGGAAGCAGTCATGTCCAATGAAGTGTGGGAAGAAGTCTATCGCCGTTTGGGTGAATTGATTGAAGCTCACCGGACGACGCTGGTTTTTGTAAACACACGGCGGCTGGCGGAGCGCGTCACCGCGCATCTTGGCGAGTTGTTGGGTCGCGACAATGTCACGTCGCATCACGGCAGCCTTTCTACGAAATTGCGTTTGGACGCCGAGAACCGGTTGAAACGCGGAGAACTCAAGGCATTGGTGGCAACGTCGTCACTGGAACTGGGCATCGATATTGGCACGGTGGATTTAGTTTGCCAGGTGGGTTCTATCCGCTCCATTTCAACGTGTCTTCAGCGCATTGGACGCGCGGGACATTTTCGAGGCGGCCTGCCCAAAGGACGATTGTTTCCATTGACCCGCGACGAATTGGTCGAATGCGTGGCCACGCTGCAATGCATTCGGCGCGGGGAATTGGACCTGTTAATCGTTCCGGAAAAGCCGCTGGACGTGCTGGCGCAACAAATCGTCGCCGCGGCGGCTGTCGAAGAATGGAAAGAGGACGACCTGCTCGCTCTCGTCACGGCTGCGTTTCCTTACCGAAACCTGACGCATCAGGAATTTTTGGAAGTGCTGCGCATGCTCAGCGATGGATTTAGCACCAAACGCGGACGGCGCGCGGCGCTGATTCATTACGACGCCATTAACCATCGCATCCGCGGGCGCCGCGGCGCGCGCCTGACAGCCTTGACCTCCGGCGGCGCAATCCCGGACAACGCGGATTACCGGGTCGTCCTCGAACCGGCGCAAACGTTTATTGGGACTGTGAATGAAGATTTCGCCGTGGAAAGCATCGCCGGCGACGTGTTTCAATTGGGCAACGCTTCCTGGAAAATCCTGCAGATCGCCGCAGGCACGGTGCGTGTGGAGGACGCACACGGGCAGCCGCCAGGGATTCCATTCTGGCTGGGCGAAGCCCCGGCGCGCACCGCGGAATTGTCACGGGCGATTTCTGAGTTGGACGATAAAATCGCCGCGCGCGTTACTGAGTTATCGAAGAGTCGCCGCGACCGCGGCGCGGCGCTTGAGGAGTTGGCCGATTGGTTCACGACCGAAGCGCTCTTGTCACGCTCCGGCGCATTGCAATTGGCCGCTTATTTTTATGACGCCTGCCAGGCCCTGGGCGCTTTGCCTTCGGAGAAAACGATCATCATGGAGCGGTTCTTCGACGAGTCCGGCGGAATGCAACTGGTCATCCATTCGAGATTCGGGGCTCGGTTAAACCGAGCCTGGGGCCTCGCGCTGCGCAAGCGTTTTTGCCGGTCGTTTAATTTCGAATTGCAGAGCGCGGCCACAGACGACGCCATAGTGCTGTCGCTGGGCACGCAACATTCTTTCCCATTGGACGAGGTGTTCCGTTATCTCAACAGCAAAACCGTGCGGGAGATCCTGGTGCAGGCGCTTCTCGATTCGCCGATGTTTCCAATCCGCTGGCGCTGGAACGCGACGCGCGCGCTCGCATTGCCGAGGCAGCGCGGCGGGCGGAAAATCGCCGCCCCGCTGCAGCGCATGGAAGCGGAAAACTTGCTGGCGGCCGTTTTTCCGGACCAATTGGCCTGCCCGGAAAATCTCGTCGACGATCGCGAAGTCCCGGACCATCCGCTGGTGAAACAAACGATCGACGACTGTCTTATCGAGGCAATGGATATCGAAGGGCTGGAACAGTTGCTGCAGCGGATCGAGCGCGGACAAATCGAGTGTATCGCCCGGGACCTGCCTGAGCCTTCGCCATTGGCATCGGAAATTCTGAATGCGCGGCCCTACGCGTTTTTGGACAACGCGCCGCTGGAAGAACGCCGGGCGCACGCCGTGCAAACGCGGCGCGCGGGCGATTCGGGGTCCAGTGAACTGGGCATTTTGGACGTGGCAGCCATCCAACGGGTTTGCCAGGAAGCATGGCCGCAGGCGCAAAATGCGGATGAGTTGCATGACGCCATTCTGCAACTGGGGGTTGCCACTTTGGAGGAATTGAAACGATGTTCTCCGCCGGTTTGCACCGGGGCCAACTGGATTGCGGAATTGAGCGGCGAAAACCGGATCATCCGATTGGACGAACCGCCGTTTTGGTTTGCGGCGGAAAGAACTGCCTTTGTCCGCGAAATATATCCGGATACAAAAATCGATCCGCCGAAGATTTTGAACCTCCTAAAACCCGCCAGCGAGGAAGAAGCCCGGAAAGAACTGGTACGCGGACGCATGGAATGCATCGGGCCGGTTACAGTCAAAGCATTGGCGGATTTCTTTCGCCTGTCTGCTTCATCGGTTGAACAGGCGCTCCTGGCGCTGGAAGCCGAAGGTTTTGTGTTGCGCGGTAAATTTCATCCCGGCGCAACAGAAACCGAATGGTGCGACCGCCGATTGCTGGCGCGCATTCATCGGCTCACCATCAACCGTTTGCGCGCCGAAATACAGCCGGTTTCAGTCGCGGATTTTCAACGGTTCTTGCTCTCGTGGCAGCACGTGCTTCCGGAACAGATGATGGAGCAAATCACCGGCCTGGAGGCTATCTTGCATTCGCTGGACGGCTACGAATTGCCGGCGGCGGCATGGGAACCGGCCGTCCTCGCGGCGCGTGTAAAAGATTACGACCCGCGTTGGCTCGACCAGCTTTGCTTCACCGGAAGGCTTGGCTGGGGAAGATTGTCACCTCCGCCCGGCCAAAAGAGCAGGGGCTTTCCGCCGCTGCGGTCCAGCCCGATCTCCATCTTCAGCCGGGAAAACGCGGTGCATTGGCTGGAACTCGCAAATGCGCCGCAAACGGTCTTCTCATCGGAAACCGAATCGGTACTGAAAGCGCTGGCCGGCCGCGGCGCGCTCTTTTTCGGTGAAATCGTGCGGCACACGGGCTTGTTGAAATCACGAGTCGAGCAGGCGCTCGGTGAGCTGGTGTCGCAAGGTTGGGTCACGGCGGACAGTTTTGAAGGATTGCGGACGTTGTTGACACCGCCCGAAAAACGCGAGCGATTTGGAGACGCCGTCCGTCCGCGTCGGCATCGCGCCGTCACCAGCATTGAATACGCCGGACGCTGGTCCTTGTTGCGGCGATACGTCGAGAACGAAATCGGCGCGCCAATTCTCGCCGATGAAAACAAACCAGCAGCAATTGAATCGTTTGCCCGCGTATTGCTGCGGCGTTACGGTGTCATGTTCCGAAAACTTCTCGACCGCGAAGCGTTAAAGGTTTCGTGGTTTGCGCTGGGCCGCGTTTATCGTCAAATGGAAGCACGCGGGGAAATCCGCGGAGGCCATTTTGTGAGCGGCGTCAGCGGCGAACAATTCGCGCTGCCGGAAGCCATCGGCCATCTGCGCTCTTTGCGCAAAACGGAACAATCGAAGGACCTGGTCTCACTCAGCGGCTCCGACCCGCTAAATCTCGTCGGCATTTTGACGCCGGGCTCGCGCGTTCCGGCGCTGTGGCGCAATCGCGTGCTGCTGCGTGACGGCGTGCCCGTCGCAGCCCTGGACGCCGGAAAGATCTTGAACCTGGATGGCGATTCCGATTTGCGCACGTTTGAATCGGCTCTGAAGATCGGGAAATTGCCGTCGGCACTCAGGAAGTATTACCATTAATCACTCCGGTGTCACCAGCCCAACGTCAACTCCTTGTCCCCCAACAGTTTGATGACAATGGACCGCAATGCTGTTTTCACCGGCATGAAGCGCCGCAATGGCTTCGCCTGAAATTGGAAATTCGTCGTAATCGGTGATATAGCCGGGAAGTTTCAGCGCCAAAACTCCATTCAAATAAACTTCCACGTCTTCATCATGAAACACCTGCAGTTGCATACCCGGAATATTTTCCGCCTTCAAATCAAAGTCCCGCCGCAGCCAAATGTCCGACGTCGTCCACGGCGTATTTAGAGATACCCCGGGAGTCCCGGTCGTGCCAAACCCGCCAATCCCTTCCTTCCATTTCGACGCGTCAAATCCGTTTTGAAACCAGTCATCCGGCGGCTGCTCGGTGGTATATCTCCAGGCCGGGCGGCCAAAGAGCCCGTCGGCCAGCGTTACCCTGATCGTTTTTCGCCAAAATCCTCCACGGTTGGCCGCCAGCAAAACGGATGGATCAATTTTTGCCACCGCCCGATCATAAGTCTGCAACCCGTTGCATTCGGTTTCGACGTCCGCGGTTTGCGTGTAAACAGCGGCGTTCAGCCCGCGAAACGCGTGCAATCTCCATACCTGCTTCAACATATGCGAATATCGGTCGGCCAGGTCATCGCGATTCGTCAGCATGACGTATCCCCAAAAATTCGTCGACCATGTATGGCCCGGGACAATGAATCCAAGCCCGCCGAACTCACCCAGGACAGCCGCGCGGCGCGGGTCCAGGTCCGGACAATCAGGACCCGGATAATTATGCATGTCCACCAGGTCACCTACGCGCATATCCGTCCATCCGCTGGCATCATCCACCAGGCGTGATGGGTCCATTCCTTTAATCCACTTGGCCAGCGACTCGGTATCATACTGGCCCCAGCCTTCATTGAAGAGCACCCAGGTAACAATGCAGGGATGGTCCTTTAAATTGTCGATCATGTGGAGCAGTTCGCTCTCAAAATCGCGCCGCCCGGCGGCGGTGGAATTGTTGCCGCTGGGCATGTCCTGCCACACCAGCATTCCCAATTTATCGCACCAATAATACCAGCGCTGCGGTTCCACTTTCACGTGCTTGCGGATAAGGTTAAACCCGCTCTTCTTCAAAAATTCAATATCCGAACGCATGGCATCGTCGGTTGGCGCGGTGTAAATTCCATCCGGCCAAAAGCCCTGGTCGAGCGTGCCGATCTGAAAAATGAACTGGTCGTTCAGCGCGATGCGCATCACCCCGTCATCGTCCCGGCGCAATGCAATCTTTCTCATCCCGAAATAGCTCGACGCGGTATCCACGACCTTGTCGCCGTCCTTCAAGGTCACTTTCAAATCATAAAGCGCCGGATCATCCGGCGACCACAGCCGGGCGTTGGGCAAATTTAAAACCAACTCTGAATTTGGCGCCCCGGTGACGCTTCCGGCCTCTTTGCCTTCAATTAGTGCTGTCGCCTCCACCTTTAGGCCGTCCGAAAAATTATTGGCCGCCGCCCACAAATGGAGCGTTTGCGAATCCACGTCCGGCACGGTTTTTAAACTGTCAATACACGTGACGGGAACTGGTTCCAGCCAAACGGTTTGCCAGATGCCTGATGTGGAGGTATAAAAAATCCCTTCCGGTTTGCGTGATTGCTTGCCGCGCGGCTGATCTCCGTCATCCGTCGGGTCGGTCGAAGCAACGACAATTTCTTCCGGCCCATTCCAGCGCAAAGCGTCCGTGACGTCGAATGTGAACGGGTCATAACCTCCCTGGTGTTGTCCGATTTCATGACCATTTACCCAAACCTCGCACTGCCAATCCACCGCGCCAAAGTGCAATCGTATCCGTTTCCCGCGCCATGATTGCGGAATGGAAAACATCCGATGATACCAAAGCTTGCTGTGTCCGTCGAAATGGGTCATGACGCCTGAAAGCGCGGATTCCACCGGGAACGGAACCAAAATTTTTTCCGTATAAGACGCGGGCTGGTCAGCAGAATCGCTCGTAATCGAATAATCCCAAACTCCATTTAAATTCATCCAATCCGGCCTGACGAATTGAGGACGCGGATACTCCGGCAGATCATTCGTCGGACTCACCTCCGCCGCCCAGCGCGTCATCACGGGCGCCCGCTTCGCCTGCCAGGCCGCCGGCTCCTGTGCAGAAGCCGGGAGGATAGTCACGGCCATGAAGATCAAGCTCCACGCGCTTGCGTCCTGGAGTGCGGTCGCAAGCGAAGCGCGACACCGATTTAGAATGACATTGATTTTCCAAACTGGAGTCGCCCGTTCAGCGTCGTCTGGTTTCCCAAAAACGGTGTCTCGGCCACCGCACTCCAAGACCTGCGGCGATTCGGCTAATTCATGAATATGACGTTCTCTCATACCCATCATTGCCCCCGCCTCAAAAATTTCGCCACCGCCTCCGTACGCGTGTGCACGTGCAACTTCTCGTAAATCCGGCGGATATAATTCCGCACTGTGTGAATGCTCACACCCAATTGATCCGCGATTTGTTTATAGGCAAGCCCTTCGGAGAGCCCCGCCAGCACGGCGTTTTCCTGCGGCGATAGTTCAGCCGATTTGTCGCCCGTCTGCGGCGCCGCTTTGAACGAATGCACCACCTTGCGCGCGATGGGCGCCGACATCGGCGAACCGCCTTCGCAAACTTCTTCGATGGCTTCGAGCAATTTCCTGGGCGGCTGGCGTTTGAGCAAATAGCCGCTCGCGCCGGCCGCCAGCGCGCGAAAGATTTGGTCCGTGTCCTCAAACACCGTGAGCATCAGCACCTGCGCTTTCGGAACCAGCGCTGTCAGGCGGCGAACGCATTCGATCCCGTCCAGGTCGCCCAGATTAATGTCCATCAAAACGACGTCCGGGTTGTCGTGGGGCAGGTGTTTCAACGCCTCTTCACCGTTTGCATAGGCGCTTTTGCAGCGGATGTGCCCGGACGTCGTCAAATAACCGGCGATCTGCTCGCGCAGATCCGGGTCGTCATCCACAATGGATACAGTGATATTTTTTTTCATGAGTTGGGCACCGTTTCAGGATTCAGTGGAATCCGCATCGTGACCGCGGTTCCTTCGGCCGGTTTGCTTGACACCAGGCATTCCCCGCCGATCGCCGCCAGTCGCTGCCGCATGTTGCTCAAGCCATTGCCGCCGCGGCCCCCGCGCGGCGATTCCTTCGCAGCCGCGGGCGAAACAGTTTCAAAACCCTTGCCGTTGTCAATGACTTTCAGTTCAAAATCCCGCGCGCCGGTGTTCAATTCCACTTTCACGCGCGTCGCCCCGGAATGTTTCAGCACGTTATTCAATGCTTCCTCGAACGCCAAAAATAAATTGTGCCGCGCTTCCGACGAAAGCGGATAATGCGGCACCTCCCTCGGCAATCGCACGTCGCACTCGACTGCGGTGCTCTGAAAATATTCGGACGCGTAATGAGCAAGATAGCTGGCCAGATTTTCCAGGGTGTCGTTGTGCGGATTAACGACCCACACGATTTCATCCATGGTTTTCAGAAGGTCCCGCGACGTTTGCGCGATGGAATCAATCTTTTCGGCGAGCGGCTCGCCGGATTTCGCGTCCACCACGGCGCGTTCGCTCAGGAAGGAAATCTTAGTCAGTTTGGAACCCATTTCATCATGCATGTCGCGGGCGATCCGCATGCGCTCCCGTTCCAGCGACTGTTGCTGTTCCAGCCGCGCCAGCCTCACCCGCAACCGCCGGTGCGACACCATGCGCACCGTTCCAGACACCAGCGCGATGGCCGTCAATCCATAAAATCCCAGCGCCCAGTCCTGAAAATAAATCGGCGTGGGAACCACGAACTCAAATGCATTGCGCGCCGGCTGCCATTTGCCATCCGGTCCGTGCGCCTCCAGGCGAAAAATATACTTCCCATACGGCAGCCGGCCGTAACGCGCAAACCGCGCGCCTGCGTCATCCACCCAATCGGATTCGTTCCCCTCAAGCTTGTGCCGGAACTGGACTTCCTGTGGCCTTGAAAAATCCAGCGCTGTAAAATCAAATTCAATCGACCGGACGTCCACCGGCGCTGTGTACGGACTGTCGGCCGGCGATGCCGTTGCGCCCGCTTCTGTTTTCAAAATCGGCTCGGCCCGCCCGCCGTTGAACGCCACGCTTTCAACGTATACCGGAAACGAGTAATGGATCACTTCCGGGTTGCGCGTGTCCACGTTCAATACGCCTTCTGAAGTGGCAAACCAAAGCAAACCATCGGGCGAAAAAACCGCGCGGACGCCGCCGGATATCGTTGAGGCATCCGGAATGGTTTTGGCATTCGACACCAATTGACACGCCAGCGGAACGTTGTCATTCGCGAGGGATTTATCGGCATCGGTCCGGTTCACGCGATAAATTCCCGCGCTCGTGGCCAGCCACATATTCTTTTGCTCATCTTCGACGATTCCGGCGATCACATCGCTGGGCAAGCCGCCCATCGTGCTCCAACTTGTGACTCTTCCCTCCGCCACGCATCTCAGGCCGTCGCCCGCCGTGCCAATCCAGAGCCGCCCGGATTGTCCCTCATACAGCGCAAGGATGGAACTATGCTCCAAACTTGCCGTTCCCTGGACCGGTGTCAGCCGGCCTCCGTCCTCGCGGATGACCTGGCCGTCCTGCGTGCCGAGCCACAGCTCGCCCGATGCCGAGGGCGCCATTGCCGTCACCGGCGCCAGCGGAAAACCGGCTACCGAATCAATGTGAATGAGACTCTCGCCCGTAAATCGATAAACACCGCCGCCGCCCGTGCCGAACCAGACGTCATTGTTCGTGCCGCCGCAAACGGCTGTGACATCGTTGTCCGACAGGCCATCCGCCGTGGTGAGATGGATTTCGCGGCCGTTGCGCAAGCCATACAATCCCGCTCCCATCGTCCCCACCCAAATCGCGCCCTCGCGGCCCACATAAACGGATGAGATATAATTTTGAATGGCCAGATTATCGCTGTTTTCCACGGCGTCGAACCGTCCCGACTGGCCCACGAACAAACCGCCGCGCTGGAGGCCGATATAGACCTGTCCGGCGGGGTCCGAAGCCAGAGTCGTCGCCGGGCTGTCCGGAAGCCCCTGTTCCTCGTGCAAAATATAAGCCGACTGCGGGCGCAGTTGAATCAGGCCGCCGCCCGAGGTGCCCAGCCAGAGGTTGCCTTCATTATCTTCACAAATCGCGCGCACGTCATACGGCCACCGTTCCTTGTCGAACAGGACCGGCTCGAAACGGTTATCTTCAAAACAGTACAAACCGCGTCCGCTCGTGCCGATCCAAAGCCGCCCATCCGAACCTTCGCACAAGCTCCAGATACGAATATTTTCAGATTCCGAACTGCGAAAATAATTAAACCGTTTGCCTTCCGCCAAATTGATGAGATAGGTGTCGCCGAATGCCCAGAGATTTCCGCGGCGATCCTCGTAAGCGCCCAGGTATTCCGGACTCCGGCCCTGGCTTTGCGTCTGAAACGCATACGGGACTATATGGCCGCCGATAATCCGGCACATTCCCTGGCGATGAATGTCCGGCCGCGTAGTAACCCAGACGGTCCCCGAGCGAGCCACATTCACCCCCGTGACCATCTCATCAGGTAAACCGTCGCGGGTGGTAAATGCTTCAAATTTCCCCCCGTTCCACAGGTTCAATCCCCCTTTTGTGCCGATCCACACGCTTCCATGGTCGTCCGCTGCCAGGCTGGTCACATTGGTGTCCAGCAGAACGCCGGTGTAATGCCGTATCCGGCCCCGTCCCGCTTCGAATACGCCATTCTCTTGCGTTCCAATCCACAAATTCCCATTCGAATCCTCGCACAAGGCGGTGATATGAAAAACCGTATTGGTCGTGTAAGCGGCAAGCACCATTGGGCTGAATTTTACTCCATCAAACCGGACCAATCCCGCATCCGTCCCAATCCACATAAAACCATCGCGCGTCTGGATAATGGCCGTGACCGAATCCGACGGCAAACCGTCCGCCGCGCGCCACACCCGCATCGCCCTCGCCGATTCCGCCAGGCCCGAATCAGCCCCGTTCGCGCGCAGCCCAACAAACACCGCACAGGC
Source organism: Verrucomicrobiia bacterium (assembly GCA_035933915.1). Taxonomy (GTDB): domain Bacteria; phylum Verrucomicrobiota; class Verrucomicrobiia; order Limisphaerales; family UBA11358; genus UBA11358. The sequence continues at coordinate 55,274 of DASYYL010000230.1, forward strand.
GCAACCAACACACAACAAAATGAAAAACGTTCGAATCAATTTCAAAGCCCATGCTACGCGAAAAGCCCTTCACGTAAAGCCCGTAGGGCTGGCGTATTTGTAGAGTCTACGCTCCAAACCAATATCGAGCTCAGGAACGGCGTAGTCTGCGTTTGCATTTCCATGCCGTTTCGTTTCGCATCAGCATCGGTTATTCCCGCGATTGCTACGAAGCCCGGCAGGCAAAATTATTAAGAACCACGGATTCACGACGGATTAAAACGCGGCGGGCTTGGAGAAAGGAAAGAATGCGGCGCTAAAGTCCCCGCTGAGAGCCAGGCTGCCAGCCTCCAATTCGAGACCCGTGGCATAGTTTCCTGGAAAACTATTGCTCACGTAATAAATATCTAATAAGATCAGCCCGGCAAGGCGTTCGTAACGGACACAGACACGCCGCTTCCAGGCGGGTGCCCAGGCAGGCCATAGGCCGATTCAAAATTCAAATTTTAGAAGCCCTGCCTATATTGAAGCGGTCAGGAAATATATTCTACTCCAGGAAGAGCATCACAAGAAAGAGACGTTCAGAATACCTGCGGATTTTGAAGAAATACAAAGTCCTGTTCAATGACCGGTATTTGTGGGATTAACATAGCTGACGTCGGGTTATTGGTGGTTGACCCACAAAAACGCGAGATCCGGCTCGAGGGCGACAAGTGGCGCTGGCGCGTCCCGGCTGCCGCGATTCAATTTTGCGAAGTGGAGGTTTTCATTCACCAACAGGCCGCCTGCAGAAACAAAATCTATTTTGTCGTGTTGCGGGTGAGCCTTCGTGGCGGCTTTTGGGAAGCGCCGATATCCGTCCGCGAGGCAAGCTTGGCCTATTCTCCAAGGGGCGAAAAAAGGCAATCGGGGAGTTATTTCAGGCTATCCAGTCTATTCGGGGTTTGTATGCGCAAGACGTGCGCGTGACAAGATAGACTGCTGAAGAAAATTCAACTTCAAATAACCGAATTCCGCCATTGGATCCTGGAAATTGAAGTTTATCTGGATGTTGGAGCCTGGTCCCGGGTGCTTCCCGGAGTTAATCTCCTTTGCCCTTCTTCTCGTGCTTCTCTCCCTTGCCCCTGGCAGGCGCGTGCTTTTCGCCCTTGGCCGCGTGGGTCTCTTTGGCGTGAGATTTCTTTTCTTTGCTTTCAGGGGCGGCTTCGGCCTTTGCCTTGTCAGCATCGGAGTGTCTGGCATAGTGGCCGCGCTTTTCGGTTTTGGGCTTCTTCGGTTCTTCGGGTTTTGCTTCCGGTGCCGCCGCCGCCGGGGCGGCAGGAGCCGTCAGGCTTTGGACGTGTACCTTGAGAGTGCTCTTGACTTCGGAATGCAGGTGTAACTCGAGTTCGTATTCGCCCACCGTTTTGATGGGGTGTTCGAGATGGATCTTCTTTTTGTCCAGGGTGATGTCAAATTGATGCTTCAATTCGTCGGCAATCATGCCCGACGTGACGGAGCCGAACATCTTGCCGTCGTCACCGGTTTTGACCTTAATGACGCAAATCAATTTTTGCACGCCTTTGGCCAGCTCGGTCATGGTGTTGAACTCGTGCGCTTCGCGCTCGGCGCGTTTGCGCTTGAGGGCCTCGATATGACGACGATTGGCCTGTGTGAGCGGTATGGCCAGACGCTGGGGAAAGAGATAATTGCGGGCGAAACCCGGGGCCACTTTGACCTGGTCGGATTCGGCGCCCAGGCCGACGATATTGTGCGTGAGAATAACTTCAGTCTTCATAAAAGTAACGGAAAACGGTTAAGTGCGAAAAATTGGATTAAAACGGAACGTCATCGTCCTGCGGGGGTTCCGCATCGTGTGCTTCCGGCGCCGGCGCCGCGGCTGCGGGGGCCGAGGAACGGGCTGGCGCGCCGCTGCCGTCGCCGCCTCGATTGCCGGAATCGAGAAATGAAAAGGTTTCCAGGACGACTTTCAATTTGCTCATCTTTTGCTTCGTGTTTTTATCTTCCCAGGAATCCTGTTTGAGGCGTCCTTCCACCAGCAAAGGCCGGCCCTTTTTCATGTATTGAGAAATGACCTCCGCCTGCCGGCCCCAAACGTCCACGTCCACGAAACTCACTTCCTCTTTTTTCTCGCCGCCTTCGCCGCTGGTAAAGGTGCGGTTGACGGCCAACGTGATGCGCGCCACGGCGGTGCCTTTGGGCGTGTAGCGCAGTTCCGGGTCGCGGGTCAGGTTTCCCGCGATAATCACTTTGTTGAAGTTGGCCATGGGAGGATGGGGTTGGGAGTTTACTTGGCCGGTTTCGGCTCGGGCGACGCCGTGAACATGACCCGATAAACATCCTCGTTCAGCGCGAACTTGGTGTTCAATTGCGTGATGATGGAGGGCGTGCCGTTAAAAATCACGTTGGCGTAAAAGCCGGCGCTGTGCTTCTTGTCGCTCACGCGCGCGAAATGTTTGCGGTCCATCTTTTGCACCGTTTCGACCTTGCCGCCGACGGCCGAGATTTCCGCGGAGATTTTGTCAAGGGTGTCCTTGACGCCTTCTTCGCGTCCTGCTGTGTTCAATATGAACAATCCTTCGTATCGTTTCATTTTCTTCGTCGTTTCAACGTTTTAACATTTTAGCTCTTCAACGTCTCAACGTTTCCATTCAATTGCATTGCTTTTTCTATGCCCGCGTCCAGCCAGGTTTCCACCTGCGCCGCGGCGCGGTCCAAAACTTTTTCCAACAAATCCTTCTCGGCGGAATCAAACCGGCCCAGGACGTAGTTGGTGATCTCGCGCGAGCCGTCTCTTCGGCCGATGCCAATCTTCAGGCGCGCAAAATCCCGCGACGCCAAATGGCTCTCGATGGATTCCAATCCGTGGTGCCCGCCGCTGCTGCCCCCGGGCCGCAGCCGCAGCGTCCCCAGCGGTAAATCCGCGTCGTCCGACGCCACGATCAATTGCGCCAGAGGCAACTGATAAAAATCCATCGCGGCTCCCACCGCATCGCCGCTGGCGTTCATAAAAGTTTGCGGCTCGCACAAATATACGCGCCGGCCCTCGAACACGCCCTTTGCCACGCGCGCCCGAAATTTTTTCTCATTCGCCCAATCGCATTTCCATTGGGCCGCCAGTTTTTCGACCAGCAAAAACCCCGCGTTGTGCCGCGTATTGGCGTATTCCGCGCCCGGATTTCCCAGCCCCACGATGAGAAAAGTGTTTTCCATCTGAGCGGAACGCCGGGCAGGCAATCTGCCGGACTATTTCTTCTTCTCGGCTTTGGCTTCCGCCGGCTTGGCCTCGGCTTTTTTCTCCGCGCCTTTTTCGGCTGTTTTGGCTTCGCCTTTGGCGGGGGCTTTCTCGCCCGCTTTGGCTTCGCCCTCGGCTTCTTCTTTCTTTTCCTTCGTCATTTCGACGTCGCCGGCGCCCTTGGCTTCGGCCGTCGGCGCGACTTCTTCTTCGGCGCGCGGCGCCGCTACGGAAACCACCGGAATCTTTTTATCGCCCATGATCTCCACGCCCTGCGGCGCGGTGATCTCGCCAATGTGAATGGTCTTGCCGATTTCGAGGGCGGTGACGTCAACGGTAATTTGCTCAGGCAAATCCTTCGGCAAACAACGGACCTTCAATTTGAACAAAACGTGTTCCAAAACGCCGCCGCTGTTCTTGACGCCGGCCGCTTCGCCCACGGTTTCCACGGGCACTTGCACGGTGACTTTTTCGTTTTCGGCCACTTCATGGAAATCCACGTGAACGATTTTGCCGTCGATGGGGTGGCGCTGAAGTTCCTGCACGAGGGCCAGGCGCTTGGCGCGGGCATCGTTCTCGATGGACAAATCCACCAGCAGGTTTTCCGAGGCGTGATGATGGATGAGATCGCCGAACTCACGCGCGCTGATTTCCAGGTTTTGCGGGGCGGTTTGGCGTCCGTAGATGACCGCGGGCACGCGGCCATTGGAGCGTAATTGGTTGAGCGCGCCGCGGTGCTTATGCGCCGCCCGCGGAAATGCTGTCAACGGAACTGATTTCATTTTATTAAAATGGTTGCGCGGACGCTAACTGGTGCGCCCGCCTTTAAACTCGAACAGCGAATTGACCGACGAATTACTGTTAATCCGTTTGATGGCTTCGCCCAACAGGCCCGCTACCGACAGCGTCGTTATTTTCACACCGTCAATATCGGGGCGTTGGACTGTATCAGTTGTAATCAATTCGTCAATACTCGATTTTCGTAATCTTTGAATGCCCGTTTCGCCCAAAATAGCATGGGAAACGCAGGCCAATATCTGTTTTGCCCCCTTTTTCTTCAATAAGCAGGCCGCTTCAGTCAGCGTCCCGGCCGTTTCGGTCAGGTCGTCCACCAGTAAAATGTTTTTGCCCTTGATGTCGCCGATGACAGCCATGCTTTCGACTTCCGACGCGCTTTTGCGCCGTTTGGCCACAATGGCCAGGCCCGCTTCGAGCACCTGGGAATACGCATGCGCCATCTTCAATCCGCCTGTGTCCGGGCTGACCACCACTAGATTTTGCAGTTTTTTTTTCTTCAGATACTCGTACATCACCGGCGCCGCATACAGATGGTCCACCGGAATATCAAAAAAACCCTGGATCTGCTGCGCGTGCAGGTCCATGGTCAGGATGCGGTTCGCGCCGGCGGCCACCAGGAGGTTGGCCACCAATTTGGCCGTGATCGGCACCCGCGGCTGGTCTTTGCGGTCCTGGCGCGCGTAGCCGTAAAAGGGCATTACCGCGGTGACGCGCTTGGCGCTGGCGCGGCGTAGCGCATCCATCATGATGAACAGCTCCATCAAATTATGGTTCGTGGGCGGGGACGTCGGCTGGACCACGAAAACCTCCTCGCCGCGCACGTTTTCCTCGATTTTGACGAACGTCTCGCCATCGGGAAACGGTTTGATGGTGCATTTGCCTAGATCCATGCCGATGGATTTGCAAATGGCGTTGGCCAAAGTCTCATTGGCTGTGCCGCTGAAAATTTTCACGCGATAAAACGATTCAAGATAAAAAAAGCCGCCACGGG
>DASYYL010000245.1:0-12359 GCA_035933915.1 Verrucomicrobiia bacterium
TACGATTGAAGAAACCATCGGAAAAAGGATTGTCCCAGGTGATGACTGGCATTTTGACATTCAGCACATCGGTGCACAGACTCGCTGGCTGCGGCGGGTCGTTACCAACGAAACCATCGTCGTGGCCTATCTCGAGGCCGACACAAAAAGCTGGCCGGCGTGGCGCAGGTCACATTCTAATTCTGACCGGCGCATTCTCGAAATACTGAATGAGGTCTGCGGAATTTTTGCGTCGAACCAGCTCGAAGTTGTCCTGGCGAGCCACAGTGGCGGCGGGAGTTTAATTTTTGGTTATCTCAATGCGGTTGATGAAATTCCCGCCCGCGTCCGGCGGATTGCTTTTCTCGACAGCGACTATGCTTACGAGTCAACGTTGCATGCGAAAAAATTGATAAACTGGCTGGCGGCATCTGATGCCAATCATCTTTGCGTGATCGCGTATCAGGATTATCTGGGGCTTTACAATGGCAAGCCGTTTGTGAGCGAGGCCGACGGCACGTGGGGTCGCAGCCGGGCGATGCTGGAGGATCTCGGGTTTGCGCCGGGGCCGCCAATGGGACGGAGTGGGGACAGCTTGTCCCCAGAAGGAGAATCATTCCCGATCATAGGTCAACGAGGGCCTCATGCCTCGGCCACAGAGAGATCACCCTCACCCCGGCCCTCTCCTCCAGGAAAGGGAGAATTGTTGTCAGATGGCTTGGCGACGACAAACGATAGTGTCGGTTTGTTGAGGCGCTCAATGGGCATTCAATTTGCCAGTGAAACCAATTCGGGGCTTGAGATTTATTCGAGCATTGATTACCGGCTCCGTCACGGTCGCGGCTCTGTTACGAATTCGACGACGGACCGGCAAATCGAATTTTTGATGAAGGAAAATCCGGACCACAAAATTCTGCATACGGTTCAAGTGGAGCGGAATGGTTTTATCCAGGCGCTCCTTTCGGGGACACCGCTTGAAGGGCGCGGGTATGCATATCTCGGCGAACGGGCGTATGATAATTGAAGGTTTGAGATTTGAGATTGGAGTTTCCGGCATTAAATGAGAATAAGCGACGCCGCAGCAAGTGTGTACGGTCGTATACGTCGGTTTCCTTAACGAATTATTTGCAAAGTCTATCGGCCTTTTTACATTTTAGTCGGCAGCCAAATTTGAATATTGTATGTAATTGATAATCAACCTGTTACTGGACACATTTGCGCTTGCTGTTTCGTTTTCATGATGAGAACTGTCGGAAACGCTTACAAATATTCGGCGAGGACGAAGTCGCGAAAGTCGACTTAACATGTTTGTGATAAAGCATTTAAAGTATCCTGTTTTAGTGTGGCACCCCTTGTGCTAAGAGTAGAAAGATAGTGCTATACGACTCGCTTGCTGGACGGGCGGGTTAAGAAGAAGAAACAACAGAGAAGAAACCGTAACAGTAATATCCGTATGAGAATGAGTTTGAAAATCGGCCTTTGCGCAGTTGCGTGTGCGTGCATGGCTTTGACAAGCGCGCACGCCCTTCCGCTTTCGGTGGATCCGAACTTTCCGCCGGGGACAACTCCGTACGTATTGGGTAACGTCAATCCGCCGGAACCGGCCGACCCCGTACATTACGCCGATTACATCAACGCGATGATCGGATTAAGCCTGGGTGGATCAACAACGGTATCAGTCCCCGGTGGCAGCGACACGGTTTACCGTTCAGGAAACGCTTTCAGCGACCTGACAACCGCGACGACCCTGGGAGATGTTCTCTCGAGTGTGAATCCCTCGACCTCGATTCTTGACACCGGGTTTGAATACCTGGTCGGCAAATATGATGGTCCCAATGGAGGTCTGGAAGTTTGGGACATCGCAAGCATCGCCGCGGGCACGACTATCACCATTCCGGAAAATGCTTACGGCGCCGGTAACGGTCAATATGGTCTGTCCGGATGGGTGCTGATGGATTCAACCAGCCAAAACGTTCCCGATGGTGGCGCAACTGCGTTGCTGTTGGGAATCGGACTCTCGGCACTTTTTCTGGTGCAGCGCTATATGGCCGTCCAAGCCAAGCCTGCCAAGGCAGTGCGCAAAATTTAAGTTTGGGAAGTCAGTAACACACAACTACAGTAGCCCCGCTCTTGCTTGCAGGAGCGGGGTTGACGTTTTGCCTTTGTCTTGTGCCCCTCCATTAACCGGTAGAACACTGGGGATCGAGGCACTCCCCCTCCCGGCCCTCTCCCGCTAGGAGCGGTAGAATTGTATCCGATTATCGGAAACGACGGACGACGCCTCCTTCATGGACTCGACGTGCAATTTTCGGATCGGCCCGTTTTGAGGATGACGATGAGAATGAGAATGATTTTCAAAGCGTCTGCCTTTCCTCATGACTTAATATCCCGGACCTGAAAGCCCATGACGCCGATGACGAAGGCGGTGGCGCTGGTGGCGAGCAATATGGTCTCAGACTGGTAAATTTGCGGCCAGGGGGTGGGTTGCTGGAACACCCAAAACCAGGATTGCAGATGGTGCGTGATAAACCAGTCCTGGTAGCGGTCAAAGAACGGGATGCGTTCCATAACCATATTTACAAACATATAAGAGAGCGCCAGGATGGTTGCCGCGGCGGGTTTCATGTTGAAGCAGGAAAACATGAACGCCACTGACATGAGGGTGATGGTGTTGGCGATCATGAAAATGTGCGAAAACGCGAATAACACGAGCCCCTGATGCGGCGTAAACAGACTAAACGTCATGTCTGCTTGCGGCTGCGACTGGCCGAATACAAACATCCCCTTCCAGGGAAAATACAGGCAGGCAAACCCCAGGGCGATGGCGCCCAGCGCCACGACTAGGACGGCGGTAAAGATAATTCCGGCAATCCATTTGACCAGCAGCAATCGGACGCGTGAAACCGGCCGTGAAAGGATCATCCGCAGCGTTCCATCCTCGGCTTCCTTGGCCACCAGGTCCCCGCCCACGAGCGTCACATAGAGAGGCATGAGCAATGCCAACTGCGGCCAGATCATAATCAAGGCAACGGTCAATGCGGAGATGTAGTCGGCGGCCAAATAACCGTTACCATTTAACAACCGCTCGAAGTCGTTCTGCCAATGGGTATGTTTAAAGACGAGGAGCATGGCCGATTGCGCGATGACAAACGCGCCAAAGCCGATATAGGTGCGCTTTTTGCCGAAGAGCTTCCAGAGTTCGTTTTTGAGTTGGGCGAGGAACATGGCTGGTGTGGCTCTATTATAAAGACGCGCTAGACGGGATCCATGCCTCATCGTGATCCGCCGTCTTCTTCGTGAACCGGGCTGAAATTTGCGAGCCGAGAGACTCTCCGTCACCCTTGCCCTCTCCTGTTGGGACAAAGAGAATAATCGACCAAATATTGGAAACGGCGAAATATTGCATTGATTTAGGAGTTAGCTGCCGCTTTTATCAGGGCCAGATAGAAGTCTTCGAGGGTGGATTCGTGGGGCCAGATGCCGTTTACGGGAATGTTCGCATTGACGAGTATGCGCACGGCCTCAGCGGGCGTTCGACCGGGGGTCAGAACGATATACTTTCCGTCACTCGAACCTGCGATTATGCCGTGTTCGAGCAGGAGTGTCGCGGCTTTTGCGAAATCGGGAGTTTTCAGCATGAGTCGTCCGGGTGCGGCTTTGGCATTTGCAATCGGCCCATCAAATACTTTTCGGCCCTGGTTCAAAACAGCGATGCGTGAGCAAAGCTGCTCGACCTCGCTCAACAAATGGGAAGACAGCAATATGGTCAGCCCCATGTCGCGGTGCAGACGCAGGATAATTTGGCGCATTTCGGCGATGCCTTCAGGGTCGAGACCGCTGCCGGGTTCATCGAGAATCACCAATTCCGGTCGCGGTAATAGCGCCTGGGCAATCGCCAGCCGCGCGCGCATTCCGTGAGAATAGGTGCGCACTTTGGAGTCTTCGCGGCCGGTCAACCCGACCCACTCGATCACCTCGTCAATTCTGTTGGCCGGAGTGGGCGCGGTGTATTGACTCAGGATTTCGAGATTTCTGCGGCCTGAGAGATAATCGTAAAAGGCGGGCGCCTCAAAAATCGCGCCGACCTTTTGGAGCGCGAGCGCCCGATGTGTTGTGACGTCATGGCCACAGACTTTGACGGCGCCGCTCGTGGGCCAGACCTGGCCGAGCATCATGCCGATGGCGGTGCTTTTGCCCGCGCCGTTGTGTCCGAGCAGTCCAAAGATTTCACCAGGGCGGACCTCAAGGGTCAGTCCGTGCAGCGCGACGCGACCGCCGAAGGTCTTTTTCACGTCCAATAATGAAATCATGGGGGCAGTGCTCCTTCAATCGTCAGCAAATTCTTGATATGCTGGTCGGCATAAAGATAATTCACGGCTTTGGCTGCACTGCGGGCGGCGTGAAAACCCTGTTTGTCGAAGAAAACCGGAATTGCCTGCGGTTTAAAATTCAGTCCCATCACGACCAGGCGGTCTGCCTTCTCGCCGTTCAAAAGATTGTTCCAGGCATAACTTGAGCCGGTGAGCTGGAAGATGCCCTGAAAATCGGACGGACAACGCAAAACGTTCGTGTTGCCGAGTTCAGTGCCGAGGACGGTGTTTACTGTGGGGGTGGTATTCGTGGCCAACGCGTTTGTGTCCATGGGCGCGTCGCGCATTACCGGCAAAGTGTTATTGTTTGCGTCCACGTAGATTTGGAGGGCCACGCCGATTTGGCGGAGGTTGCTGACGCAGGCGGTCGCCCTGCCCTCTTCCTTTGAGCGGCTGAGGACGGGCAGCAAAAAGGCCGCGAGGATAGCGATTATGGCAATGACGACCAGGAGTTCGATAAGGCTGAAGGCGATGGCACGTTGATACGTTGAAACGTTGAAGCGTTGAAACGCAGTGGAGACGGTTCGCCGGGTGTGGACACCCGGCCTATAGGGTGGAGCATTAACAAACATTTTCGCAGATTGCGGCGTTTGGCCATCCTTGCCCCATTTCATTGGCTTTTGTTTTACGCCCTGTCCCGCGCGAAACGCGGACAGCCTGAAGGCTGGACACCAAACATTCATTGCTGGCGCAGGATGACTCGTCCGTTTTCCATTTGTTGCTGCAACTCTTCCAGTACCGGCGCGACTTCTGCTTTGGTTTCCGCCGAACTTTGGCTATAAAATGTTTTTAGCCCGAGATTGCGAATTTTGGCCTCCAGTTCCGGGCTGATAACCGGCGCGTTCGTGCCGCCGGGTGGCGCGTTTGTGCTATTTTGCCAGCCACGCACCGGGCGGTTATTGGCATTGCGCAAATTGTTCAAGGTATTATCAATCAGCCGGCGCCGTTTCTCGTCGGGCAATTGTTGAAAGGCGTCGATCATTTGCTTGATACCCGTTGGCATGGTGGCTTCGACAAATTGGCTTTTTTCGTCCTCGGTCATTTCGTTGAACCAGGTGTCGATAAGATGCTGCAACCGCAATCGCTGTCGTTCGTCGTAAGGCAACGCGTTAAGCTTGTCTTCCAGTTCCTTGATTACATTGGCGCGGGCTTGGGCGGTCAGGTGCGCAAAATCGACCGATTCCATATAGGCACGGACCTTGTCGGCGGTCATTTTGAGGCTCTCCAAATACCAATGTCCGGCCACGGCGAGCACCCAGATGCCGACAATTGCCCCCACGGCGCAGAAAAGAAATCGTAGCTGTCGTGCCATGACTGAATTTAGCTCGTTTTAGGAAAATGCAAACCGCCGGATTATTGACAGCGTGATATTCAAAACGTTATGGGAAAAATGAGAATTTCGGTTTGGCATTTGCTTAATGATGTCCGCCAAATGAGAGTTGTGACAGTTTTTTGGGATTCAGGGAAACGGAATCGGAACTCGCAGGACTGGTTCATGTGCTATTAAACTGGAGAATTGGGGACGACACTGACAAGCATGGCCGAACACTGACTGCCACGGACTACGCAAAGCCTCGCATCGGACGGCCTATTGAGAACCCAGAAACTTGTCTACCTGCTTCAAGAATTCCTCCGGTTGATCCAGCATGATGAAATGATATGAATTGTCAATCCGAACCAAAGTTTTGTTGGGCAGCGCGGCGTAGTTTTGCTGGTAAAACCAATCGGTCACAACCTGCGCATAGCCGGATCTGGCATCCCAGGCGTAAAGGATAGTCACTGGAACTTTTATGGTGTGCAATTCGGGCCGCAGGTCGGTCGTCAGGTCGTCGTAGGTGGCGCGGGCGACGACGGATTTATCAGAATTTACGGCCCAACCGGTGACAAGTTCGCGGCTTGCCGGAGAATTGACGAGGACACGCAGGAACTTTTTTTGATCCCGGGCGTAGGCCTTTTCCGATTGTTTGATGGTTTTCTTACGCATTTTTGCCGCTTTCTTCGCAGCCGCAGCCGCGTTATCGACGCGAAGCAATATTCCCGTAAATGGCAATGAGTCTACAATCATCAGAGCGCTCGCATCCTCGGGATGTTGAATTGCCAGCATCATTCCCATGGTGCCGCCAAGGGAATGGCCAATGATTTTGGGTGATTTCAAGTTGTTTGCTTCGATGTAGGCGGCAATGGCGTCGACGGTCGGTTGTACAACGGGTCCCTCTGCGTTAGCCATAGCCTGAGTCCCGGCGAAGCCGTCCACCTGAATGAGGTGCAGTCGGAAATGGTCTTCGAGATGCGCCGCTGTGGCGTCCCAGACAGCGCTCGAACAGGTCATGCCAGGAATGAGGACGATATCCGGCCCGTGGCCATGGACGGTCACGGTAATGCGATCCGACCAAGGTTCCGCGAGGGAGAGTGCGGCATGGCCAATGAGCAAAATTGTCAAAACGGGGGCTAAACATTTCCTGGCCATATCGCATGGGACCGATAGGACGTACCGGACCTATAGGGTCATAGTTTTACCAATTCTTCCCGCAGCATTCCGGCCAGCGGCTGGATGGTACGGGCGCTAAATTCAAATTGGCAGCCGGCGGCGGAGAAGAGTTCCGGGAGGGGGCGTGAGCCGCCGAGAGTGAGGGACTTTTTGTAATCGCTCAGGGCGCGCGCTTTATCGCGCTTTGAATTGGCCCAAACCTGCAACGCGCCAAGCTCGGCGATGCCATATTCGATGTAATAAAATGGATGGATGAAAATGTGGAGCTGCCGGTGCCACAAATTGGCACGGGCATTTTCGAAGCCGCTCCAATCGACGTCACCGCCGAACCGGTCCATCAATGCGAGCCACGCCTTGCGGCGTTCTTCGCGGGAGTGATTCGGGTGGGTATAGACCCAGTGCTGAAACGCGTCCACGGTCGCGATCCAGGGAAAAACCGCGACGACTCCCTCCAGATGGACGCGGCGGGCGCGTTTGGCGTCATCGGCCGGATAAAACTCCTCGATGAACTCGTTTCCCAGAAGCTCCATGCTCATGGAAGCGACTTCACAGAATTCGATGGGAGCGCTTCGGTAGGGATAAAGGTCCTCATCGCGCGTTGCCAGGGCGTGAAACGCGTGGCCTGCCTCGTGCAAAATGGTTTCCACGTCGCGTTGCAACCCGACGGCATTCATAAAAATGAACGGCAACCGCGACTCGGCAAGCGTGGATTGATAGCCGCCGGGCGCCTTGCCCTTGCGATTTTCCAAATCCAGCAACTTGAGGTCCTGCATTTGCTGAAAGCCGTCCGCCAGTTCCGTATCGAGACGATTAAAGATTTTTTGCGTGCGGGAAACCATTTCTTCGGTTTGGGCGAATGGTTTTAGCGGCGGCCGGTTTAATGGGTCCACAGCCATGTCCCACGGGCGTAGCGAGTCCAATTTCAACTGTTCACGACGCAGTTTCTGCAACTCACGCGCGATAGGAACAATCTCCTTTTCAACGGCATCATGAAATTTGGCGCAGTCTTCGGGTGTGTAATCGAAGCGCCCCATGCGGCGGAAGGCGTAATCGCGATAATTTTCAAAACTGGCGTTCTTTGCGATTTGCGCCCGCAGAACAATTTGCCGGTCGAAAATATCGTCGAAATTGTCGGCTTCCTGCAAACGGCGCCTGGAGACCAGCTCCCAGGCTTCCTGCCGCAAAGCGCGGTCGGTTTCCTCCTGATAACGGCCCATTTGAACGAGCGTCTTTTCTTCGCCACGAAAATTGACGGTGAGCGAGCCGCTCAGTTTTTGATATTGCTGCGACAGTTTGGCTTCGTCGGTTTCCAAAGACACATTTTCCGGCCGGAAGAGCTCGACGTGATTTTTTATGTCGCGGTCAAAAACGGCGAAGCGCTCCGGCGGCAATTGCAAGCGCAACGGATGCGCGGTATAATTTTGCTCCAGCACAAATTGCCTGGGCTTCAATTGGGGCTCAATGTTTTCGACGAAATGCAGATAAGCCCTTTCGGCATCGGCGTTGTCCGTATGGCAGGTCATGGCAATGTAGCGGCGCGACGACTCTTCATCCAGGGCGGCGTTGAGTTCACTCCAATCCAGGAGCCATGCCTGGAGTTCCTCCGCAGTCTTTAGCTCCCGGGCGCGTTGCTCCAGGGTTTGAAAGAGTGGCGCGATGCGCGGCCAATCCCCCAGATTGACATTATCGGGCACAAACCGTCGCGGTTTCGCCGGCGGCAATTTTCCAAAGGGCAACAGGTTCATTGCGCAAATTAAATCAATTTGTCACGGATGTCGCAAAATACTTTTCGGCGAAGTCGAGGAAAAACGGCCAGTTGGGCCCGTCGGTATGACCGCTGGTGTGCTGGCGAAACGCGATGTCGCCCGAAAGCAAAGTGCCAATGGGGGGAAAGTTCGTCGTGCCCAGGTCGCGTTTGCCTAACAGTGTATAGACCGGCCCGGCGGCGGCGGCGGCCATGAACATGCCTTTGGCATCCGCCCAACCATCGCCGCGAGTGGCTCCGCCGCTGATGAAGACCGGGCGCGGCGCGCAGAGGGCGATCAATTCGTGGGCGTCCACGGGCAAATCGCCGGCAGTAAGCGGGCCGGCATATTTCAGAAAATTGCCGGCCATCCAATGGTATTCGCTGGCTGCGGCGACGTTTTCGACGGGTTCGCCAAAATTGCGGCGAAACAATTTGGCTCCGCCTTCTCCGGACGAGCTGACGTATGCGATGGCAAAGCGGGGATCATAGGCCATCGCGACGAGCGTGGCCTTGCCGTAACGCGAGTGGCCTTCAATCCCAACCCGTTTGGCGTCCACATTCGGGTCCGTCTCAAAATAATCGAGCGCGCGGCTTGCGCCCCAGGCCCAGGCACGCAAAGCGCCCCAGTCGTCCGGCTTGCGGGGCCGTCCTTTATTGCACAACCCAATGATACCCTGGGTCAATCCGGCGCCGTTGTCGGCCTGAATGCTTGTGGGGATCAAAGTGGCGCAGCCCCAGCCTTTGGCGAGGACTTGCTTTTGCCATGCCGGGCCGCGATCGAGGTCGGGATACATTTTGCGAATCCGGGCGAGGAGCGCCGGGGGAAACCGGAAGGCCAATTGCATGATGACGGGAACCGAGGCTTTGGCATCGGCAGGCGTGGTGAGGGTCAAATCTATGTTTACATCGATTTGAGGGTCCTGGGAATTGTCAACGTGGCCGATGAGATGTTTCGTAATGACTTGAATGCCGAATTCGTTCGTATGGTCTACGCCAGTGACTTCCCAATTAACGGACGGCGTACTGACAGGCATTCGCCCGTAAATCTGGCTATCGAAATCCTCGACAATTTCGGGCCGGCGCAGTTTCCACCACAGTTCCGGCGTGGTGATTTTCAGGCCGTTATTCGACACGAGGGGATCCGGCAAATTGGGATACACGTTCGCCTTTGATTCGTCGTAGTTGGCGTAATTTGGGGCGTTTGTATGGCTGCCGTCGCGGCCGGGTCGAAGCGCTGCAATTCCCAGCAGGTTCATCATTCTCTGTTGATCGGCCTCGGCCGCGACTTTTTCGTCAGACGCATTCGCGATGGCGGATGCGGTTGAGGTTTCGTTGGTGCCGGCGGCAGAGGCGGTTGTGACTGCGAAGAAAGTTGAAATTACCGCTATACTCAGAAAGTTTCCGAGGGGAATAACATTCATGCCCCAATGGAATAAGGAAATTCCATGTCTGGCAAATGAAATTCGAAGGAGATTAAAATTTCGTTCTAATTCCACAGGCGCGCATGACGCACCAGTTGGAGACAGCTTCGAAGATGGCGAACAAGCCGGCAGCCACGAGAATCAGCCCCGCCCACCAAAGGACGTCGCCTCCAACAATGACGCCTGCAATAAGGCAAACCGCCCCGAGGACCCCGCGGGCCATGCGGCCGGGCCGATCCAGGTTTGGGCGGAAGAATCTGCTCATAAAACTGACATTGCCTGATTACATTTCACTATCGTTCAATCTGGCCAAATGGCAACCCCTTTTTTATGATTTGTTTATGGGCACATGGACTACCAGTGACATTTTTGCCGGGATGATTTGGGGCACAATCGGTACGGGCTATCTCATCTACGGCTGGAAGCAGCGTTCGATGATCCCGTTGTTCGCCGGGATTGCCATGAATGTTGTCGTCTTTTTAGTGCCTGCCCTGACGATGTCACTCATTTGCATTGCGCTAATGGTTGGCGTTTGGTGGCTGGTTCGACAGGGATACTGAGCGGGAAGACGGTTTGAACACCGAACATCGAGTGGGTAAATTCTCCGCGTTGACCGGTTGAGAAAATATTGTCGAAGGATTCTCCCACCCGGCCCACTCCGGTCCACCCTCCGCAGTATCGCTACTCCGCGTTTGTCTGCAGAACCTGGCAACGTGCGTGCTCCCGAAGACAACGGGACGGGCTGCTACGGAGGACGGGCTGGAAGAGAGAGGATTGTCGTCCGATGGTTTGATACGGCTAAAGCTAGAAGCGGTTCATGGGTCAACCGCGGGAAGATCCTTTTGGGGAAAATTTACTGGGCTTAAAAATATTGAAAGCTCATGGCTCCGAAGTGGGTTTTGAGGATTTTCGGAAGTTTCCAACCAACATTGCGGCCAGAATTGCCAGTCCTAAAAAAAAAAGTCCGATGCCCCAACGGAAACTCGCGGGCCGGTAGACGAACCGCACGACTGATTTTCCGGCGGGCAATTGGACGGCGCGGAAATTGTAATCCGCCCTCAGTATTGGCGTCTTTGTCCCGTTCACGGTGGCGGTCCAGCCCGGAAAGTAAGTATCCAAGAGGAGCAGAAAACCCGGTTGCGGGACGGAGGCGTCCACGGTCAGGTCGTCGGGTTGTTCGGAAACAATGTGTGCGGACGAATTGGTTGCATAGGTTGAGGTGGCTGAAGCAGGAAGGCGCGAAACGGGAATTTGTGGCTGCTGTTCCAATAAAAGTGTTCGTTCCGGGTTAAATGAGCTGGAACGGACGTGCTTCAAAATTGAGGCCGGAGCGGCGACGTCGTAGTTGAATACGGTAAGCGCACGACCCTGGAATTGCCGGTTGCGATAGATTGTAATTTGGTTCGAGTAAATCAAGTCGAACTGCGGGGGGTTAGGCGGGGGTGAATTGAAATTCAATACATACTTAATCGCCAGCAACGGCACGGCAGCAGGCAACGCAGCTGCTGTGCGGTAAAAGAAAAATGAACCAGTGTTACCGTTAATTAATTCTTCGTAACGGCGGACGGTTGCAAAATCAAATCCGCGGGCGTCTTTGATGTCGTAAAGTTCCGGGGCGTTGGGCACAAAGACCATCCCCAGGCCGATAATTCTGAAATTGGTTTTGTCTCGTTGCAGCCATTCAATGGACGGGGCGCCCGGATAATAACTTTCGCAGCGCACCGCCGGGTTTAAGCCCATGCCGAAGGAAAGCAAATCAAGCGCGATCCACCCCAATCCGATGAGCGAACGCAGGCTATATTGCCGGATGATTAGAGGCAAAAGCAAAGCGATGGATACGAGCACGTTTCCCGCCATCATCTGAAATTGCGAGTTTAGATAGGCCCGATAATGCGCATCCAAAAGTTTCCAGCGCGGTTCGACCTTGAACCAATACCCCAACAGGACCAGGCCAATGACAATCCAAAATACAACGACGGCCCATAGTCCTTTGCGACGATTTTCATGCCGGTAAAAGCCGTCCCATCCAAATCCTGACAGCACCGCCACGCCAAAGCCCGCCAAGAGGACCAAACGAGTTTGGCTAACATCTTTTATTATCGGCAACGAATCGAAGAGCGCCGGAAACGGTGGCATCCCATAAACTGCCGCAAGGGACACCACGACGACCGCCCCGTAGAAGATCATCCAGCGATTTCGATTACAGACAAGCGCGCACAGTGCCAGCATCCAGGGCAGCACGCCGACGTATCCGGTCCGCTCCATAAAATTTGGCAATCGGTTTCCGATCCCCAACCAGAGCATCGTATCGTCGAAACCATCCACAGGCGAACCGGACAGGCGGGGAAACAGAT